>NZ_JBFUIR010000046.1:0-48982 GCF_056401755.1 Pseudomonas sp. P4_D7 | reverse complement strand
CTTGAAGGGCTCACCCAGAGGCGCAGGCTTGTTCCTATCGTCGGTCTAGCCAGATGCATTCTTTATCGGCGCTTGGGTGAAAGGAGGAGGGGCGAAATCTCCCACGGTCTGTACTGCGTCAACAGTCAGAATCGAGCCTTGTCCCTCCTCCTCCCTTCAAGTCCTACCATACAAGCGAGCCTGCTCGCGAAGGCGGTTCATCAGACGCGAAATGCCTGAACGGCCGTATGCAGTTGCCCGCCCAATACCAGCAGATTCTCACCCTGCTCACGCCCGCGGCCGATACGCACCAGATTATCCCCACCCAACTGATGAATCCGCTCACTGTGATCGCGAATCTCGCTGACCGCGCCGCTCTGCTGCGCCGTGACGTCGGCAATGCGGATCGCCGTGTCGGAAATGGTCTGGATCGCGCCGACGATTTTATCCAGCGCACCATCCGCCGCTTGCGCCTGATTGGCCGTGGCTTCGGCGTGCTCGACCTGCGCGCGCATGCCTTCAACCGATTGACGAGCAGCGGTTTGCAGGCCGGCGATCAGGGTTTGAATCTCGGCAGTTGCGCCGGCTGTACGTTGTGCCAGCGAGCGCACTTCTTCAGCCACCACGGCAAATCCTCGACCCATTTCCCCGGCACGCGCCGCTTCGATCGCCGCGTTAAGCGCCAGCAGATTGGTTTGATCGGCAATCGAGCGAATCACCGTCAATACGCCACCAATGGTCGCTGACTCCTCGGCCAGATGCTCGATCATTTGCGCGTTGCCCTGAACCTCACCGACCAGCGCGTGCAGGCCGGTGAGGCTTTGGCCAATCACGGTCTGGCCGTGCTCGACCGCCAATCCGGCGTGACGACTGGCATCCGCTGCCTGCTGTGCATCGCCAGCGACCTGCTGAATCGTCGCCTCCAACTCGCCGAGTGAATCGCGGATCAGCGCGGTGTCACCGGCCTGATGTTCGGCGCCGTTGTGCAAGTCGTTGCTTAGTTCGGCGAGTGTGCGACTGCTGCCTGCGACTTGTTCGGCATTGCCGCGAATTGTCCCGACCAAATCCACCAGGTAGGCACGCAAGCGATTGAGCGAGGCCTCGATGTCGTGCAGTTCACGGTTGGTTTTGCCCAAATGAATGTCGCGGCTGAAATCGCCTTCGGCCCAGTTCGACAGCGCCGGAGCGAGATTGGTCAGCGTGCGGGCCAGCCGCCGCTGCAAGGTGTCGATGAGCAACGCAATCAGCAGAATCAAGCCGATCATCACGCCTTGCATCAGCCGCACTTCGCCTTGAATTTGCCCGTGCTGCGCGCGCACGACCGGCTCAAGTCCGGCGATGGCCTGCTGCACGGCGGCGATTTTCTGGTGGGTGGCGGTGCTGAGGTCGGTGCGTTTCTGGATCTGATCCCGTGTGCGTGCCAGCTCCGCCGGATAGCGTCCGAGCAAGCTGTTGAGCTCACGTTTGAGCCCGACACCGGCGTCTTCGGCAACGGCTTTTTCGCTGCTCTCGATGCCCATCAGCGCGGCGAAATCGTCGCTGCCCGATTCATTGTTGGCGACGACGCCGAGCAAGGGCAGGGCATCAATCACTTGAGCTTGCGAGCGGATATTGGTGACTTCGCGCTCAACATCGGCGGCCAGTTCACTGCGCCCGCTGCTGACCAGTTTGTCCCGCGCCAGTGACAGCTTGCCCAAGTGCTGCGAAGCGACGAGCAACGGCGTCAGATAAGCCGCATTGCCGTTGGCGTAAGTGCTGAGCTGATCGAGGCTGGCGCTCAGTTCGCGCTCTGCCTGCAACAGCAAGGCCTGCGGGTCGCCCGCCAGTTTGCCGGCAGCGAGCAGGTCGGTCTTGCTGAATTCATCAAGGCCCGACAGGCTCGGGCGCAGGGTGTCGGCCAGCGCTGGCGGCAATTCGCCGAGTTCTTTCTGCAAATTGTCGATGGCCTGACTGGCACTGCTCAGGCGCAAGGCRTCGCCGCTGGCGAGGTAATCCTCGACGTTGCGTGCCACCTCGTTCTGAAATTGCTGCGACAGCCCCAGATAACGCTCCATCAACAGATACGGGCGCTCAAGGGCTTTTTGCGACCACCACAGCGTCGCGCCGAGTGCGAGACACACGGCGACCAACAGCAGGGTATTGAGATTGGTGAGCAACTTCAGGCGCATGACGGCTACCAACGGCAGAAATGGTAAGCGCCTGAATTTATTGCGGTTCTGTTACAGGGTTATGACCGAATCAGTGGAATCCGATGAAAAAGTGGCACTTTGCTTTGAGTCGCGCGCGGTCTGCACGCGATTGCGTCCGGCGCCCTTGGCGCGGTACAGCGCCTCATCGGCCTGACTGGCCATCATCAGGCTGTCGCAGTCATCGTGCATTTCCACCACGCCGGCGCTGAAGGTGCACCACAAATCCTGCGGCTGCGCCGGGTAGTGGATTTCAGCGAAGCGCTGGCGGATCTCGTCGAGCACTTTGTGCGCGGCCTCTATATCGGTGTCGGGCATGACGATGGCGAATTCTTCGCCGCCGTATCGGCCAATGAAATCGGTTTTGCGCAAACGCTGCTTGAGAAACAGCGCGAGGCTCTTGATCACCCGGTCGCCCATCGGGTGGCCGTGGCTGTCGTTGACCCGTTTGAAATGGTCGATGTCGAGCATGGCAAAGCTCAATGGCTTGTTCTCGCGGCGCGCGCGGAACGAGCAGTCTTCGAGCAATTGCAGAATGTGCGTGTGGTTATACAGACCGGTGAGGCTGTCGCGGACCATCCGTGCTTTGAGATTGCGCGCGCGGGCGGCGCGGTTGCGCACGGTGGTGATCAGGTGGCGCGGCTTGATCGGTTTGGTCAGGAAGTCATCGCCGCCCTCGCTCATGGCGTCGAGCTGCTTGTCCAGATCGTCCTCGGCCGACAGGTAAATGATCGGCACGCTGACATAGCGATCGTTGTGGCGAATCACTTTGGCCAGTTCGGTGCCAGTGCAGGCTGGCATGTACATGTCGAGGATGATCAGGTCGGGCTGGAAATCGGCCAGTTCCGCCATCGCCTGAATCGGTTCGATCAAGGTCCGCGTGACGATGCCGGCGCTGTTGAGCAGGCGCTCGGTGTGCAAGGCCTGTGCACGCGAGTCGTCGATGATCAGCACTTTATAAGGTTCGTACTGGGCGACGCAGGTGAGGACTTCTATCTTTTCCAGCAGGCTCGACGCTTCGAGGGTGCCGGTGAGGAACTCCTGGCCGCCGGCGCGCACGGCGGCGAGACGGGTTGGCGTGTCGGTTTCGTGCAGGCTGAAGAACAGCAGCGGCAGCGGTTCTTCCAAACCGACCTGGGCCTCCGCGGCGAGTTTCAGGCCGATGCCGGCACCGCTGAAATCGACGTCCATGACGATCGCCGCGGGCAGGCGCTCGACCATCGAGGAGCGAAACGCCGACACACTGTCCAGCGCCTGCGCGCTCAGACCGAAGAATTCCAGTTGTTTGGCCAGGCGTTCGGCGCGGTCGTGATCTTGCAGCATCACATAGATCGGTTTGCGCAGCGGTGGCAGGAAAGTCTGGTCGAGTTGATCGCCATGGCGCAGGCCGGTGCGTGACAAGCGCTGCATCAAGCGATTGAGGTCGGTGATCAAGCCACTGCTCAGGCGACCGCGATTGGCGTCCACCGCTTCCAGCGATTGGCTGATATGGCGCGCAAGCTGCGTGTGTTCGGGCTGTTCGAAGCGCTCGGCAAAACGCAGCAGGCGCAGGTTGGCCTCGCTCAGTTCGGCGAGATCGACATTGGACCACTCAGTGCGTTGCAGGCGCTGCCATATCTCAAGAATCTGACGTGCCTGATGAATTACCCGCTGGGCAAAGTGGTGCTTGAGACGCTCACGGCTGGGGTCTTCTGGCTCGGTCATATCCTGACTACTAGTTAGGCTGCATGCTGAGATCGACTGGTGGCTCTATGCTAGCACCTCTTTTCCCTTACACGAGTGTCGTACGTCAATAATCTGCAGTGCGTCACCATTCAGTTTCTGACCGGGCGGTTTTGTTTTTGACCTGAGTGTCTGACAAGTCCCCGTAGGCCGGGCACTCACTGACTAAGCTGGGTGATCAGGATGACGGCGCAGTCGTGCTTTTATCCGTGCAGTGAATGACCTTTGCGATGGTTTTCAATCCGATGGGCTGAAGCATGGGCATCGGGGATTCCCTTAGTCATCGTCGAAGCGTCATTCGCCCATACGAATTGCGGCTTATCTTTACGCGCGGGTGCCCGGCCCCGGCACGTTGTTGTATGGTTGTGGTCGAACCGTTGAACCCAAGTGATTGAAAGGATATCGCCATGCTGGACTGGAAAAACCGCGCGGGCAGCGCGCCTGAACGTGCCGCCGAACCCAAGTCGGCCACCCGCAGCTATGTTGGCGGATTACTGTTCAGCCGTGCATTGGCCACGCTGATCGGCATCTACCTGCTGGTGACCATTGGCCTTGGCTGGTACTGGAGCCAGGAGCCGGCGCTGTTTCCGGTCGCACAAAACGCGCAAGTGGCGGCCGAGAAAGAAGGCAAGCAGATGGTGATCGGCTACACCACCGTCGAAACCCTGAAGACCGTTGCCGGCACCTTGCTCAACAAGCCGGGCGGCTACATTTCCAACGACCGCTTCCCGCCGGGCCTGTGGATGGACAACACACCAAGCTGGGAATACGGCGTGCTGGTGCAGGTGCGTGACCTGACCCGTGCCCTGCGTAAAGACTTTGCCCGTTCGCAGTCGCAGTCGGCGGAGGATGCCGATCTGGCCAAGGCCGAGCCGCGTTTCAACTTCGACAACAAAAGCTGGATCCTGCCGTCGAGTGAGTCGGAATATCAGGAGGGCATCAACTCGCTGAGTCGTTATCAGGCGCGCCTGTCCGATCCAACCCAGAAAAACGCGCTGTTCTATGCTCGCGCCGACAACCTGAACAACTGGCTGGGCGATGTCGGCACCCGTCTCGGTTCGCTGTCGCAACGCCTGTCGGCCAGCGTTGGCCGGGTCAAACTCAATACTGCGCTGAAAACCGAAGTGCCGGCGATCGGCGAAGTGCCGCAGGTTGACGAAGAAGTCGTCGAGACCCCGTGGATGCAGATCGACAACGTGTTCTACGAAGCGCGCGGTCAGGCCTGGGCGCTGTCGCACCTGCTGCGCGCCATTGAAGTCGATTTCGCCGATGTGCTGGCGAAGAAGAACGCCACGGTCAGCGTGCGTCAGATCATCCGTGAACTGGAAGCCTCGCAGGAGCCGGTCTGGAGTCCTATGATTCTTAACGGCAGCGGCTTCGGCGTGCTGGCCAACCACTCGCTGGTCATGGCCAACTATATTTCCCGGGCCAACGCGGCGGTGATCGATTTGCGTCAACTGCTCAATCAGGGCTGATTCATGAGCCAGAACGCCAAAGAGGCGGCCCATCGCGCCGCCTCGGATGCCGAACAGATCGCCTGGGTCGACGAGCAGGACAACCTGCTCGGCGCGCTCGTGCGCGCCGATTTGCGCGAGCGCGGGTTGATTGGCCGTGGCACCTACATCATGTTGTTCAATTCTGCCGGTGAGCTGTGCGTGCACCGGCGCACCTTGAGCAAGGCGATTTATCCCGGCTACTGGGACGTCGCGGCGGGCGGCATGGTCCAGGCAGACGAGACCTACGCCGAGTCGGCGGCCCGTGAACTGGAAGAAGAATTGGGCGTCAGCGGCGTCGAGCTGACGGCTCATGACCATTTCTATTTTGAGGACACCGGCAATCGCCTGTGGTGTTCGGCGTTTTCTGCCGTGTGGGACGGCCCATTGAAACTGCAACCGGAAGAGGTGCTGGAAGCGCGCTTTATTCCGGTCGAACAGGTGCTGCAGGAAATCCAGCAGAAGCCTTATTGCCCGGACTCTCTGGCCGCATTGAAGCGCTATCTGAAGGCGCAGCAAAGCGACGTCGCAAAGAACACATAAATTGGCGCCGATTGGCACTTAGCAATCGGGATTTTTGCCGTTACACTGCGCGACCTTTTCAAGCTGCACCGCGAGTGCTTTTTGTAGAAGCTGCCGCAGGCTGCGATCTTTTGATTTTTTGTTTTGGCGTCGAAATCAAAAGATCGCAGCCTCGTTTCACTCGACAGCTCCTGCATTTGGCGCTTTATCGGTGCAGTAGCGCTGCCCCTGCCTGAGTGGGGCTTCGCGGTCGATGACCTTGCCCAAGGTCGCGATCAGTCTTTGTCCTCCCGAGAGGATTGCCGGTGGCCAAAAAAGCCGCATCCTTCGCCGCCCTGGGCGGCCTGGTATTTTCCACCGACGCAGGTCGTCATTGCCCGGAATGCAGTAAGCCGGTGGACGCCTGTATCTGCAAACAAACCGTGATCCCGGCTGGCGACGGCATTGCCCGCGTGCGACGCGAGAGCAAGGGCCGTGGCGGCAAAACGGTGACTACCATCACCGGCGTGCCACTGGCCGAAGACGCGCTCAAGGAGCTGGCGACAACGTTGAAGAAACGTTGCGGCACCGGCGGCGCGTTGAAAGACGGAATCATCGAAATCCAGGGCGATCATGTCGAGCTACTCTTGGCTGAGCTGATCAAGCACGGTTTCAAAGCGAAGAAGTCCGGCGGCTAGCAGCCTCTGTGAAAACCACCTGCGGCTTGATCCGGCGCTGAAACACTTCAGATCCGGCGTCGTCTCCATGGTTTTCACAGAGCCTGTTCATGACCGGTTTCTAAACTCCACGCAGTCAGTGCGGTCTACCGCCGCGCTGACAAACCGTCATTTTCATTCTTTAGAATGCGCCGGCCTGAGATCAGGCGACGCACTATGACTTCTTTATAGGGGACTTCGATGTCCGTACGACGCACACGCAAAGACGATGGCAGCCAATGGACAGTTGCGGACAGCCGCAGTGTTTACGGGATTCGCCATTGGGGGGCCGGGTATTTCGCGATCAATGACGCCGGTCGCGTCGAAGTTCGTCCGAACGGTCCGAGCAGCTCGCCTATCGACCTGTTCGAACAAGTCGACCAACTGCGCAAAAGCGGTTTGTCCTTGCCGTTGCTGGTTCGCTTCCCCGACATTCTGCAAGACCGTGTTCGCCAACTGACCGGTGCCTTCGATTCGAACATCGAGCGCCTGGAGTACCAGAGCAAATACACCGCGCTGTACCCGATCAAGGTCAACCAGCAAGAAGCGGTGATCGAGAACATCATCGCCACCCAGGACGTCTCCATCGGTCTGGAAGCCGGCTCCAAGCCTGAGCTGCTGGCCGTGCTGGCGCTGGCGCCGAAGGGCGGCACCATCGTCTGCAACGGTTACAAGGACCGCGAGTTCATCCGTCTGGCGCTGATGGGCCAGAAGCTTGGCCACAACGTCTTCATCGTCATCGAGAAAGAATCCGAAGTCGGTCTGGTGATCGAAGAAGCCGCCTCGCTCAAGGTCAAGCCACAGGTCGGCCTGCGCGTGCGTCTGTCGTCGCTGGCGTCGTCGAAGTGGGCGGACACCGGTGGCGAGAAATCCAAATTCGGTCTGTCGGCAGCACAACTGCTGTCGGTGGTCGAGCGTTTCCGCGCGGCAGGCCTGGATCAGGGCATTCGCCTGCTGCACTTCCACATGGGCTCGCAGATCGCCAACCTCGCTGATTACCAGCACGGCTTCAAGGAAGCGATCCGTTACTACGGCGAGCTGCGCAATCTCGGTCTGCCGGTCGATCACATCGACGTCGGCGGCGGTCTGGGCGTCGACTACGACGGCACGCACTCGCGCAACGCCAGCTCGATCAACTACGACATGGACGATTACGCCGGTGTCGTGGTTGGCATGCTCAAGGAATTCTGCGACGCGCAGAGCCTGCCGCATCCGCACATTTTCTCCGAAAGCGGCCGCTCGCTGACCGCGCACCACGCCATGCTGGTGGTGCAGGTAACCGACGTCGAGAAGCATAACGACGAAATCCCGCTGATCGAAAACAAGGAAAACCTGCCGGAAACCGTGCAGTGGCTGGTTGACCTGCTCGGCCCGACCGACATCGAAATGGTCACAGAAACCTACTGGCGCGCCACCCACTACATGAGCGATGTAGCCGCGCAGTACGCCGACGGCAAACTGACCCTGGCGGAAAAAGCCCTGGCCGAGCAGTGCTACTTCGCCGTGTGCCGTCGCCTGCACAACTCGCTGAAAGCACGTCAGCGTTCGCACCGCCAAGTGCTCGACGAACTCAACGACAAGCTGGCCGACAAGTACATCTGCAACTTCTCGGTATTCCAGAGCCTGCCGGACACCTGGGCAATCGATCAGGTCCTGCCGATCATTCCGCTGCACCGTCTCGATGAAGAGCCGCTGCGTCGCGCGGTGCTGCAAGACCTGACCTGCGACTCCGACGGCAAGATCAATCAGTACGTCGACGAGCAGAGCATCGAAACCAGCCTGCCGGTACACGGTTTGAATGAAGGCGAAGACTACCTGCTGGGCGTGTTCCTGGTTGGCGCCTATCAGGAAATCCTCGGCGACATGCACAACCTGTTCGGTGACACCGACTCGGTGAACATCTACCAGAACGCCGATGGCAGCGTGTACCACGCCGGTATCGAGACCCACGACACCATCGAAGACATGCTGCGTTACGTGCACTTGTCGCCGGAAGAACTGATGACTCACTACCGCGACAAGTGCGCCAGTGCCCGCATCAGTGCCAGCGAGCGCACGCAATTTCTCGATGCCTTGCGTCTGGGCCTGACCCGCTCCTCCTACCTGTCTTCCTGAGGCCAGGTGGCGATCTTGCCGGGTTGTCTGAATTTTTCCTGAGCGTGGCGGAAAATTCGGATGATCCGGTGGGATATCTCCCAAAATCTTCGCGAAATCCATGGCATTCCCGGCCAGCAAAGTCATCCGGTCTGCTTTTCGCGTAGGTCATTTCCTAAGTTGTACTTCAGCTCTCTACTCGGCCATGGCTCTCGGCGAGAATCCCCGACCGCCCCTCCTGTAGAGATCCGCCCATGTTCGAACCAGTCAACGAGTCGTCCTTTCGTCTCGATGTAGCGGGCCTGTCCGACCCTTTCGAAGTCCTGGCCTTTACCGGTAGCGAAGCCCTCAGCGAATCCTTTGCGTTCGAGATCGATGTGTTGATCGACGATCCGCACCTGGATCTCGCCGGCCTGCTATACCGTTCGGCGTTCCTCTGTTTCGGGCTGTCGGGGGAGGGCGTGCACGGGCAATTGCAGAGCCTTGTCCAGCATGAACACGCAGAGGGTTCGAGATTGAGCCGGATCCGTCTGGGGCCGAAACTCGGTTGCCTCGCGCTGCGCTTCAGCCAGCGCATCTTCAGTGGCCGTTCGGTGCCGCAGATCATCGAACAAGTGCTCAGGGAGCACGGGATTGTTGGTGCCCAGCGCCGCTTCGATCTGTCCGGCGGCTACCCGGCCCGGACGTTCTGCACGCAGTACCGCGAGTCCGATTTGCAACTGCTCCAGCGCTTGTGTGCGCAGGCGCGGATTCACTACTACTTTGAACACGATCGCGACCGGCATTGCCTGGTGTTCGCCGATGATCCGGCGCAGTTACCCGTGGCCGGTACCGCGCAGTATCCGCGCGGGGACGACGGGCAAGATAGGTCACCCGCGTTGCGGCAATGGCAATTGCAAAGTGCAATCGGGAGCAGTTTATCGGGTGTGCAACGGGCTGAAGGCCAGAGTGAACTGCCAGCGTTGCGCAGCGGTCACTGGCTGCGGTTGGCCGGTCATCCCTTCGCTGAATGCAATCGGCCGTGGTTGCTCACACGCATTGAACATCGCGCCGATCCATCCCGTGAACCTCCCTACGTCAACCGCCTGTTCGGCACGGTGCAAGTGCCGTACACATCGGCTACAGCGTCATCGCGCCTGCGCATGCACAGCCTGCAACGGGCCTGGGTGGTGGCGGTCGATGAGCCGCAGCCTGACCGGATGCGTCCGGTGGCGGTGCAATTCGACTGGCTCTACCAGGGCGAAGGGGCCGCTCCGAGTCATTGTTGGCTACCGCTTGCGCCGTCCCTGACGCAGGTGTCCATGGCGGCGCTGAGCGAGGGTGTCGAGGTGGTGGTGAGTTTCTTTGAGGGGGATCCGGATCAGCCGATGATCAGCGGCGTGCTGCAGCCGCCATCCGCCGTTGCCGACACCGATGATGACCTGCCGTTGCCTCTGCCCAACAGCCTGGTGAGTGACGGCTTGCAGCAACTGCTGACTTGCGGTGAACCGTTGCTGCTGTTGTGCCTGATCCCCGGCGGCGGCAGTTTCAACCATTGCGCTCAATCGGTGTGCAGTTGCCGACTGGTCACCGCGCTTGAACAGAGCGGCGCAACATGAATGGCGCGGCGCTTGAGCCCATGGCGCAGTGGCTGTTGCTCGATGGCCCGGATGCACCGCAGGCCTTGCTGACCCTGCACCGGGCTTTTGCCGGTGTGCAGTGTTTCAGCCTGTTCGAAGGCACTGAGTTCGAACCGGTCAGCGAGCACGGCCCGGTGTTGATCGAGCTGCGTGACTGCCCGGCATTGGCCGCGTTGTGTCACAGCGACCCGAACACCTGGCGCGGGCTGTTGCTGAGCAGTGAGGTTGCGGCGCAACAACTGCTGAGTCACTTGCAGCGCATGCTCACGGTGTCGTTTGGATTGAACCACCGGGCTTTGCTCAGCTATTACAACCGGCAGACCGCGAGCTATTTTTTCGATGCCTGCGATGCCGCTGAGCTGAGCCGCTGGCTCGGGCCGATTCGTCAGCTGCGCTGGTTCGGTGGCACTTGGGCCGACCGGGCCATTGGCAGTCTGGGCTGGCAGCAGTTGCGCAACCCGGGGCTAGCCGTCGAGCCGCTGAGCATCGAAGAAAGCCTGACCCGGCGCCAGCGCGAACGCCTGCAAACCTGCTTGCTGGAGCAGCATATCTGGCGCTGGTGCCAATCGCTGGGAACCGATTACGCGACGATGGCCTCCCATGTGCATCAAGGCCTGACGCTGGGATTCAGCGACCGCACCGTGCTCGATGGCTGGTTATGGCTACGCTTGCTGCATCCGCGAGCCGTGCTGGTGCCACCGCCGGTGGGGCTGACCCAACAGCAGCGGCTTGACCATGTGCGGCGCCAGTGGCGCAGCGATCAGTCCTGAGGCGAGGTTCGGCGCGTATGGCAGGTTTATTCCGGCAAGGGTTGGGGATCGTGTTGCTGCTGGTGCTGGGCGGTTGTTCGCCGGTGCAGGTGCTCAATGCGTTGACTCCGGACAGCACGTACGCCAAAACCGTGGGCATCGCCTATGGCGACGATCCGCGGCAGAAGCTCGACGTGTATGTGCCGCATCAGCCGATGCCCGGCGCGCCGGTGGTGGTGTTTTTCTATGGCGGCAGCTGGAACAGCGGTTCGCGCGTCGACTACCGCTTTGTCGGCGAAGCGCTGGCGTCCCGAGGGATTGTTGCCGTGGTGGCGGATTACCGTTTGTATCCACAGGTGCGCTATCCGCTGTTCCTGCAAGACGGGGCGCGTGCGGTGGCATGGACCAAAGCGCATATCCACGAGTTTTCCGGCAACCCGCAGCGCTTGTATCTGATGGGCCACAGCTCTGGCGGGTACAACGCGGCGATGCTCGCGCTGGACAGCGAATGGCTCGCGGCGGTGGGCATGTCGCCCAGGGATGTACGAGGCTGGATCGGTCTGGCCGGGCCGTATGATTTTCTGCCGATCAAGAATCCCGAGGTGCGCCCGGTGTTCTTCTGGCCGGATTCACCGCCGCAGTCGCAGCCGATCAACCATGTCAGTCGCGGCGCACCGCCTGCGCTGTTGATTGCGGCAAGCCGGGATGATCTGGTCAACCCGACGCGCAACACCGGTGGCCTTGCGAGCAAGCTGCGCGAGGCCGGTGTGCCGGCGCAGGATTTGTATTACTCGCGGCCCAGCCACATAACCTTGGTGGCGACCCTGTCGCGGCCGTTGCGGCGTCTGGCGCCGGTGCTTGATCAGGTGGTCGGGTTTATCGCCCACACGCCGAGTCAGTGAACGCCGCCACTGAACCAGCCATCGTTGCGCTTGAGCCACCAGGCTTGCGCACCGAGGGTCAGGCTGCGCAACACCATAAACAGCAGAAAAGATATCCACAGCCCGTGATTGCCCAGACTTTGCAGCGCCCAGGCGAACGGCAATAACAGCACCACGGTGATCAGCATGCCGTTGCGCATTTCCCGCGCGCGGGTGGCGCCGATGAACAAACCGTCGAGCAGGTAGCTCCAGACTGCAATCAGCGGCAGCACGGCGAGGTAGGGCAGGTAGACGAACGCGGTGTCGCGCACGCTCTGGATGTCAGTCTGCATCTCGATGAACAAGTGCCCGGCCAGCAGGAACAGCATGGCGAAGCCGAGGCTGGCGATCAGTGACCAGCCGCCTGCCACCACCAGCGAGCGACGCAGGGCCAGACGATCACGGGCGCCGATGGCGTGTCCGCACAAGGCTTCGACGGCGTGGGCCAGACCATCCAGCGCATGCGCCGTCAGCAGCAAGCCATTGAGCAGCAGCGCGTTGGCGGCCACCGTCGAATCACCCAGTCGCGCGCCTTGTACGGTGATCAGGAAAAACACCGATTGCAGCGCCAGGCTGCGGATGAAGATATCGCGGTTGACCGCCAGCAACGGACGCCAGCTCTGCCAGACTTTCAGCGCCGCCCAGGCGATGTGCCCCGGGTACGCGCGCAGCGCCTTGCGGGTCAGCAGCAGGCCGAGCAGGGCGCCGCTCCATTCGGCGATCACCGAGGCCCGCGCCGAACCGACCACGCCCCAATCCAGGCCGATGACGAACCACAGATTGAGGACGATGTTGATCAGGTTGGTGGTCAGCAGAATCGCCAGTGGCGCCCGGGCATTTTGCGTACCGAGGAACCAGCCGACCAGCGCATAACTGGCCAGCGCCGCTGGCAGGCCGAACAGCCGCGTGTGGAAGAAGTCCCGAGTGAGCTGATCCAGCTCCGCCGACGGTTGCATGAAGTGCAACGCAACACTACTCAGCGGCACACCCAAAGTGCCAAGCACCAGTGCCAGTCCCATCGCCAGCAGCAAGCCCTGCAACAGAATCTGCCGCAACGCGGCACCGTCGCTGCGCCCGGCGGCTTGAGCGGCAAACCCGGTGGTGCCCATGCGCAGAAAGCCCATGGCCCAGGCGAGAAAGGTGTACAGGCTGGCACCGACCGCCACCGCGCCTAATTGATGGGCGTGGGGCAAGTGGCCGATAACGGTGCTGTCGACCAGCGCCACCAACGGTACGGAAATATTGGACAGAATCATGGGCGCGGCGAGTGCCCAGACCTTGCGGTGCGTCGGGCGGTCGCGCCAGTCGGCGATCAGAGTAGACATGCGGGCTCCTTGGGGGAGCGGGGATTGTAACGATTCATGGAGGATTTGCTGTGTCTGACAGAAACAACCCCCTCACCCCAGCCCTCTCCCAGAGGGAGAGGGGGCCGACCGAGGTGTCTGGCGTCATCCATCGACCTGAGAGAATGTGCCGATTATGGATTCGCTGAAGCTCGCTCAAGTCGGTGTAGCTCTTGAATATCCCCCATTCAGTCCCCTCTCCCTCCGGGAGAGGGCTAGGCGGGCGGCGTTCCGATGAGGGGCTCTTCAAGCGGTTAATGAATAATCCAGCTAAGCAGCCACAACCCCAGCAACAACCAGATGATCCCGGCAATAATCGACGCATTCATGAACGCCCGAATCGCCGACCACAACAGCATCAACCCGACGATCAGGGCGATGATGCTGATGATCGAGGTGTCCATGCCCAGGGTTTTGGCCAGGCCGTCGACAAAGTTGCCACCGGCATTGCTCAGAATGTTGAACAAACCACTGAGGCCATCGACGATAAAGCGGATGACTGAACCGAGCGCCTGCCCGAGCCATTCGAAAAAGCTTTCTACCTGCATGTGTGCATCCTGATGAAAGAGCTGAGCCTTGGGCCACAACGCGGGTGGCCGAGTTCCCTGCATGATAGAAGGTTTGCACCCATTCTGTGTGGGAGCGAGCCTGCTCGCGAATACGGTGGATCAGTTAACTGATGGGTTGAATGACACAGCGCTTTCGCGAGCAGGCTCGCTCCCACATTAGATCACCTGCGCCGCTTGCCTTTGGTGGGTATCCCCCCGAAGCTATACGCCTTCAGGAGAACCCGATGAACCTTGTTGAACTGACCGAACGCCTGCACGCCATTCGCGACCGTAATGACTGGCGGCAATTTCACAGCCCGAAAAACCTCGCCATGGCAGCCAGTGTCGAAATGTCTGAACTGGTGGAAATCTTCCAGTGGCTGACGGAAGACCAGTCGCGCCAGTTGCCCGCCGACAAACTCGCCCACGCCGGGCAGGAAGTCGGCGATATCGTGTTGTACCTGTTGCTGCTGTGCAGCGAGTTGGGCCTGGACATGAATGAAGTGGTGCGCGTCAAGCTTGCCGACAGCGAACGGCGGTTCAGCTGATGAGCGACCGGCATTTCGATCAGTTGGCGACGCGGTTCGCCGAAAAAATCTATGGCGGCGCGAAAGGCGCGATTCGCCTCGCGGTGTTGCAGGCCGACCTAATCGAGGCACTGCCGGATCATCCGTTGCGCGTTCTCGACATCGGTGGTGGTCTTGGCCACATGTCGCTGTGGCTGGCCGAGCGCGGCCATGACGTAACCTTCACCGAGCCCGCCGCACCGATGCTCGAAGGCGCGCGCCAGCGTTTTGCTGAAGCCGGGCAAACCGCAACATTCATTCAGGCGCCGTGGCAGGAACTGCTCGGCCAACTCACTGAACCGTACGATCTGGTGATCTGCCACGCCGTGCTCGAATGGCTCGCCGAACCCCACGCGATCCTGCCGGTGCTGCACCAACTCACCAAGCCCGGCGGCTGGTTGTCGCTGGCGTTCTACAACCGCGATGCGCTGATCTACCGCAACCTGCTCAAAGGCCATTTCAAGAAAATGCGCAAGAACAGCATGGCTGGGGAAAAGCAGAGCCTGACCCCGCAACAGCCTCTCGACCCACGGGAATTGGCAACGCAACTCGAAGGCCTGTGGCAGGTCGAAACCCAGAGCGGGATCCGGGTTTTCCACGACTACATGCCGGTGGAATTCCAGGCCCGCGCCGAACTCGCGGATTTGCTCGAGATGGAGCTCGCTCACCGCCGTCACCCAAGCTTCGCCGGGCTTGGGCGCTACTTGCACTGGATCTGCCGGCCGATCTGATCGGAGCGCGACATGAAAGCTCAATCCGGGTTATTGCTGATCTGTCTGGGGTTGGCTGCCTGCCAGGGCAGCAACCCGTACGTGGCGCAGTCGCGGCCCTTGCCGCCGGCGCCGGCGCAAGCCGCCACCACCTTCGACCGTAGCGCTTACCCGGCGCCGCCGCGTGACTACGGACGCTATCGCAGTTGGGCCTGGCTCAACGGGCAGTTGCCGCCGGGTACGGCGTGGGCGGACTCGGCGCAAGTGGCCGAAGCGGTGAGCAATGCCCTCGATCAGCGCGGTTTGCGCCCGTTGCACGACAACCGCCCGGCCGACCTGTTGGTCAGCGCCGATCTGCGGCTGGAAACCCGTTTGCGGCAGGTCCAGGACGACTACGGCTACTACGGCGGCGGATACGGCGGCTACGATCGATATGGTCGCGGTTATGGCATGTACAACACGGTGCCGATCGTGCGCACGTATTCGGAGCAGGTCGTGGTGGTGCAGGTCAATCTGTTCGACGCCGGCAGCGGGCAACCGGTCTGGAGCGCCAGTGCCGAAACCGCGAACAAGGGCAGCGAAATCGATCGCACCGATTCGATCCGCGAAGCTGTGGAAAAGGCCATGTCGGCGTATCCTCCGAGTTAGCTTTCTGCCAACGGGAAGCTGCCGCAGGTTCATGTCTTCAATCGGAGAAAAACCATGTTCCGCCGTCTCGCTCTACTGGCCATGGCCACGCTGCTCAGCGCCTGCGCCGCCAACCAGGTCAACCACGACTTCGATGCCAGCCGCGACTTTGCCGCCTATCGCAGCTGGAGCTGGAAAGACCCCGCCCTGCAATATCGCCCCGATGATCCACGAATCAAAAGCGACCTGACCGAACAGCGCATCCGCCAGGCCGTCGCTGATCAGCTCGACCAGCGCGGTTTGCGTCCTGCGGCGGCGGGGGGCAAGGGTGACCTGAATGTACAGACCTACCTGATCGTCGAGGATCGTCAGCAGCAAGTGACGACCAATTACGGTGGCGGTTGGGGTGGCCCGTGGAACGGCTACTGGGGCGCGCCGATGTACAACGAAACGCGCAACATCATTTACAAGGTCGCGACCATCCAGATCGACCTGCTCGACGGCAAAGACGGCAAACTGGTGTGGCGCGGCAGCGATGAGCAGATGCTCGCCAGCAGGCCGAATCCCGAAGATCGCAGCAATGCCATTCGCGAGACTGTCGGGCGGATTCTGGCCAACTATCCACCGCGCTGAATCCGTTAAAAAGTGGGAGCTGTTGAGCTCCCATTTTTTGTTCCACCCTAAATTCTGATGTGGGAGCGAGCCTGCTCGCGAAAGCCGGGTGTCATTCAACTGTTATTTATCCGACACGACGCCTTCGCGAGCAGGGATGTTTGTCTGTTCGAAATGGCGCGTTGCCATTAGGCGCGTCTACACTCAGTTGCACCAATGGAGCTTGCGGCAAAGGAGTGCGCCATGTCGCCTCGTTCGCGATTCACCAGCCCGGCCCGGCAGCGCGGGGCGATTGGCTTGATGGCGGCGGCCACCCTCAGTCTGGCGGTGGTGATGCTGCTGTTGGTGGTCGACACCGGCCGCTTGTACATGGAGCAACGCAAATTGCAGCGGGTGGTGGACAACGCCGCCCTCGAAGCCGTCAGTCGTGGCGGCAATTGCCTGCCGGGGCTGAGCGCTGCCAGTTACGCCGGGCAAAGCGCCGTGCGCAACGGCTACGTTGTCGACGCCAGCAACACCCTCGCCACCACGTGCGGCACCCTGGTGACTGCCGCCAGCGGTTTACGCACGTTCGCCGTGGATGCCACGCAAATGGCTGCGGTCAAAGTCGTCGCCAGTCGCACGGTGATCACCAGTTTTGCCGGCGGCGTACAAGCCTTGTTCAGCGGTACACCGGTCAGTCTCAATACCACGCTGAATGCCTCGGCGGTGGCCGCCAAACCGCAGCCAACGGTCGCCCAGCTGAATATTCGCAGCACGCTGGCGAGCATCGATACGGCCCAGTCGAACATCCTCAATCCGCTGTTTTCCGGGTTGCTCGGCGGTAACGTCAATCTTACCGCGCTAGGCTGGGACGGTTTGCTGAACACTGATATCAACTTGCTGAAATACCTTGATCAGCTGGCGATCAATCTCAATGTCGCGGCCGGCAATTACACGCAATTACTCAACACTCAGGCCACGGTGACGCAACTGATTCAGGCCGCCGCGACGGTGGTGCAACTCAATGGTGCGACCGCCCAAGTGATCACTGCGCTGGGCCAATTGCAGGTGGCGGCGGTCAACGCGGCGCCGGTCAAACTGGGTGACATTCTGCAATTGCAGACCGGGACCACGGCAGCAGGGCTGGACGCCAATCTGCAACTGCTGCAACTGATTCAAGGCGTGGTGCAACTGGCCAACAGCAAGAGTGCGGTGGCGGCGACGTTGCCGATCAGCGTGCTCGGGCTGGCGAATGTCACGGTGCGGGTGAAAGTGATCGAGCCGCCGCAGTTTTCCGCCATTGGCGATCCGGCGCGGGCCAAGGTCAATCCGACCGGGCCGGACCGGATTTATGTGCGTACGGCGCAGGTGCGCACGCTGGTCTCAGTGAATCTGCCGGTGCTGTCCGGGGTCACGGGACTGACCAACGCGGTGTTGGGATTGGTCGCGGGACTGACGCCGACGCTCAATGCAGTCCTGAGTCTGAATCTGGTAGCAGTCCTGAGTTCGGTCGCCTGCGCCGGTTGCCAGCAACTTGACCCACTCCTTTTGCCATCCCCCGAAATTGACATCAGCCTGGATGCTGGTGGCGCGAAAAGCTATGTCACCGATTACAGCTGCCCAACCGGGACAACAGGCACGAAAAGCCTGACTGCCCACACCATCACATCCATTGCCGACCTCAAACTCGGCAAGATCGACCCTGCCAACGCCTTTTCCTCGGCCGCCGAACCGACTGTCACGCCATTACCGTTGGTTGATCTGGGAATCGTCACCTGCCACAAGATTCTGGGCATCGGGACTTGCGACCCCTCCACCCATATTCAATACGGCGCTGGCGGCATTGCGATCATGCTCGACACCAGCGTTGCGCAAAACACTCAGGATCTGGTGTTCTCCAGCGCTACGCCATTCGCCACCCCGGCCAACCTCAAATTACCCCCAAGCATTCAGTCAGCCGCACCCACCAGTAACATCGTCGGCAGCCTGTCGAACACCCTCGCGGGGATCAACCTGATCGTCTACAAACCCCAGGGCAGCAATCCATTGGGTGCCGTTGTTACCGGCGTTGCCTCGTTGATCAGTGATGTCACCAGCAAACTGCTGCCGGTGGTGACCAACCTGGTCAGCCCGTTGCTCGACCCGCTGCTGAACAACCTGCTCAAAGGCCTGGGCATTAACCTGATGGATGTCGACGTCGGTGCCAACATGACCTGCGGCCAGACCGGCAAGGCCTATCTGGTGATCTAGGCGTCCACGGCAACTGGCAACTCAATGCAGAACCGCGCGCCCTCCACCGAGTTGCGCACGCTCAACTCGCCGCCCATGTTGTCGATGATGCCGTAGCTCACCGACAGCCCCAGCCCGGTGCCGACGCCGATGGGTTTGGTGGTGAAAAACGGCTCGAAAATCCGCTCCAGCAAACGCGGATCGATGCCGCCCCCGTTGTCCTCGACCCACAGTCGCACATGCTGCTCGTCACGTTCAGCGTAGATTGAGATCCACGGTTTGAAGCTTGAGTCCTTCTCGCGTTTGCTCAGTAACGCATCCCGCGCGTTGACCATCAGATTGATCAACACCTGTTCAAGCTGATCGACGTAGCCGCGCACTCGCACCTCGAACCCGGTCTCGCTGATGCGCAAATCCACGCCTTTGCCGCGCATGCCCTCGGCCAGCAGCGACAGCGTGCCTTCAATGGCCGAGGCCGGGTTGAACAGTTGCTGCTCGATCTCCGAACGTCGACCGAATACGCGCATGTGATCGACGACTTTCGCTGCACGCTGCACCTGCGCATCGATGCGATTGAGCTTGTCGGTCAGGTAATCGACCTGCACATCGCCGTTGCCCAGGCGCTTGAGCACGTTGACGATGGCCATGCGCATCACGTTCAGCGGCTGATTGATTTCATGGGCGAGGCCGGTGGCCATTTCGCCAAGGGTGGCCATTTTCGCGCTTTGTGTGAGTTGCTGCTGCGAGCGGCGCACCTCGGTGTTGTCTCGGCCCACCGCTTGCACTTCGATCAACTGGCCGTGCTCATCGAACACGCCGCGATCGGACCACACCCACCAGGCATGTTCTCTGCCGGGCAGTTGCAGGCTGATTTCCGCGGTGCTCACCGGTTGCTCCACAGTCAGTGCAGCGAGACGCTGGACGAACGCAGTACGTTGTTCCTCGGACATCCATCTGCCCAGATCGACCCCTGGCAGTTCCTCCGGCGTGCATTCCAGATACTTCGCCAGCGGCCGGTTGCCAAAGGTCAGAATCAGATCCGGGCGATAGCGACAGATCATTGCCGGCGAGTCTTCCACCAGAATCCGATAGCGCTCTTCACTTTTTTTCACCTGTTCGGCTGCCAGGGTCGCCTCGGTGACGTCCAGCCACAAACCGACCGCTTCGACTGGCAGGCCGAGGTCATTGCGCAGCAGACGGGCTTCATCGAGCAACCAGTGATACTCGCCGCGACGGTCGCGCAGTCGATAACGGCTGCGCACCGAACCTTCGCGCAGCAACTGGCGGCTGCGGGCGAAATACACCTCGCGATCCTCGGGATGGATCATCTCGACCAGAGCACCGTCGCTGCAGTCCTCAAGGTTCCAGCCCAGCAAGGGTTGCAGGCTGGCACTGAAGAACGCCGGTATCAGCGCGCCTTCCTGGTAGTGCTGGACGTAAATCACCGCGGGCGAGCTGGCAATCAGGTTGTCCAGCCGCGCATGCGCAGCGGCGGCCCGTTGTTGCTGGTTCTGGATGTCGCTGATGTCGAGCATGAAACCGACCAGCCGGCGGTGCTCGCCGCTGCCAATCAGTTGGCCCTGTACGCGATACCACGTGGGCGCTTGCGCGGGATTGCCGTCGTGCAGACGCACCGAGAGCGTCAGGGCTTCACCGTGTTGTTGCAAAGCGTGCAGACGGCTGCGCAACTCGTCGCGGTCGGCGGGATGGATTTGCATCAGCCAGTCTTCCAGCGGTAATCCGCCAGGGTTCACGTTCAAGACCGCCGCCAGCGCGGGTGCCAGTTGAATGTGCTTGTCGCCTGCCAAAATCTCCCACCAGCCTGCACCCAACAGGGTTTGCAGCGCTTCGATGCGCTCCAGTTGCAAGTGATGCTGCTGTTCGCGCAGGCGCCCCAGCAACGGCCCGGCCAGCGCGCCGAGCAGTGCCATCCAGTCACGCTCGGTCAGGTATGGTGCGGCGCTGTCCACGGGATAAAACCCACAGAGCAGCCAGGCCACCACACCGTGTTCATCGCTATACGGCACCGCGAAACCTTCGGCACTGCCGAACAGAACCTGCACTCGCGAATGTTCATCCAGGCCCTGATGCGCGCCGACACGTTGCGGCGCGGCACCGTTCAGGCTGTCCAGCGGCGTGCCCAGACGTTGCTGGTCGTGCCACAGGTTCGGCGCATCGTGGGCGCGATGCTGACGATAGATCTGCCAGCCCTGCTGCTCATCATCGAGCAAGGCCAGCGCCAGACAAGGGATGTGCCAGCGCTGGGCGATCATTTGCAATTGTTCGCTGACGATCGTCGGCAACCGCGCCTGGCTGCATGCGCGCAACTGTTCGCTGATCTGCCCGGCGAGCAATTGGCAGGCATCACGCTGGCGCGATTGTTGGCGTTCGAGCAACAAGTCGGCGATATCGATCAACTGCATCAGCCAGCCCTCGCCCAGCGGTTGAACCCAGCCACGCACGTGCACGGTCTGCTCGCCCAGACCGAAGAAGTCGAGATCAAGCAAAAGCCCCTGCCACTCCCTTGGCCGACCTTCGATGGTCAGTGTGCTGTGCGGCAGTAGATAGGCGCTCAGCGGTAAGGGTCGATCGTGAGTCTTGAACTGCGCCAGCAGATGCCGCAGCGGCCCGGCCATTTGCAGCACGTCACCGTCGTCGTTCAGGTACAGGTGCAAGCCTGTTGCGGGTGAACCGAGTGGGTCGGGCAACTCATGGGCGGCGGGCGGTGTGCGTTTGAGCAAACGCCCGAAAAGTTTGTCTCCCGACGTCAAAATTGCAGACTCGACTTGGCGGTCAGGTAGGTGGGCAGGCTGGGTACCGTGCCGATGCCCGGCAGAACCAGAAACGGCATGACCTGATTGAGCTTGCTGACCGGGTAATTCACTTGCACTGTCAGCAGGCCCGTCGCGCTGTATTCGACACTGGTGTCAACGCCGACCACCAGGTTGAAGATCGGACGGATCCAGGACAATTGCTGGGTCAGCGTGGCATTCGCGGTGTTGATCACCACGGTTGAATAGTTGGGTGTGTTGGGATCGACCGCGACACTGCGGCGCACGGCTTCGGACGTGGCCTGATTGAACGATTGCATCATCACCAAGGGCAGGCTGTAACTGACCAGGCCGTAAAACACGGCGAAAAAGATGATGAACACCAAGGCGAACTCAATCGCCACCGCACCTTTTTGCGACTTGCGAAAGCCGGTTTTCATGAGTGCGTCTACCCTGACTGTCACTGCGTAGTCTCAGCATAGAATCATTCCGCAAAAATGGACGGTTTTTACCGGATGTACAGTTTTCTCCTTCTGATCTGGCTGGGCCTGTGCGCGGCGCAAGATGCCCGCCAGCGACGCATTGCCAATGGGCTGACGCTCGGTGCGGCGGCGCTGGCGCTGATCTGGCTGTTGTGGACCGGCAGCACTTGGCTGGGCGCTGAGGCGGGGCAGGGCGGTTGGGCCTGCCTGATCGCGCTGGCGCTGACCCTGCCGGGTTTTTTCATGGGGCGCATGGGCGCCGGCGATGTGAAATTAATGACAGCCCTCGGTCTTGCGACGGACGGTCTGTTTATTCTTGGCGTATTTATAGGGGCGGGCGTCGCCAGCCTGATCTGGATGCTGCTGGCGCCAAGAGTCTGGCTCCATATGAGTCAAGGGCTTAGAGAACGTCTGCGATATCTGGCCCCGAGCATGTCAAAAAAGCTGCCATTTGCACCGTTCGTGCTGGTCGGTGCAGTGCTCGTTATGCTTTGGATCCACTAGTCGCCAAGCGCCACTAGTTCTATGTACATAGTCGGAAAGTACGTCTACTTTCAAATGAACTGGTTATACAGCCAAAGGCTGGCAGTACAGGAGTGGTCAGCTTTGGCCTGGGACATGGAGTAGCACGTGAACAAGCTTACGTCTGCGGTAAAAGTCCTCGTGGTCGACGATCAGCCGTTGATCGTGGAGGAGTTGTGCGAGTTTCTTGAAAGCAATGGTTATCGCTGTGTGCCGTGCGAATCCAGTCTGCAGGCGATCGAGTGTTTCAGTGAGGACGCGGAAATCGGTCTGGTGCTGAGTGATCTGCACATGCCGGACATGGATGGCATTCAACTGATTCAGGCGTTGCAGCGTTTGGCGGGCAAGCGTCGGGTGTTTGAGGCGATCATGCTCACTGGGCGTGCCGACAAGCAGGATGTGATCAAGGCATTGCGTGCCGGGATTGCCGATTATTATCAGAAGCCGATTGATCTGGATGAGTTGCTCGACGGGGTGCGGCGTCAGGAGGCGGCGCTGCAGGAGCGGCAGAAGAATCTGCAATTGGGGCATTTGAATCAGAAGTTGCAGTATCTGTCTGAGTCGATTGATGACCTTTATCAGGATCTGGACAAGGTGCGTCGTAGTCCTTCGGCGGTGGTTCGTGATGTGTTGGGCGGTGAGCCTGCCGAGGCGGAGGCTCAGGAGATGCCGGAGATTTTCAATCAGTTGTCGCCGCGGCAATTGGATGTGGCGCGGTTGGTGGGCAAGGGGCAGACCAATTATCAGATTGCCTGTGAGTTGGGGATTACCGAGAACACGGTGAAGCTTTATGTTTCGCAGGTGTTGCGGTTGACGCATATGCATAATCGGACGCAGTTGGCTTTGGCCTTGTCGCCTAGTGCTTCTGCTTTGCGGCAGCGGGTTACGGCGCATTGACTTGGCGGCCTGTGGGCCGACCAGGTTCTTGGGGTTTTGGGTGAATATCCGTTGCTGCGGGTGTTGCTGCTGGCGGTTCCGCTCTTACAGCGGGTCACTTTTTCAGACGCCAAAAAGTAACCAAAAGGCTGGGCCCCGGCGTTCGGCCCCTCGCTAGGGCTCGGGGTTCCTTCGTTCCGGGATCTATCCGGGGGCATCGTCTACGGTTTGCTTCGCTGCACCTCCTCTCGATGTGTTTGGCTTCGCCAAACGGTCGCTGCGCTCCCACCCCCGGATAAATCCCTCCACTCAGCCTGCCGAAGGGGCCAGCAGATCAAAAGCTGCAGCCGAGCTAACGCTCATCCTGTTGAGTGGTTAGGAGCGGGTGAGGGGCTTTTGATCTGTTTCAGAGTCTGAATTCGACTCGGTCTTTCACGTCGGCGTAGCTCCCCCAGCCAACTCGGTCAGTCCCCTCTCCCTCCGGGAGAGGGCTAGAGTGAGGGTTGGCTTTTGGCTGTTTAAATTTGTGGGAGATAACCGGAACCTTCCCACACGGTTTTCAGGTTGTCCGTCAGACGTGCGCTCTCTAGTCTCTGACTGTCGCTGAACACTCAGCGATCGGGTGTGAGAACCCGGCAATTTATGGTCATCCAGTTTCTGTGCACGCATAATCGCCGCCAGCTTGTCTGCTGTCTGCAATGTGTCATGGCGGCTGTGTGCGGGCAGACTTCGGTCTGGCCGGGTGTCCATAACCGGTATTCTCACCCCGCATACGGCTGCCACCTTTTGCCCCGTGAGAATGGCAGTGGGTGGCGGCAAAGACTTTGGAATTGTTTCAATGGACAAACTGATCCCCGACCCACCCCACGAACCCATCACCCCACTCGAAGAAGCCATCCGCGCCGACGACCTCGTCAAAAACCGCGAGGCCATCAAACGCACCCTCGATTTCTACCTCTGCCCCGAACCGGCGAAACCCCACCAACCCACCACGATGTTCCTCATCCACCCGAAAATCGATACCGAAAGCCTGCTCGCCCATGCCTGCGAATCCCTGGCTTCGGCCAACACACTGGCCGGTAACTTTGCCGATCAGTTGGCCCGGCCGGAGCGCAATACCGCGCTGGCGATTCAGCAGATCATCATGCTGGCCGAGCTGGCGGTAAACCGGGCACTGGATCGGGTGGATCCGCAGGCCTGATCCGCCAGGCACACCGCGTCATCGTTATTCGCGAGCAGGCTCGCTCCCACAGGTGGAGTGCATTTCAAAAGGTGGGAGCGAGCCTGCTCGCGAAAGCGCTCGCAAGGTCACCCCATCACTAATTCTTGCTCTCGATCTTCCCACCCGCATCCGGATCATAAAAATCCGGAATCTCGTATTTGTACTTCTTCAGCCAGCGCTGCATCGCCAGATCCCGTTCGGTCGCAGTCGCCGTTTGGGGTTTGGGGGAGGCGGCTTTGTTGCGGCTTTGCAGGACCAGCCAGCCTTCGGTTTCCTGTTGTTGCGCCGAGGCGGGGCCGGCGTCGATGGCGGCGGCGCTGAGGGGCAGGCTGAGCAGGGTCAGGTAGCACAGGCCTTTGAAGGGGTTCATGGCTGTCTCCTTATTTGAGCGATGACGGCAACGGGTCAGCGACGGCGGCCACTTGATTGCTCGTGGCCGGTTTGGCCTTGACCGGGGCTTTGAGTTTTTCTGCGCGTTCCTGGGCTTCGGTGAATTGTTGCGGGGTCAGTTTGGCGCGGCTGACGATTTCGGCGGCCTGTGGCCAATCGTTCTGGTACAGCAGCAGGGTGACCATATTCAGGGTTGCCAGTTGGTTGTTCTGCTTGAGTTCGATGGCGGTGAGGAACTCGAAACGGGCGTCGTTGAGGCGCAGTTGGTTGAGGTAGACCACGCCCAGGTCGTTGCGGATTTTTTCGTCGGTGGGGGCCAGGCGCGCGGCGCGTTGCAGGTGGGCCTGGGCTTGGCCGTTGTCGCCGCGAGCAGCGTAGAGCTGACCGAGGCCGTGTTCGGCTTCGGCGGTCAGGCAGCCGCCGAGCAGGCCGCGGTACAGCGGCTCGGCTTCGCTACGGCCGAGCAGACGATAGACCTTGGCTTTGCGCAGGCGCACTTCGCTGATGTTGTCCGGCAGGCTTTGCAGGTTAGCCAGGCTGGCGTGCAGTTTGCCGTCGTTGGCCAGATCGTCCGCGAGGTTCAGGGCCAGCTCTTGCTCCTGGGTCATCTTGCTGCAACTGCTCGGTGCCAGCAGCGCTGTCCAGGGTGCCTGGCCGTCGGTGGCGCAACCGCCGAGCATCAACAGACTTGCCATGACTATCAGTACTTTCATCAAACGCTCTCCATGAGCAAGGTCAGTTTGCGAACGCCCGGGCTATCGCGGTGAAGCCGGGGCCAGCGAGGACGATCAGCAGTGCCGGAAACAGAAACAGCATCATCACTACAGACATCTTCGCCGACATTTTCGAGATGTACTCCTGCAAGCGCGTCAGGCGCCGGTCATCCAGCAGTTGCTTGAGCGCCAGCAGCGATTTCATCGCGCCGCCGCCCTGTTGAATCAGTTGCTGGAGGATTACGCAGGTGTCGCTGAATTCGTCCACGGCGAGCATCACCGCGGCTTTGTTCAACTCCTGGCCAAGTTCCAGACCGGAGTCGACACGGGTCAGGATCAGGCGCAGTTCGCTGGTCAGTTCCGGCAACAGTTTTTGCGCTTCGATGCTGAGTACACGCAGGGCTTGTTCCACTGCCATGCCGGATTCGAACAGGATGCGCAGCAGCGGAATAAACGTCGAAACCTCCACTGAGATGGTTTTCTGCCGCCGTGCTGCGGCGTAGGCCAGCAGGCGTTTGGGCAGCAGGTAACCGCCACCGGTGGCGAGCATTGGCACCAGCCAGCGGTTGTCGGCCTGGGGGAAGAACACTTCTTGCAGAAAGATCGCCAGGCCCAGCGTCAATAACGGCGTACCCACCTGGCATGCCGCATACAGCGCCCGTTCGTTGGCCCGGCGCCAGCCGATGCGGTTGAGCAGGGTCTGGGTTTCGCTGTCGATGCTCACCGAGCGTTGCCCGAACTTACTGCTGCCCAATGCGCGCAACCAGTTGCCGAAGCGATTCTCGCGCACCAGTTGTCCTTGCAGGCGCTGATTGATCTGACGCACCCGGCGCCGCTCTATCAGCAGGTGATTGATCACCAGCATCAAGGCGCCGAGCAGCAACATCAGTGCCGCGAGCCAGACCATGTCAGACGCTCCTCAACATGCGCCACAGCGCCAGGCTGCCGACCACTTGCAGCACGGCGGCGCTGATCAACATGTGCTGACCACTGGCGTCGTTCCACATCCCCAGCATGTAGCCGGGGTTGGTCAGCATGAAGTAACTCACCAGCAGCAGCGGCAATGAGCCGAGCACCCACGCGGTCATGCGCGTTTCGCCGGTGAGGGCGCGCAGTTGGCGGGCGCCCTGGTCGCGTTCGCGGATCAGTTTGATCAGGTTCTCCAGCAGCTCGCTGGCGTTGCCGCCGTAGCGATGATTGACCTTCAGGCCGAGGGCGAACATGCGCAGTTCATCCTGTTCATACAGCTCGGCAAAATCACTGACCGCATCGGGCAGGTTCACCCCCAGTTGCACGTTGCGCTGGACCCGGCCCATGGCTTTTTTCAGCGGATCTTCGCTGGCTTCAATGCCGCCCATGACCGCGTCACTCAGGGTGCGCCCGGACTTCAGGCTACGCACGGTGTGATCAAGCAACTGCGGCAGTTGCTCGATCATGCGTTTGATCCGGCGTTGGTAAAGAATGGCGATGTATAGCCGCAACAGCAGTGGCGGTATGACGATCATCAGTAGCAGGCCGATCCAGTCAGCAAGAAAATACCCCAGCGCTATCGCCAGCGCCCACAGACTCAGCCACAGGCCGAAACGCTCGGTCGGGCGGCCCAGTCCGGCACGCAGAAACATACGCTCCAGTCCGACCCACACAGGTTTTTCCGGCGCCGGTTGCGGTTGTCCGGCGGCGAGACGGTTGAGCACTTTTTCCGTGGCGGTCTTGCGCAGACCCTGCAAAAACAGGCGAATCGACAGCCCCAGCAGCGTCAGGCAGATAACGATGAGAATGATCGGTCCCAGCATGCTTGATGCTCCTTGCCGTCAGCCCTGATGTGTCTCGTGGCGCAGCTTGTCGCCGGCCGGATTGACGGCTTCGCGCAGGAAACCGAAACCGCTGCGGCGGTCGAGGCGGAACAGCGTGTTGGTGACGTAAACGTCTTCGCGAATGCCGACCACTTCCACGACCTCGCTGACGCAACGGCGCCCGTCGGGCATGCGCGTCAGCTGGATGATCACGTCGAGGGCCGCGCAGATCATCTGGCGCAGGGTGCGTTCGGCGATGGAACGGCCCGTCAGACCGACCAGCGTTTCCAGGCGCAGCAGGGCATCCTGGGCGTTGTTGGCGTGCACGGTGCTCATCGAACCGTCGTGGCCGGTGTTCATCGCCGTGAGTACATCGACCACTTCGACGCCACGAATCTCGCCGAGGATGATCCGGTCGGGGCGCATCCGCAGGGCATTGCGGATCAGGTCGCTGGCCTTCACTTCACCGTGGCCTTCGGCATTCGGCGGACGGGTTTCCAGGCGCACCACGTGGGGGTGGCCGAGCTGCAATTCGGCGACGTCTTCGATGGTCACCAGACGTTCGTGCGGGTTGATCAACTGGCTGAGAATGTTCAGCAGCGTGGTCTTGCCGGTGCCGGTGCCGCCGCTGATCAGGATGTTGCAGCGCTTGCCGACGGCATCCTGGAAAAACTCGAAGATCGACAGGTCGACGGTTTGCATGGCGATCAGGTCGCTGCTTTTAAGCATGTCCTTGCGGAATTTGCGAATCGACAGGCAGGGGCCGTCGAGGGCAATCGGCGGAATGATCGCATTGACCCGACTGCCATCGGGCAGGCGTGCGTCGACCATCGGTGAGGACTCGTCGAGGCGTCGTCCGAGTGGTGCAAGGATGCGTTGCATCACGCGTTCGACGTGATGGGCATCGATAAACCGCAGGTCACTCTGGTGCAGCACACCGTCGCGTTCGATGAATACCCGGTGCGGGCCGTTGACCAGAATCTCCGTCACCGAGTGATCGCGCAGCAACACCTCCAGCGGACCGAAACCGGTGAGTTCGTCGACGATCTCCTCGGCCAGGCGCTCCATTTCGTAGCGGGAAATCGCCAAGTGCAAACGGGCGATGTACTCGGCGACCTTGTCGGTGACGAACTGTGCGAGTTGCTGACGAGAACCTTCCAGCAGGTTTTTTCCCGACTCTTCGAGGGCGTCGATGATGTACCGATGCAGGACCAGTTTCAGGCCTTCGTGATCGCTGTTGCCGCCGCTGCTGCGGGGCGCAGCGCCGAAGAGTTTTTCTGCGCTCATGAGGTGCCTCGCAAGCGGTCGAACCAGGTGACTTTGGGCTTGGCCAGACCCTCGGAACGTTTGGCCAGGCGCTCACCGAGGGTGCGCAGGCTCTGGGTAAGTTTTTCGCGCGGGGCCAGTTCGAACAGGCTGACGCCCTGGTTTTTCGCGTTCAGGCGCACTTCTGGAGTGAGGGCCAGCGTGGCGATCACTTCCAGATTGAAGGTCTTGCCGAGGGTTTCCGAATTGGGCGCGACGCTGCTCAGGTAGCGGTCGATCAGCAGCCGCCCGTGGTCGAGCTTCATGCCTTTTTCCCGCCACAGATTGAGCACGGCGAGGTTGCGCCGGCAGTTGAGCACGTTCTGGTCGGTGTACCAGAGCAACTTGTCGCAGTGGCTGACAAAGGTGCGCAAGGCTTCACTGTCGGTCTGCCCGGTGAGGTTCACGACGATGTGCTGGAAGTGCTGGCGCAAGGCGCTGAGCAACATGTACAGCTCGGCGGCGCTGGTGTTTTCCAACGGCTCATCGTTGCTGGCGTAGGCGAGAATGCGCAGGCCGGCTTCGGCGCTGGTGAAGGCGCTGTCGATCAGCGTGGCGTCGAGCCGGCGCAAGTGACGCAGGGCATCGCCAAAGTGAAACGAACTTTCCAGCCCGAGCAGGGCGAGGCTGTCACCGCGCGGCAGACCGAGATCGAGCAGCAAGGTTTGCTGACCGCTCTTTTGCACCACCAGCGCCATGTGGTTGGCCAACAGCGCGCCATCGGAACTGCTCTGCACGCCATACATGACCGTAAGGCCGCCCAGTTGCGTATTCGGTGCCACGGGCGGCAGGCGTTTACTCAAGCGCCGCACCAGCCCGGCGACTTCACTGGAGCGCGAACCGTAGGCGACAAAATCCCTGGCCCCGGCACGCATCGCATTGAGCACCAGCTGATTGTCCATGCCGTCGCCGAGGGCCACGATTGCCAGCATCGGTTTGGCCTCCAGCGCGCCTTCGATCAACGCGCTCTGGGCGACCACGTGCTCGCGATCCAGGCCGACGAACACCAGACTGGCAAAGGTGACGTCGACCAACGCCAGCAGCTCATCCAGGCTGCCGCCACCGGCGCTGACCACTTGGCCGAGCGGCGCGAGCGCGCCCTGCAGCCACTCCAGATCGGTGCTGTTGCGGGTGATGGCGAGAAAGGTCTGGCTCAGGTTCTGGCTCATTGCGATAACCCGCTGCGCTTGTCGAAATTGCCGTTTTCCAAGAAGAACATGCGGTAGAAATTCGGGTCGTAATTGCGCAGTTTTTCCCCGGGTAACGACGGCAACTGGGCATCGGCGGCCAATGGCTGCACCAGATGCGGCGTCACGATCATCAACAGTTCGCGCTCTTCGCGCTTGATCTGCGAGCCTTTGAAAAATGCGCCGAGTACCGGGATGTCACCGAGGCCGGGAAACTTGTTCACCTGCGAGCTGTTGGTGGTGCTGATCAAGCCACTGATGACGAAACTCTCGCCGTCGCCAAGCGACACGCTGGTGTCGGTGCGGCGGATAGTCAGCGCCGGCACAGTGGTGCCGGCGATCTGTACGGCGTTACTGAAGTCCAGTTCGCTGACTTCCGGGGCGACCTTCAACGCGATGCGGTCGCGACCGATGATGGTCGGCGTCAGGGTCAGGCGGATGCCGAATTCCTTGTACTCGATCGACACGCTGTCGCTGCCGGAACTGGGCACCGGAATCGGAATTTCACCGCCGGCCAGAAAGCTTGCGCTTTGCCCGTTCAGCGCGACCAGGCTCGGCCGCGCGAGGGTGTAGGCGAAGCCGCTGGTTTCCAGGGCATTGATGATTGCCATGGTCTTGCCACCGATCCACGAGAAGTTGAACAGCGAGTTGTCCACCGGCAGGCGGGGCTGCGGCACCCCGTCAATCGGCGGCAGGGTGCCGGGCGAACCGAAGAGGAAATTGCCGCGCGTACCGATCAGTGAGGCGGTGGCTTCCTTGAGTTTGGTGCGGCTGACTTCGACGAAACGAATGTCGGTCTGCACTTGCGACGGCAGGTTCGGATCATCCGACGGCAGACTGCTGTACAGCGCGGCAGTGGCGGCGCCCTGAACAAAGACCATGCTCTGGCGCGGCTCGCTCGAACACGACGTCCAGACCATCAGGCTGGTGGCGCCGGGTGCAACGCCGGTGAGCAGAAAGGACGAACTGCCGTTGGCGTGGACGTCGGCGATTTTCGGGTCGCCGATGGCCAGACGCGTGATCGCCACGGGGGACTGCACGTCCTGCTGAAACCCTTCGCCGATTTCGATCACTGGCGGCATGCGCCCCAGTGCCGAACAATTGCCGACTGCCGCGAACGCAGCGTCCATCGACAGGCCCATCAGTAACAGGGCGCGCAGCATGGGTTTGAATGTCGGCCTGAAACGACTCTGCATGCCCTTGGATCCTTGCGCAGTCATGGGTTTTGTTGGGTGATCTGGTTGCCGCGAATGATTTCCACGGCAGGCCGTGCGGCGCCACCGGAACCACCACTGGACGGTGCTTTCGGTGCGGTGCCCATGGCCAGTTGGTTGAACTGGAAGAGTTGTCGGTTGGCGGTGTCGAGATGGGCCGTGGACTGGTTTTCGCCGGCCCAGTATTTGGCCAGGCGCTGCTCTTCACTGCTGCGTACGGCCAGGCGCAAGGTGCCGGCCTGGGTGGCGAGCATCAGGCGACTGAGCAGTTGTTCCGGCACCGCCAGCACCACGGTGCGCGCGGCGACGCGGCGTTGATCCTGTTTGAGTTTTTCGTCTGCACTCAGGGCCGGCGAGGCCGGTTGGCCGTCGTTGGTCAGGCCGTATTGATCGCCGACACCCAGCACACGCATGGCCGGTAAAACGATCTGTGCCGACTGTTCGAGGTTGCTGGAATCCTGGCGCAAGTAGAGCAAGACATCGACGTAATCGCCGGGAATCAGTTGCCCGGCGGCACCGATCACTTCGTCAACAGCCACGGTGAGCGCGCGTTCGTCACTGTGAATCATGCGTGCCAGTGAACCGCCGGCGGTGAAGCTTTCATCGTTCAGCCAGGTGCCGGCGCTGAGGTGCCGCCAAGGTGTGCGGCCAATGGCCTGATCGACAGTGCTCAAGCTGCCCGCCGGTGCACTGCGCAGTTTTTCCACCGCTACATCGGCGGCGGTCAGCGCAGTGAAGGGTGGCACATCGTGCAGCAGCACCACCACAGGTTGGCGGGTCTGGTCTTCGGCGATCGCGACAGTTTTTTCAACAGTGACAGTTGGGGCGACGGGGGCGACGGCGACGGGCGCTGGTTGACGACTGAGTACCAGTCCCCAGTAACCGACAAAAATGGCTCCCAATAACAGGATGGCTGCAAGGCCCATGGTGACGCGACTGTTCATGACGGCTCTCCCTTTCCTGCTGCACTACCCACTGCTATTGCTAACGAGAGAAGTTCCCAATCCGGCAGCTATGAACATGCAACTATTTCGCTATTTCCACGCTAGCTGATCCAAGCCAAAACGCCATTACTGACAGGAAAATAACTCACGAAAGTATGAGTCTTGGCCAATTAACAGCAGCCGATGGCAAAAACACGATTGGATTAATACTTTCCGGTTAATTCGTTCTTACAGTTGTTGGGTGGGGGTTTGTTGACAATGCTCAAATGGCACGGTGGGTCTTTGCCGTTGTAGTGACATCAGCGCCAGAGGCGCAAAGGAGCAGTCCTATGTTTCGCATGACTTTCGACTATCTAATGTCCAGAGCCCGGGTGTTCATCAAGAATGAAGAAGGGGCTTCGGCGATCGAGTACGCCATTGTGGTGGCGATGGTCGCCGTCGTGGTTGTGGCATTCGTAACCCCTCTTGGCGATAGGGTGCTGGCGATCTTCAATAATATTTTGACGTCTCTTGATGGTACGGCTGTGACACGGCCGACGCCTTGAGTCATGGGAACGCTGCACCTGGCTGATATCGCACTACAATGGATTTTCCATTCAGCTTTCAGGTATTGCCTATGAACGCGTCTTCGCCGCACCGCCAACAGTTGCTTTTGGTTGACGATGAAGAGGACGCGTTGCTGGAGCTGGCGGAGTTGCTCGAGGGGGAGGGGTTTGTCTGTCATACGGCGACGTCGGTGAAGCTGGCGTTGCATCATCTGACTCGCCATCCCGATATCGCGTTGGTGATCACTGATTTACGCATGCCGGAGGAGTCCGGCATGTCGTTGATCAAGCGCTTGCGTGAGCATACTTCTCGGCAGCATTTGCCGGTGATTGTGATGTCGGGGCATGCGGATATGGAAGATGTCAGTGATTTGTTGCGGTTGCAGGTGGTGGATCTGTTTCGCAAGCCGATTTATTACGTCAGGTTGTTGGAGACTTTGGATAATTTGTTTCCCAAGCCTAAGGTTCAGGTTGGCTGAGGTTGAACTCGGCGGCCTCTGGGCCGACCGTGCTTTGGGTGTTTTGGGTGAATATCCGTTTTTTTGGGTGTTGCAGCTGGCGGTTTCGCCCTTACGGCGAGGCACTTTTTCCAGACGCCGAAAAAGTACCCAAAAAGGCTTGCCGCAACGTTCGGCCCACTCGCTGAGGCTCGGGGTTCCTTCGCTCCGGGATCGATCCGGGGGCAGCGCCTACGGTTTGCTTCGCTGCACCTCCTCTCGCTGTGTTTGGCTTCGCCAAACGGTCGCTACGCTCCCACCCCCGGATCAATCCCTCCACTCAGCCTGCCGACGCGGCCGGTGAATCAAGATCAAGAGCTGCAGCCGAGCTAACGCTCATCCTGTTGAGTGGTGAGGAGCGGTAGCGGTGCGCGGTGCGCGCGGTGTGCGCTGTTTTGCTTTGGCTTTTCTGTGGGGGCGAGTTTGCTGCGGACGGCGTTCCTGCGAAAGCGGCCTGACAGCCGGCCAGTTTCTAACTGAATGCACTCAATCCAACTGTAGGAATGAGCCTGCTCGCGATGGCGGCCTGACAGCCGGCCAATTTCTAACTGAATGCACTCAATCCAATTGTAGGAGTGAGCCTGCTCGCGAAGGCTGCCTGCAATCCGACCCAGTTCTGCCGTTTGTACACTCCACCCGCCGCTGCCGAAGCCTCTTGGTGTTTCAGCTTACAACTGGTAACTGAAACTGATGCTGTACCTGGGCTTGCGATTGAACGTGTCCAGCGCTTCATCCGACATTGCCTTCGCCGCTTCCAGCGCAATGTTGTAGTACTTGGCATCGCCAAACCGTAGCCCGATCGCCGCCGATGACAGATTGTTGGCCCGCACCGGCAATTCATTGAACCAACTGCGCGAGCGATCGAGTACGACATACGGTTGCAGGATGCGCACCCAGTTGCCGTCGCGGTTGAAGCTGTAGTTGACCTCGTACGCCACGCCCCAGCCCTTGTCGCCGGACGCTTGATCGTCGGGATAACCACGACCGAAGTTCTGCCCGCCGAACACCGCGCGCTCGCTGTCGGGCAGGGTATCGTCGCTCCAGTACAGCGCGGCCGACAGCACCCCTTGCCAATTGTCGAGGAACTTGTCGCTCTGTACGCCAGACAGGCGCAGGCGAAAGAAGTCGAGGTCGATGGCGTTGTTGTTGGTTTTCGCGCCCATGCTGTCGAGGCCCTGGTACACGCCGCCGCTGAGGATCCGCAACTGGCGGGCATCGGCCTTGCGCCAGTCGCTCTCGAAGGCGAGGGCGCGGATGTCGGTGCGTTCTTCGACACTCAGCGGGAAGCCGATCACCTTGTAGCGGGTCTTGTCGTTGACCGCGTAAAGCCTTGAACCGGCCGTCAGCAGTTCGTTGGAAGCGGCAATCAGCGGCAGGGTGAAACCGATCGAGTAGCGGTCGTTTTCGCGGTGCGGTTTGAGTTGCAGGCCATTGTCGAGCAGGACATTGGTGCCGGGGTCAGCACGGTAGCGTGAAGCCGACAGCGCCAGTTGTGCGCCCTCGTCATTGAGGAACTGGTTGTAGTCGAGCCGGTAGTAATGTTCGTGATCGTCACCCGGTGGAAACAGGCCGCTGAGGGTCAGTTGCTCGCCCATCGCGGTTTGCGAATTGCTGCTGACACCGAGCAGGGCCTGGGTGCCGTTGCGGTTGTCTTCGGTGGTGCTCAGCGTGCTGGTGAAGGGTTTTCGACTGGCCTGGGCCACCAGCGTTGTGGCGCCGTCGGTGGTGCCGGGCGGTGGCACCTGGGCCTGGATCGTCACCCCGGGAATGCGCGTCATCAGCGTGGTGTAGCGCTCGAACGTCTTGCGGGTCAGCGGCCGCTCGGTCTGAATCTTCGCCGCCAGTTTGTCCAGTAGCGCTTTGACCCGGCCGACATCGCCCTGGATCTGGATATCGCGGACGTAGCCTTCCACCAGCACCACGCGCGCTACGCCGTCATTGAAATTTTGCTGCGGCAAGAACGCGTAGGACAGCAGGTAACCGTCCTGCTGATAGCGTCGGGTGATGTTGCGCGTGGCTTCGATCAGCTCGGCGAGCGTGGCTTGCCGGCCGATCAGGGGCTTATAGATTTCGGCGAGTTCGTTGAGCGGGTAGAGGGTGCCGCCTTCGATCTGCACGGTTTGCAGTTTGATCTTGGTGTCCATCAACAGCGGTTGCGCAGCGGCGGCACCAGCGTCCGGCACTTGCACCGGCGTGGCGCTTGGGCGATAGGCATCGGCCGGCAGGTTCGGCACCGGCAGATTGCGGATGGTTTCGTTGCTGTTGAGAAAGCTGGGCAGGGTGTCGGCGAGGGCGGCGGAACTGAGACTGAGGAACAGCAGGGATGCCATTACGCGCATAGGACACTCCATGGTCAGATCACGGCACTGGGCTGAATTTTCCTAAGAAAAAAGCGGAAGACTCGTGGGAATCTTCCGCCCTCAACCAAGCGTAGGCGCTGTAGGTGAGGCCGTCGAATCGGCCAGGTGCAATTTAGCGTGTGTTGCCTCCCAGAGTGCCAGTCAGACCACCGAGTACACCGCCCAGACCGCCACTGGTGGTACCCCCGCTGGTACCGCCGTTGACCAGGCCACCGACGGCGGCGACGGTGCCGCCGACGTTGCTGACCAGACCACCGACTGCGGTGGTGACCGGGTTGTTGGTCGCAGCAATGCTGCCGCCGATACTGCTGACCGCGCCGCCCACCTGGCCGGTAAGACCTGCAACAGGTGAGCCGATACCGGTAGCGGCGCCGAGTTGCTGAGTCACGTTGGTAACGCCACTGGTGACCGGGTTCAGGCCTGCGCCCAAGGTTCCGCCAACCGTGGCCAGAGGTGAGGTGGTTGCGGTGATCGGGGTGCCCGAACCGCCGAGTACGGTGTTGAGCGAAGCCACTGTGTTGCCGGCCGCTGCCAGGACGTTGCCAGGCGCTGCGAGAGTGCCGTTGCCTGCCGCCAGACCTGAGCCGACATTGACCACCGCGCCGCCAACGGTTTGCAGCAGGCCAGTACCACCGAGGCCACCGCCCACTCCACCAGTACCCGAACCAGTGCCGTTGGACACCAGACCACCGGCCTTGGCGACTGCGGTGCCGGTATCGCTCAACGCGCCGCCGAGTGTGTTGGTCAAGGCGTTGCCGTTACCCGCATCGGTAACATTGCCGCCCAGTGTGTTCACCGCACCACCGACTTGCGCAACCACGCCTTTGAGTGGATCGCCAAGACCTGTGGTCGCGCCGAGTTTGTCCGTGGTGCTTTCAACCATCGCAATCACTGGCACCAGACTACCGCCGAGTTTGTTCGTCAGTTGGCTGGTTGGGCCGCTGGTCAGCGTGGTGTCGAGGGTATTGCCGAGCATGGTGACTTTCTCGCCGACACCATCAAGCAGCGGCGCGACTTTGGTCACCACACCGCCCACCACCGGTACGCTGCCCGTCGCAGTGGACAGCTTGGCGCTGAGGTCGGAGACGCCGTTGCCAACATCCGTCACTACACCGCCAACCGAAGCAACGGTGGTGGTCAGGCCATTAGGGTCGGTGGCCAGTTTGCCTACGCCATTGGCGACGCCATCACCCAAGGTGCTGACAACATTGCCTGCGGTGTTGGCCGCACTCTGCACCACACCACCGACCACCGGTACGGTACCCAGCGAGTCGCCGATCTGGCCAACGCCATCGCCGACGCCAGCGACGGTCTTACCGACATCCTGCACCAGGGTGGTGGTCACCAGCGGTGTGGTGGTCGGATTGGTCGGGTTGGTCGGATCCGTTGGGTCTGTCGGGTTGGTTGGATTGGTCGGATCGGTGCCACCGGTTCCGCCAGTACCACCTGTGTTCCCGGTCCCGCCAGTTCCGCCTGTGCCTGCAGTATCACCGCTGCCGCCCGTACCGCCAGTACCCGAGGTGCCGTCCGCCGCAGAACTGCCGGAGCTGCTGTGATGGCCGCCACCGCCGCTGCTGCAGCCGGCGAGGCCGAGGGAGAGAATCAATGCCAGAGCGATTGCCGATTTGCACCACACATCTTGAGTTTTCATGATTGAGATTCCTTGCACCTGTCACAACGTTCGTTGTCTTCGATGGCTCGCCGATCTGTTGTCGGTGATGCCTTCGCCCGTTGTGCTCAATCTCAGTCCAGGGGCAGGTTTCAGGCCATTCTCAAGTTGGTATTAACGCCTTTATATATAAGGTGAAGTTCAGCGCCTAAGGACTAATACCCAGGATATAGCCGGACAAAAAAAGGCCTTGATAATCAAGGCCCTGGTTTTTTCAGCGGAAGGCGGAAGGACGGCGAAAACTTAAGTTATATACACACAATTAACGGTATCCCGCGTGCTCAGGCAATCGGTTGCCACTGCCCGACCATATGCTCCAGGTCTTGCGCACCGATCAGCCGCAACTCACCACTGGACCCCGCCGCACTCGCCAGCAGGGTCACCTCACTGGGCAGGCGCACCGGTTTGCGAAAGTGCACGGCGATCTCAAGGTTGGCCTTGGGCAAATGATCGTTCAGCGCCGCGAGGGTCCGCGCCTTGTTCCACAAACCATGGGCGATCGCTGTTGGAAAGCCAAACAGCCTGGCACTGGCCGCACTCAGGTGAATCGGGTTGTAGTCGCCGGACACTTTGGCGTATTGCCGACCGATATCGACCGGGGCTTTCCAGCGCGCCACCTCCACCAGCGATTGCGACGGCTCCCAGGTCTGCTCGGCCGGCTCGCCCTCAAGTTTCACACCGCGACAGAGCATCTGGCTTTCCGCTTCCCACAGCGGCCCGAGCTGATCATCCAGGGTGGTCAGCAGATCGAACGTCGCACCTTTGGGATGCGCTTGCAGATTCGTCACGCGCACGCTGACCTGCGCCCGACCGATCCCGCCCATCGGGCGCAACACGCGAATGCGGTTGCTCAGATGAATCAGCCCCAGCAGCGGGAACGGAAAGGCTTTGGCGGTGAGCAATTGCATCTGCAATGCAAAGGCGAGGATGTGCGGATAGGTCGGCGGCAACAGACCGTCATCGACGAATCCGCAGACCTTGCGATAGCCCGCCAGGCGTTGGCCATCGACATCGACCCAACAGCGCAGGCCGCTGTCGGGTAATTGGGTGCCGGTGATTTTTCGTCGCGTCGCCGCTCGTGCGTAGAGCCCAGGCAGGCTCGGTTCGCGATCCAGCGTATGCCATTCGATGCTCATGCCTAAGCCCCCAGAACGCTTTGTCCGCAGACCCGCAGCGCCTGCCCGGTGAATGCTCCGGTGCCCGGTTGCGCCAGCCACGCGACGGCTTCGGCGACGTCTTGCGGTAAACCGCCCTGACCGAGCGAACTCATGCGCCGGCCCGCCTCACGCAGGCCAAACGGAATGTGTGCAGTCATTTGCGTCTCGATAAAACCGGGGGCGACGGCATTGATGCTGATCCCACGTTCCAGCAGCGTAGGCGCCCAGGCCTGCGCAAGACCAATCAGCCCGGCCTTGCTCGCGGCGTAGTTGGTTTGCCCGCGATTGCCGGCAATGCCGCTGATCGAGGCCAGCAGAATCACCCGCGCGTTGTCGCGCAGCGTGCCGCTGTCGAGCAGGGCCTGGGTCAGCACTTGCGGTGCGTTGAGGTTGACCGCCAGCACCGCGTCCCAGAATTCCGGGGTCATATTGGCCAGGGTTTTGTCGCGGGTGATGCCGGCGTTGTGCACCAGAATATCGAGGCCGTCAGGCAGTTGTTCGATCAATTGCGTGGCGGCGTCGGCGGCGCAGATATCCAGGGTAATCGCGCGGCCGCCGAGGCGGGCGGCAAGGGCTTCCAGATCGGTCTTCGCCGGCGGCACGTCGAGCAGGATCACCTCGGCGCCGTCGCGCGCCAGGGTTTCGGCAATCGATGCGCCGATACCGCGAGCCGCACCAGTGACCAGCGCCTTGCGTCCGGCCAGCGGCCGGGTCCAGTCAGTCACTGGCGTCGCACAAGCTGTCAGGCGAATCACCTGCCCGGACACGAACGCACTTTTCGGCGAGAGGAAAAACCGCAGCGGGCCTTCCAGTTGATCTTCGGCGCCCTCACCGACGTAGATCAGTTGCAGCGTGCCGCCGCTGCGAAGTTCCTTGGCCAGCGAACGGGAAAACCCTTCCAGCGCTCGTTGCGCACTGGCAGCAAACGGATCACTGAGGGTTTCCGGGGCACGGCCAAGGATCACCAGATGGGCGCTGTGCTCAAGATTCTTCATCAACGGCTGGAAGAATTCGCGCAGTTGCTTGAGCTGGTCGGTATGCAGCAACTCGCTGGCGTCGAACACCACGGCTTTGAGTTTCGGGCCGTGGCCGGGAATCCATTCGGTAGCGGTTGCCGGTTGTTCGCCGTAACGGTAGATGCCGTCGGTCAAACGGTTGGCGAAGGCACTGACGCGCTCCGCCAGTGGCCCGCCGCCGATCAGCAGCGCCCCTTCCACCGGCCGCAGGCGCCCGGCCTGCCAGCGTTCCAGCCGCACCGGCGACGGCAGGCCCAGCGCCCCGACCAGGCGATGGCCGATGGACGAGTTGGCGAAGTCGATATAGCGGTCAGACATGGAACGCTCTCCAGAAGTTGGGGTTCAAAGTGTGGACTACCGATGGCAATCAATCGTTCGATCCACGCAATAAGGCGCGGTGTATCAGTCAAGAAATGTTTATCTGACCCACCGCTATCGCGAGCAGGCTCACTCCTACAGGGGATCGGCGTGAATTCAAACCTTCGGAAAAGGAGTTATTCATGAGTCAGCTGCGCCGCGTCGCGATCATCGGCGGTAACCGCATTCCCTTCGCCCGTTCCAACGGGCCGTACGCCACGGCGAGTAATCAGGCGATGCTCACCGCCGCCCTCGAAGGCCTGATCGAACGCTACAACCTGCACGGCCAGCGCATTGGCGAAGTGGTGGCGGGCGCAGTGCTGAAATTGTCACGAGATATGAATCTGACCCGTGAATGTGTGCTCGGCTCGCGTCTGTCCCCGGCGACGCCCGCCTACGACATTCAGCAAGCCTGCGGCACTGGCCTGGAAGCGGCGATCCTGGTGGCGAACAAGATCGCCCTCGGCCAGATCGAGAGCGGCATCGCCGGTGGCGTCGACACCACCTCGGACGCGCCGATCAGTGTCAGCGAAGGCCTGCGCAGAATCCTCTTGCAAGCCAACCGCGCCAAGACCACCGGCGACAAGCTGAAAACCTTACTGCAGTTGCGGCCGCAACACCTGATCCCGGAATTTCCGCGTAACGGTGAACCGCGCACCGGCCTGTCGATGGGGCAGCACTGCGAACTGATGGCGCAGACCTGGAACATCCCGCGTGAAGATCAGGATCAACTGGCCCTCGAAAGCCACCACAAACTCGCTGCGTCCTATAGCGAGGGTTGGCACAACGACCTGATGACACCGTTCCTTGGTCTGACCCGCGACAACAATCTGCGCCCGGACCTGACCCTGGAAAAACTCGCGACGCTGAAACCCGCCTTCGAAAAAAGCGCGAAAGGCACGTTGACGGCAGGCAACTCCACGCCGCTGACCGATGGCGCGTCTGTGGTGCTGCTCGGCAGTGAAGAGTGGGCGAAGGAACGCGGCTTGCCGATCCTCGCGTACCTGCGCGATGGCGAAGCGGCGGCAGTGGATTTCGTCAACGGCGCCGAAGGGCTGCTGATGGCGCCGGTGTATGCCGTGCCACGGTTGCTGGCACGCAACGGGCTGACCTTGCAGGATTTTGACTACTACGAAATTCATGAAGCGTTCGCGGCGCAAGTGCTGTGCACGCTGAAGGCCTGGGAGGATCCCGAATACTGCAAAACCCGTTTGGGCCTTGATGCGCCGTTGGGTTCGATTGATCGTAGCCGGCTGAACGTGAAGGGCAGTTCGCTGGCGGCCGGGCATCCGTTTGCGGCGACCGGTGGGCGCATCGTCGCGAACCTGGCGAAGTTGCTGGACGCAGCGGGGAAGGGCAGGGGGTTGATATCGATTTGCGCGGCGGGTGGGCAGGGCGTCACCGCCATCATCGAACGCTGACGCTGAAAGAGCCCCTCGCCCTAGCCCTCCCGAAACGTCGGACCGCCCAGAGGGAGAGGGGACCGATTGGGGGATGCTTCAGAGGTGCGCCGACCTGATCTTGCTTTATAGAATCCATAATCGACGCGGTATTTCAGGTCGATGCATAATGCCAGACACCTCGGTCAGCCCCCTCTCCCTCAGGGAGAGGGCTGGGCGGGCGGCGTTCCGATGAGGGGCTTTTGGGTTCAGGTACGAAACCGTCTGACCAACCCATCCAACTCATTCGACAACCCCGCCAGACTCTGCGAATCCAGACGCGCCGAGTTGGCCAGTTCTGCCACCAACTGCGCATCCCCGTGAATCTGGCTGATGTGCCGGTTGATGTCCTCAGCCACCTGATGCTGTTCTTCAGCAGCGGTAGCGATTTGCGTGTTCATGTCACGAATCACGTCCACCGATTCGCGGATCTGCCCGAAGCTTTCGCGCGCCTCGCCGATACGCGTCACCGACTGCTGCGAGACCTGCAGGCTGGCGTGCATCTGTTGTGTGACCTGACTGGTGCGCTTGGCCAGATTGCCGAGCAGACCATCGATCTCTGCCGTCGAATCCGCCGTGCGTTTGGCCAGTGCGCGCACCTCATCCGCCACCACGGCAAAACCGCGCCCCTGTTCACCGGCGCGGGCTGCTTCGATGGCGGCGTTGAGCGCCAGCAGGTTGGTCTGTTCGGCGATGGAGCGGATGGTGCCGAGGATCGACTGGATATCGTTGCTGTCGCGCTCCAGTTGTTGCATTGACTGCGCCGATTGCTCCAGCTCCTGGCTCAGTTGATCGACGCTGTGCACCGCCGCATCAATCTGTTGCTGGCCTTGGCGGGCCTGACGCTGGCCGCTGTCGGCGGAGTCCGCTGCCTGACTGCACGAGCGCGCGACTTCGTTAGCGGTGGCGACCATTTCGTGGAACGCGGTCGAGACCATGTCGACCGCTTCACGCTGACGCCCGGCGGCTTCGGCCATGTCGCTTGAGACGCGGGTCGAACTCTGCGAGGTCGCGAGGATTTTCCCGGCGGCGCCGCCGATGTGCTGGATCAGGCTGCGGATCGCGGTGAGGAACTGATTGAACCAGTTGGCCAGTTGCGCGGTTTCGTCGTTGCCCCGGATGTCGAGGTTTTTGGTCAGGTCGCCTTCGCCCTGCGCAATGCCTTCCAGGCCACTGGCGACGCTGCGGATCGGCCGCACGATGAGGGTGGCGAAACTGGCGCCAACCACGGCGAACAGCACGGCCAGCACGGCGGCGATGATCGCGATCAGCCAGGTCAGTTGCGTGGCTGAGCTCATCACATCGCTCTGCTTGATCAGGCCGACGAAGGTCCAGCCCAATTGCTCCGACGGCCAGACGTTGGCCATGTAGCGCTCACCGTTAAGCTCGACTTCGACCAGGCCTTTGCCGGCCTTGGCCAGCTGCGCATAGCCTTCGCCGAGGCTGTCCAGCGGCTTGAAGTTGTGTTCCGGCTGTTTCGGATCGACCAGCACCGTGCCGCTGTTTTCCAGGAGCATCAGGTAGCCGGTTTCGCCCAGCTTGATCTGTTTGACGATCTCGGTGAGCTGCTTGAGCGTCACGTCGATGCTGACCACGCCGCCGTTGCTGCCGAGTTTGTTGTCGATGGTGCGCACGGTGCTGACGTAGGTCGCATCGTCCTGCGCCCAGTAGTAAGCGGCGGTCCGCAACGGTTTGCCCGGTTTGGCCTGGGCAGCCTTGTACCACGGCCGCTGACGCGGGTCGTAATTGTTGAGTTTGGGATCGTCCGGCCATGACACATAACCACCGGCGGCGGTGCCAACGATGGCGTAGGCGTAAGCCGGGTGGGCGTTGCCCAGGTCCTGGAGGAACGCGAAGACCTTTTTGTCCATCTCGCCCTGCGGGATGGATTCGGCGTTGGCGCTCATGTAGGTCTTGAGGCTGTCGTCGGTGTTTTTGATCAGCGGCTGCGACGCCAGGTAATCGACGTTCTGGCTGATGCCATCAAAAAACAGCTGCATGGCATTGCTGACCTGACGGATTTCGCGACCGCTGCTGTCGACAAAACTGTCCCGGGCATCGCTGCGCAAGTTCATCACCACCAGCGTTGCGACCAGCACCACCGGCAAGCAGGCGATGATTGCAAACGCCCACGTCAATTTCTGTTTGATGTTCATCCGCGCTCCAGATTTTCTTGTAGGCCCACGCAGTGCAGATGACTTGTGGTTTATTGGCAGCCGAAAACGTTGTGGATCACTCGTATCCCCGAGCGCGGCATCGCTGATTGTTGTGGAACGATTGCCGGACAAATCCCTCTGTCATTGAGGGCTTCGGCTGCAAAACAGGGAAATTGAGGCGACTTTGCAAAAATCTGCCGAAGGGGCATCAGCCGGATGTCAGATTCTGTCGCAAATGCCCTTGAAGACATGTACCAACAAGTACAACAGCCTCGGCTATGATTCCCCACGGTCGATGCGCGAGCGCAGAGTTGGCCCTGTTTAATCCGGCACAGTGTGTGCATTCTCAACGTTCACAGGTCGGCAACCCCTCCCCGTGATGCGAGGATTGCCGTATAACGAGTGACATTCGCGTGTTTGGTAATAAAGGACCCACAATAAAAGCTGATGAAGACTCCAAAACGCATTGAACCCCTGATCGAGGACGGTCTGGTCGACGAGGTGCTGCGCCCACTGATGAGTGGCAAAGAAGCAGCTGTTTATGTGGTGCGCTGCGGCAATCAGTTACGTTGCGCAAAGGTCTACAAGGAGGCGAACAAACGCAGTTTCCGCCAGGCGGCCGAGTATCAGGAAGGCCGCAAGGTGCGCAACAGCCGACAGGCTCGCGCAATGGCAAAAGGCTCCAAGTTCGGTCGCAAAGAGACCGAAGATGCCTGGCAGAACGCCGAAGTGGCGGCGCTGTTCCGTCTGGCCGGCGCCGGTGTGCGGGTGCCCAAACCCTACGACTTCCTCGACGGCGTGCTGTTGATGGAACTGGTGGCCGACGAGTTCGGCGATGCCGCGCCGCGTCTCAATGACGTGGTGCTGGAGCCGGATCAGGCGCGCGAGTATCACGCGTTCCTGATTTCGCAGATCGTGCTGATGTTGTGTACCGGTCTGGTGCACGGTGACCTCTCGGAGTTCAACGTGCTGCTGACGCCGACCGGCCCGGTCATCATCGACCTGCCGCAAGCCGTGGACGCTGCCGGCAACAACCACGCGTTCAGCATGCTGGAGCGCGACGTTGGCAACATGGCTTCCTACTTCGGACGCTTTGCCCCGGAGTTGAAGCTGACCAAATACGCCAAGGAAATGTGGGCGTTGTACGAAGCCGGCACCCTGCACCCGAACAGTGTGCTGACCGGTGAGTTCGATGATCCGGAAGACCTGGCCGACGTCGGCGGGGTGTTGCGCGAGATCGAAGCGGCGCGCCTCGACGAGGAACGCAAGCAGGCCATCCGTGCTGCGGACGACGAGCCGAAAGGCAAGTCCGACGAACCACCGCCACCACCGTGGATGCAGTGATTGCTTGATGAGAAACCCGGCTTCGGCCGGGTTTTTTGTTTGAATCAGAAGCCTTGGAACCCAGAAGCCCCTCATCGGAACGCCGCCCGCCCAGCCCTCTCCCAGAGGGAGAGGGGGCCGACCGAGGTGTCTTGCGTCATACATCGACCTGAAAAAACGAGTCGATTATGGATTCAACGAAAAACGTTCAGGTCGGTGTACCTCCCAAATATCCCCCAATCAGTCCCCTCTCCCCATGGGAGAGGGTTAGGGTGAGGGCTCTTTCGGATCCCCGCAAATTCAAGTCTACTGTCCACCGCGCCAACCACACTCAAGGACTGAATGTGACCACCCCGAGCAACACCCACCTGATCGTCACCGCTCGACTGATCTCCGATTTCGGCGCCTTCCTCAACATGGTCGCGCTGGCCACCTACGTCTACCTGCTGAGCAACAGCGCAATAAGCGTCGGGATCTTTCTCGCCAGTCGCGTCGGCGGGGGGATTTTTGCCAGTCTGATCGGCACCGCGTTTTACCGTCGTTGCAGCGGACGCGCACCGCTGATCGCCTTCGACCTGCTGCGCGCCAGCGTGCTCGGTCTGTTGTTGATCGTGCCCGTCAGCCAACAGGCCTTGCTGTTGCCGGTGATCGCCTTCGGTCTGGGCCTGGGCAATTCGATGTTTGCCATCGGCCTCAACAGCCAGTTGCCGCGTCTGGTCCCCGCTGATCAACTGCTCAAGGCCAACGCCTGGATCACTTCGGCCTCATCCGCTGCGATGGTCGGCGGCAGCCTGGTTTCAGGTTTGCTGGTCGCGGGGTTTGGTTTTGAAACGGTGTTCGCACTGAATGCGCTGACCTATTTGCTGGCCGCGTTATTGATTGTGCCGCTGCGGTTCGCACCCGCAACCGTCAACGACGCACCGGAACGCGGCGAATGGACAGCGCTCAAGCAAGGCCTGCGTTCTGCGCCGGTGATTGCCGCGATGCTCGCGGTCACCATGGCCGACACTTTGGGCAGCGCCGCGCACAACGTCGGCTTTCCGATCATCTCCAGACTGCTCACGCCGGAGTCGGCGAGTACCACGCTGGGGCTGATGCTCGCAGTTTGGGCCAGCGGCAAGCTCCTCGGTGCGCGAATCGCCAGCCGTCTCAAAGGCTCGGACAACATCCATCTGGAACGGCGGTTTTTCTTTGGCGTGGCGCTGATGTCCTGCGGCTTTATCCTGATGTTCCAGCAACACAGCCTCTATGCCCTGTTGCTGTTTTCCTTGCCGGCAGGGTTGGGTGACGGTTTTTCCGAGGTCGGGCTGATGTCGCGTCTGCAACGTGAACCCGAGCAATTGCGCCTGCCGATCTTTAGCGTACTGACTTTGCTGCAAATGACCGGGTTCGGTATCGGCATGCTGATCGCCGCGCCGTTCTACGCCTGGTGGACGCCGGGTGCCGTGGTCATGCTGTTCCACGGCATTCCGCTCAGTACGTTGCTGCTGGTGAAAGTTCTGGCGCTCAAGCGCGGGCGGATTGTGCGCAGCAGCCCGACGCCAGTTCCTTGAGGATCGGGCAATCGGGGCGGTGGTCGCCGTTGCAGTGCTCGACGAGGTCTTGCAGGGTGTCGCGTAATTCGCCGAGCTCGCGAATCTTCTGGTTCAACTCGTCGATGTGCTGGCGCGCCAATGCTTTCACATCGGCGCTGGCCCGTTGGCGATCCTGCCAAAGGGTCAGCAGTTTGCCGACTTCCTCCAGCGAAAAGCCCAGATCCCGCGAGCGCTTGATAAACGCCAGCGTGTGCAGATCATCGTCGCCATAGACCCGGTAACCGCTGTCGGTGCGATGCGCCGCTTTGAGCAGGCCGATCGACTCGTAATAGCGGATCATTTTCGCGCTCAGGCCACTGTGTCTGGCCGCTTGGCCGATGTTCATCGGTGTTCCTCCAGGTCCTTGGGTTTCCAGGTTTTCAACAGTAGCGCATTGCTCACCACGCTGACGCTCGACAGCGCCATCGCCGCGCCGGCCAGCACCGGATTGAGGAAGCCGAACGCCGCCAGCGGAATGCCGATCAGGTTATAGACGAAGGCCCAGAACAGGTTCTGGCGGATCTTCGCGTAGGTCTTGCGACTGATCTCCAGCGCCGCCGGCACCAACCGTGGATCGCCGCGCATCAGGGTAATGCCCGCCGCGTGCATGGCGACGTCGGTGCCGCCACCCATGGCGATACCGATGTCGGCAGCGGCGAGGGCCGGGGCGTCGTTGATGCCGTCACCGACCATGGCGACCACGCCGGTTTTTTTCAGCTCGCTGACGGTGGCGGCTTTGTCCGCCGGCAGCACTTCGGCGTGGACATTGCTGATGCCCAGAGCCTCGGCGACCACGCGAGCGCTGCCGCGATTGTCGCCGGTCAGCAGATGGCTGTGGATACCGCGGGCGGCGAGCTGCTGCACGGCTTCCAGTGCACCGGGTTTCAGGGTGTCACCGAAGGCGAACAAGCCGAGCACTTTCGGTTCCGGGCTTTGCTCGATTAACCACGACAGGGTGCGGCCCTCGGCTTCCCAAGTCTGGGCAGATTCGCTCAGGTTGCCCGCGTTCAAAGCACTTTCTTCGAGCATCCGCCGATTGCCCAGCGCCAGACGCCGGCCTTCAAGATTGCCGGCAATGCCGCGACCGGTCAGCGATTGACTGTCGCTGACATCCGGCACGTTCAGGCCTCGTTCCGCTGCGGCATCGAGTACCGCTTTGGCCAACGGATGTTCACTGCCGCGTTGCAGCGCACCGGCCAGTTTCAGCAGCGTGTCTTCATCACCATCCACTGCACTGAAATGGGCAATGCGCGGCGTGCCGGAGGTCAGCGTGCCGGTTTTGTCGAACACCACACTGCTGACTTCATGGGCGCGTTCCAGCGCTTCGGCGTCCTTGATCAGAATGCCGTGACGCGCGGCCACGCCGGTGCCGGCCATGATCGCCGTCGGCGTGGCAAGGCCCAGCGCACAAGGGCAGGCGATGACCAGCACCGCGACGGCGTTGATCAACGCGGTCTCCATGGGGGCGCCGTAGAGCCGCCAGCCGATCAGTGTCACCAACGCGATCAGCAACACCGTTGGCACGAAGATCTGGCTGACTTTATCCACCAGTTTCTGGATCGGTGCTTTCGCGGCTTGAGCGTCCTCAACCAGACGAATGATCCGCGCCAGCACGGTTTCTGCGCCGAGCGCCAGGGTGCGCACCAGCAAGCGGCCTTCACCGTTGATCGCGCCGCCGGTGACTTTGTCTCCGGGTTGTTTCGGTACCGGCAGGCTTTCGCCGCTGATCAGTGCTTCATCGGCGTGGCTCTGGCCTTCGATGACTTCGCCGTCGACCGGGAATCGCTCGCCGGGTTTGACCAGCACCAGATCGTTCAGGCGCAAGGCGCTGATGGCGACATCCTGCTCGCGACCGTCGATGACTTGAATCGCCCGTTCCGGACGCAATGCTTCCAGCGCGCGGATGGCGCTGGCGGTCTGGCGTTTGGCGCGGCTCTCCAGGTATTTGCCGAGCAGCACCAAGGCAATGACCACCGCCGACGCTTCGAAATACAGATGCGGCATGCGCCCGGCGGCGGTCGCCCACTCGTAAAGACTCAAGCCGTAGCCGGCGCTGGTGCCGAGGGCCACCAGCAAGTCCATGTTGCCCGCTCCGGCACGCACGGCTTTCCACGCGGCGACATAAAAACGTGCACCGAAAATGAACTGCACCGGCGTGGCGAGGGCGAATTGCGCCCAGGCCGGGAGCATCCAGTGGATGCCGAACGGTTGCAGCAACATCGGCGCCACCAGCGGCAGGGCGAGGGCAATCGTGCAGATCAGCGCCCAGCGTTCATGCTTGAGGCGCTGTTGCTGGTTATCGGTTTGCGGGTGTTCGGCTTGCCAGACGCTGGCCGAATAACCGGCCTTGCTCACGGCCTCAAGCAGCGTTTGCGGGGCGACCTGACCGAGCAATTCGAGGTGTGCGCGTTCGTTGGCCAGGTTGACGCTGACGCTTTTGACGCCCGGCACTTTGTTCAGCGCTCGCTCGACGCGGCCGACGCAGGAGGCGCAGGTCATGCCTTCGATATTCAATTCGATAGCCTGCTGCGGCACGCTGTAACCGGCGCGCTCAACTGCTGCCATCAAGGCCGGCAGACTGTCGCCGGGCGCCTGTAAGCGGGCCTGCTCGGTGGCGAGGTTGACGCTGACGGCACTGGCACCGCTGACTTTGCTCAAGGCCCGCTCGACACGCCCGGCACAACTGGCGCAGGTCATGCCGGCAATCGGCAGATCGAACGTGATGGAATCGGACATCGGTCGTACTCCCTGTAGTAGATGCCTACAAGGATCAACCTTGCCATGCGGGCAAGGTCAAGCGCCAATCTTTGACGCGCCGCAAAACAAGCTGTGGGAGCGAGCCTGCTCGCGAAAGCGGCGGGTCAGTCAACAACA
>NZ_JBFUIR010000045.1:0-74788 GCF_056401755.1 Pseudomonas sp. P4_D7 | reverse complement strand
GTTCAGCACGCTGCTGCCAGCTGAGTAGCGGCGCAACCCCTGGACGCAACGGTTTCTGAGTGACCTTGCTGTTACGTGTGGCGATGCAAAAGTGTGTGTAGCGAGGCAATTCATAGAGGTTCAAACGCTGCAGGTCTCTGCTGCACAACAGCAAGATGTCGCCAAAGGTGAACAATGGAAACGCCGTGACTTCGATCTTTTGTTTTTCATTGAGTGTGGTTCGCCACAGTCTGTTATCCAGATCGTCCAGGCTGATGTTTTCGTCAAGTATGAATCGCGCTGGCTGCTGACGAATCGCCAGATTTCCAGCAGCCGCGTAGGTGATGCTTGGCATTGCACCTGGCGATAAAAGAAGAAACCCGCTGAACAGAACCAGTGCTGTTGCGATTCCATAAGCGATACGCGCAAAGACATGACCTTTGCTGATGTAAAAAATGAAAACGGGAAGGAGACTGAAAATGAGTGTGCCGAGGGAAAACACCCCGACAACCACTACCGCTTTCGCGTTATCTTCGCCGACGTAGGTCGAGATAATCAGCAATGTGGGGAGGGACGCACACAGAACGGCAAAGCCGATCATGCTACCGATCAAGAGTCGGAACCCGTTTTTCTTCCAGCCACCCATTCGCCGGGTGTTTTTGTTGAAGATCTTTCGAAAGCGTTTGAGCAGGAAAAGTGCGAAGTAGACCAGCAGGGTCAAGGAAAAAACAAACAGCATCGAACCTGCGGCGCTGAATGTGTTCGGGAACTTGAAAAGCAGAGAAATGAAGGTACCAAAGCCAAAACACATAGGAAGCAGCAAAAAGGCAGCGATTTGTTTGTGCCTTTTTGGCACTTTTTCGAACATCGAAACGGTGATTCCGTAGAACCATGCGCTGGCGGAGAGTACGCCGAGGTAGCCCACCATGATCAGCACGATCAGTAACAGCCAGATAGCAAGGGCTGACTTGGCATCGCTGCCTGCCAGGAAAAGGTCAGTACGACCAATTGTCCGGGTGTAGACGTATAGCCCAAGGATTGCCAACCCCGCGCCGAGAAAGCCCAGAGTGACGGTGATCTGGCTCCAGTAATCAAGAACGCGTTTGAAATTGCGTTTGAAGAACTGCGTAAACGTTGGTGCGGGCGAAGCATCCATGCGATCAAGATTCCATCGGGTTTGATTGGTGGTTCTGTAACGACAAATGGCCAGATTTCTTTAGAAATCCGGCCATTCAATGCAATTGGTCTGTTTTTCTGAGTTGTTCGTGATGGAAAGAATTTAAAGCCCCAATCCTTCCTGCACCGCCAACAACAGATTATTTTCCGTCAGCGCAATGGCATCCAACTGCTGCCCGGTTTCAATCGACTGCATCCACCAATGGCTTTCACCGTGCTCATCCACGGTACGCAGCAGATAGGTGTCCGTGGCTGACGGGATGATCTGCACCCGCCCGGCGCCATCCTCGGTAAACCGCGCAATGGGATCGAATGTCAGGCTTCGATCATTGGCCTCGATCACCAGTTGATCAATTGCGTAGTCATGCGCCTCACAATCCGGTGAAGTTTCGCAAACATGCGTAGGATTTCGCCGAATCTTCAGTCCTACTTCGGTGACGGGCTGCAACCACGCCTCAATGCGGTGGTACAAGTCATACACCTGAGCAGGCCAGCAATCGATTTCCAGTGCCGCATCCGCGTGGGTATGCCGGGTTTGTTTGAGTTTGGCGGCGAGTTCGTCTGCTTTACTCATTTTGGTTCCCTTGGTTTGGTGGCTGCCTGTTAATCGTAGACCTTTCAACGGCGTACGGCTTTGCCTTGCGTCATGCGCTTGCAACACAAGCGTGTCGAAATCAGCGCTGGCCAAGTCGGTCAGGATCAAAAACCATGGACGCAGGCGTCCCAAAGGAGTGGGTACATGAAAAAGCTGTTTACAATTTTGGCGGTGATTGCGCTGACGGCCGGTAGCATCGGTTTGAGTTCGGCGCGCCAGTCACAGTCCAGCAAGGCCCAGGCAGAATCGGTGGCGGGGGTGTTCGATTACTACCTGCTGGCGCTGTCCTGGTCGCCGACCTTTTGTTTGACGCACAAAGATGACTCGCAGTGCACGGGCAAGGGCTACGGCTTCGTGCTTCACGGTTTGTGGCCGCAATACGCCAAGGGTGGCTGGCCGGAGTCCTGTCCACCGCTGACCACGCTGAACGCGGCGCAAACCAGCCAGGGCCTGACGCTGTTCCCGACCAAAAAACTGCTCGACCACGAATGGTCCAAGCACGGCACCTGCAGCGGCCTCGGCGCGATGGGCTATCTGGATGAAGCGGACAAAGCGGTGGCGGCGGTGAAAATCCCGCAGGAACTGCAACCGTTCAGCAGCTCCTATTACTTCGAAGCTCAGGAAATTGCCGACCTGTTCCGCAAGGCCAACCCGGGGATCCCGGCAGATGGCATCGCTGTCATTTGCAGCGGCCCGGAACTGTCGGAAGTGCGTGTGTGCATGGGCAAGGATTTGCAGTTCGGCGCGTGTGGCAAGGGCGTGAAAACCCAGTGCCGGGCGGGGGATATTCGCGTGCCGCCGTCGCGTTGATGTGCCAGAACTGATCGGCTGAACACTAAACTTGTGGCGAGCGAGCAAGCTCTCTCGCCACAGGGTTTCGACAGGCCTGGGTCATCAGGTCAATTCCCGCGCATCCACCCCCAACTCCCCACGCAAAAACTCCACCAGACCGCGCTGCAAACTGCTCACACGCCTTCACAACTGACTAACCCTAAAGAGGCATCGAAAATAAATCTGCGAACAGCGATCATCCAAATTCGCTGCGCGCCGATATACCTGGGCGGGAGCGGGGCGTTTGCCCCGTAGATTCCGGTGGGCTACGCTCACAAACATAAGGGTTTCCCTGCTGGCGCCCTTGTCGTACCTGCCCAGGACTTGCTTTTGCCTATCCCCATTCACGATCCACATCAGGCCCCCGGAGGCACCCTTAAACGCCTGCCGCTACGCAAAGCGGCTGTGCTGTTTATCGTTGCGGTGGGGTTGTGCCTGTCCGGTTTGCTGTACCTGCAACTGGAGCAGTCGCGACGCCAGGATCTGGCGGTGGCAAAAGTCGCGTCGAGCAACCTGACCCGGGCGATGGCCCAGCAGGCCGAGGACACCTTCCTGGCTGCCGATCTGGTGATGACCAGCCTGGTCGACTGGATTCAGGAGGACGGTTACGGCGCCGCGCAGAAGCCGCGTCTGCAKAGAACCTTCGCCCGGCGCGTGCAGCAACTCGATCAGCTGCACGGCATGTTCCTGTTCGATCGTGATGGGCAGTGGGTGATTACCTCGTTTACTGATCTGCCCCGTGGCAATGGCGTGGCGGACCGCGAGTATTTCAAATTCCACCAACAGAACGCTTCGACGCTGGCGCACATCGGCCCGGCGATTCGCAGCCGCGAGAACGGCGAGTGGATCATCCCGATTTCCAAACGCGTCAATGATCACGCCGGCAATTTTCAGGGTGTGTTGCTGGCCGGGATCAAGATGTCGTACTTCGACCGCTTCTTCGAAAGCTTCAGCCTCGATGACCAAGGCATCATGTTTCTTGGCTTGAGCGACGGCACTTTGCTTGCCCGCCGTCCGTTTGATGAGAGCCTGATCGGCACGTCGCTGGCGCAAGGACGGATTTATCGTACGTTGCTGCCCGAGGCGGCGGCCGGCACGGCGATGATCAATTCGGTGGTCGATGGTGTTGTGCGTTTGTACGGTTATCGACGCTTGTCGGCGTATCCGTTGGTGGTGTCGTCTGCGACCTCGCGCGACACGATTCTCAAGGGCTGGTACGAGCGTGCGTTCCAGTCGAGTGTGATTGTCGCGCTGGTGATTCTCGGCGTCGGCCTGTTTGGCTGGGTGTTCATTCACCAAGTGCGCGACGGCGAACGGATCGAAAAAAACCTGCGCAAGGCCCAGCGCGCACTGGAGCAGATTGCGACCCACGACAGCCTGACCGGATTGGCCAATCGACGTTTGTTCGAGCGTTCGCTGGAGATCGAATTTGCCCGGGGCGCGCGGCAGGTCAGTCCGGTCAGCCTGATCATGCTCGATATCGATTTCTTCAAACGCTACAACGACGCCTATGGCCACGTCGCCGGGGATCACTGTCTGACCCAGGTTGCTCAGGTGCTGCGGGCGTGCTGTCAGCGCAAATCCGATCTGGCAGTACGTTACGGTGGCGAGGAGTTTGCGGTGCTGTTGCCGGACACCGACATCAACGGCGCGTTGGCAATTGCCGGGCAGATTCGACGCAGCGTGATCGACAAGCACATCACCCATAGCGGCTCGCCGACCGGTTATCTGACGGTGAGTCTGGGCTGCTATTCATTTATCCCGAGCGGCAATGACAGCCTGGAAGTGTTTATCCAGCGCGCCGATGCGGCGCTGTATCAGGCGAAAAATGCCGGGCGTAATCGTGCGGCAGTGTTGTCGCTGGACAGCGGCCTGGCCGAATTGATGCGCTCCGATCGCTGATCCATACGCTGACACAAACCCTGTGGGAGCGAGCTTGCTCGCGAAAGCGCAGTGTCAGGCGATGAAAATGTTGGCTGATCCACCGCCTTCGCGAGCAAGCTCGCTCCCACAGGGATTTTCATCAGGCCAAGGTTATGTGAATACCCAAACAATCAAGGGTTTTCACCACGGATGGCTCTTGTTCGTTCAGCCGCCCGTGCCACCGCCCGCACCGCCAGTCCCGCCACCTGCCGAACCTGTGCCGCCGCCAGCCCCCGAACCAGAACCGCTCGCGCCACCATTGGTGCCAGTCCCGGAACCCATCCCCGAAGACCCGCTGCCACCGGAAGGCGCCCCCGGCGTGTTATCTGGCGGCGTGGTGGTGCTGGTCGGTCCGCCGGATTTGGTGCCGGTAGCGTCAGCGCCGTCGTTGACGGCGAAGCTCGCGGTCGATGCCGTGGCCAGCAGCCCGGCGAGTAATAGCGAAGTGAGTTTGCGCGTGATCATGATCCGTCTCCACAAGGGGTCTGTACCTGATATTGGTCTGACGCGCAGAACCCTTGGTGCCGGGTGGCTGACGAGCGGTCAGCAGCGAAACCGAGTGGCCTCCTGATCTTCGGCAATATTGGCTATTTGCCGGACCGGGTGTGAGGGCTAACGTAACCACACATTCACTTGCTACCCGGAGCTACCATGCAACCTCGTGCCGATTTCTACACCGCTTCCCCAGACGCCTTGAAAGCGATGATGGCTTTGGAAACGGCGGTGTCCAAACTGCCGCTGGAAAAGACCCTGATCGAACTGGTGAAACTGCGCGCTTCGCAAATCAACGGCTGCGCGTTCTGCATCGACATGCACACCACCGATGCGATCAAGGGCGGCGAAACCCCGCGCCGTTTGTTCGCGGTCACCGCTTGGCGGGAAGCGCCGTTCTTCAGCGACCGCGAACGCGCCGCGCTGCTGTGGACCGAATCGCTGACCCAACTGAGCCTGACCCACGCACCGGACGAAGATTACGACGTGGTTGCGGCGCAATTCACGCCGAAAGAAATGGTCGATTTGACCGTGGCGATCAGTGTCAGATAACAACCATGGTGACTGACACGACGCCTTCGCGAGCAGGCTCGCTCCCACAAGGGAACTGGGCATGGCCAGAAAATAGTGATCAATGCCCATCCGCACTCGGCGCCGCCGGTGGTTGCACCTTGCGCATCAAGGGCACCATCGCCGTGGCGATAACGAAGCACGCCCCGATCATCAGAAAGGTGTCGCCGTAGGTTTGCGTCTGCGCCTCGCGGTAGGTCAGCAGCCACAACTGGCGCAGGCTGGCGGTGACACCGACGTCGCCGCTCTGGCCCAGCGCTGCAAGGTTGCCGCCGACCTGTGACAGCCACTGATTCATCGCTTCATTGCTGCTGTTCAAGTGTTCGGCCAACCGCGTGAAGTGCAGGTTGGTGCGGTCGTTGAGAATGGTCGCGCACGCCGCAATACCAATCGCCCCGCCCAGATTGCGCATCAGGTTGAACAGACCCGAAGCATGCTTCAAACGTGCGGGCGCCAACCCACCCAAAGTCAACGTCACCGCTGGCGGCACCGCCAGTTGCTGGGCAATCCCGCGCAACGCTTGCGGCAGCATCAATTGCCCCGCACCCCAGTCGTGGGTGATCGGGCTGAACTCCCACATCGACACCGCGAACAAACCCAGACCGATCATCATGATCCAGCGCAGGTCCATGCGATTGGCCAAAAAGGCATACAGCGGAATCGCCATGATCTGGAACACGCCAGTGGAGAAAACCGCCAGACCAATGTCCAGCGCGCTGTAGCCGCGTACCCGGCCGAGGAACAGCGGCGTCAGGTAAATCGTCGCGAACAGGCCGATGCCGGTGACAAACGAAAAGAAGCAGCCGAGGGCGAAATTGCGATCCTTCAAGGCGCGCAGATCAACGATCGGATTGGCCACGTGCAAGGTCCGGCCGATGAAGGCCAATCCCGCGAGGCCGCTGATCCACGCCGTGGTCAGAATGGTCTGGTCGCTGAACCAGTTCCAGCGCGGGCCTTCTTCGAGGGTGTATTCCAGGCAGCCAAGAAACAGCGCGAGAAACACCATGCTCAGATAGTCCGCGCCTTTGAGTAGCGACAGTTCCGGCTGATCGATTTTCACCAGCATCGGTACCGCTACAGCGACGAAAATCCCCGGCACCAGGTTGATGTAGAACAACCAGTGCCACGAGGAAATATCAGTGATCCAGCCACCGATCACCGGCCCCATTGTCGGCGCCAAAGACGCGACCGCGCCGATGGTCGCGGCGGCGATCACCCGTTGTTTGCCGGTGAAGAAAAAGAACGCCGTGGTGAACACCAGCGGGATCATCGAGCCGCCGAGAAAACCTTGCAGCGCGCGAAAGGCAATCATGCTCTGGATGTTCCAGGCCACGCCGCAGAGCAGGCTGGCGAGGGTGAAACCGACCGCCGAGGCGCAAAACAACCAGCGCGTCGAGAACACGCGCGAGAGCCAGCCCGACAGCGGAATCACGATGATTTCAGCGATCAGGTAACTGGTCTGCACCCACGCGGTTTCGTCGGTGCCGGCAGACAGTCCGCCGCCAATATCGCGCAGCGACGCCGAGACAATCTGGATATCCAGCAGCGCGATGAACATGCCGATGCACATCGTCGCGAAGGCAAACACCTTGGTCGCGGTCGCCATGTCTGCCGCGTTGAATGGCTGTGCAGGAGCGGCGAGGGCGGTGCTCATGGCGCGACGGCCACGGTGCTGGTTTCCGGTTGTGCGCGGGTGTCGACTTCTGCCGTCACCGACAGCCCCGGACGCAAGTGGCCGAGAACGCCGTCCGCCGGGTCGAGGAGAATGCGCACCGGCACGCGCTGGACGATTTTGGTGAAGTTGCCGGTGGCGTTTTCCGGCGGCAGCACACTGAATTGCGAGCCGGTAGCGGGGGCGAGGCTGTCGAGGCGACCGTGGAATTCCTGACCGGACAGCACGTCGGCGCGGATGCTCACGCGCTGGCCGGGTTTCATCCGCGCCAATTGGTCTTCCTTGAAGTTGGCATCGACCCACAAGCCGCTGGCCGGCACCACCGACAGTTGCTGCGAACCGGCCTGAGCGTAGGCGCCAACCCGGGCGCGACGATTGCCGATCACCCCATCAACCGGTGCGCGCAGTTCGGTGTAGCCGAGGTTCAGTTGCGCCAGATCACGTTCGGCGCGCGCTTGCTGGAGGGCGGCACGCGCCTGCTGTTTCTGGGTTTCGATGACCGCGAGTTGACGTTGCGCGGCAAGCAGTTCGGCCTGGGCGCGGGCGCTCAGGGCTTGCGCGGTTTTGAAGGTGGCGTCGGCGCGTTGTGCGCTTTCCACGGACACGGCATTGGTCGTCACCAAGCGTTTGTAGCGTGCGTTGTCATCGCGCGAACGTGCGGTTTCCGCACCGGCGGCATCGATGCCGGCGCGGGCCTGACCGATCACAGCTTGTTGCAGTTGTTCGGTGGCGTCGAGGTTGGCCAGCAGCGCCTCTTCGGCAGCGACGGCGCCTTCAGCTTTGGCCAGATTGGCGCGATAGTCGCGGGCGTCGAGGCGGATCAACACGTCGCCGGCCTTGACGTGCTGGTTGTCGCTGACCAGCACTTCATCGATGTAACCGGCAACTTTCGGCCCGATCACCGTGACGTCGCCACCGATATAGGCATCGTCGGTTTCTTCAAGAAAACGCCCGGCGCCCCACCAATGCACGGCGTAGACACTGGCAAAGATCAACGCGAGCAAACCAGCGCCGGGAAGCAGCAGACGTTTAAACAGGGGCGGCTTGGTCTTCACCACAACAGGTTCGAGAGTGGGCATGCTGGTCATGGCGGATTACCTGCGCAAACGGATCGTTATTACGGCTGTAATATGACGCAGGTAATATTTAGTCGCAAATGATTTCTGCCGCCGATCGTCAGTTGCTCATTTGAGCCAGTGGCCCGGAGTACTGCCGGTCATGGATTTGAAGAAGGCGATAAAGGCGCTGTCGCTGGCAAAACCCGATTCGAAGGCGCAATAGCTGATGCTGCGCCCAGTGGCGAGCAATTCCATGGCGCGCATCAGACGCCACTGCTGGCGCCATTGCTGATAACTCATGCCGGTTTCGCGCTGGAAGATCCGCCCGATGGTACGGCGGCTGGCGCCGATCTGTTGTTCCAGCACTTGCAGTTCCGGAGGCAGTTGTTCGGGCGTTTTCAGCAGAGGCGCCAAGCGTTTGTCCTGGGGTAACGGCAACAGCATCGGTTGCTGCGCCGCTTCAGCGATTTCGCTCAGGCACAGGCCGAGCAGGTGGGCGAATTTGCCCTGCTGCCAATCGGTGGCGAAATCGGCCAGCGCCATCGGTTCCAGCACCGCACGCAACAACGGGCTGACTGCAATCACGCAGACCTGCTGCGGCAATGCGCTGCACAGCTCGGGGATCAGGTAGATCGAGCGGTAGTCGACGCTTTGCTGCATCACCGCGCGATGGCTGACACCCGGTGGAATCCACGCCGCCCGCGACGGCGGCAGCAGACACAGTTGCTGCGCGAGGGTAATCCGTGTGCAGCCCTGTCGCGTGTACAGCAGTTGCCCGCGTTGATGATGGTGCAGACCGGAGTCGTGATCGCCCAGGGTCGAAGCGATGCCTATCACGGGGGCGTGAAAGCGATCAGCGTCAAAGGTTGCGTGGGCATCTAGCCAGGCCATGGATTGTCCGATTTCAGCGATTAGTTGGCAGGGTTTCGATAATACGCCACTCACCGATTCTTAAACTCCTCGGCGGTTTATACGAGGAGTGATGAAGAATGAACCGTAGAAATTTCTTGTGGCTGGCGATTGCGTTGCTGATGTTTCCGCAGATCGCGCAAACCCTGTACAGCCCGGCGCTCGGTGATATCGGGCGCGTGTTTAATGTTGGCCCGCAAGCTGCCGCGCAGACGTTATCCGTGTATTTCCTCGCGTTTGCCGTCGGGGTGGTGGTGTGGGGACGTTTTTGTGATCGCATCGGTCGGCGCCCGGCGATGCTGGCGGGCCTGGCCATCTATGCAATTGCCACGCTTTTAGGCCTGCGGGTCAGCAGTTTTAACGGCTTGTTGTTGGCGCAGATGCTGGCGGCGTTCGGTGCGGCGGTGGGCTCGGTGGTTACGCAAACCGTGTTGCGCGACCGCTTCAAGGGCGCCGAACTGGCCCAGGTGTTTTCGTTGGTGGGCATCGCGTTGGCGGCCAGCCCGGCGCTTGGCTTGTTCACGGGGGCCAGTCTGGTTCAGGCCTTCGGTTATCGCGGTGTGCTTGGCGCGTTGCTGTTGTTGGCAACGCTGTTGTGGCTGTGGAGTTGGTACACCTTGGCGGAAACCCGGTCCCAGCCAACGTGCCATGTCGGTCTGTTCGAAACCCTCGGGTGCATGTTGCGTGACCCGGGAATCTGGCGTTCGGCGCTGTGGATCGCCTCATTCAACGTGTCGCTGTTCAGCTATTACAGCCTCGCTCCGTTCATGTTTCAGCGGCTGGGCGTGGAAGCCAGCGGGTTCGGCTACAGCGGTGTGATCCTCGCGCTGGGCTCAGGTTTTGGAGCATGGCTGAACCGGCGCTTATTGACGCTCGGGTTCAAGGCATTGCAGTTGATTCGCCTCGCGGCTGGCATCGCCTTGCTCGGCGGTGTGGGCGTGTGGTCGCTGCAGAACAGTGTCGCGTTCGTCCTGCCGATGCTGTTGGTGGTATTGGCGTTCGGCTTGGCGATCCCGAACATTCTCGGTTCGGCCCTGGCCGATTACGCTGATCGATTGGGCACTGCCGGGGCGTTGTTGGGCTTGATGTATTACCTGCTGATCGGCGCCGGGCTGATGCTCGCCGGCTGGTTTCAGGCCCTCGGGGAAACCCTGATAACGTGCAGCGCCGTGGCCTTGCTGCTGACAATAAAGCCAGGCAAAGCAATTGTTTAAGAAATGTAAGCGCTGTAGGAAGCGTCTTGCTTTTGTGTGGGATGGCTCCGACTATCACGATCATTGATGACATGGCATTACGCCATTTTATGATCGCAAGGAAGTTGCGTGCCGTTTCCGTTTCGCGCTGTTTTTCGTCGTTGTTCCACGCGCTGCCCGCTGTTGTCGGCCTTTGTGTTGAGTGTCTGTGCCTCCTCGATTGAAGCTGCCGAACCTGTCGCGCCGGGCCAGGAAGTGCTGCGCCAGCAGCAACAGCAGCAGCGCGATCTGCAACAACTGCAACTTGAGCAAAGAAAGCGGCAACTGGAACGCGGCGCGTTCGGCCCAGCGCCGGTCACTCCGGCCATTCCGCCAACCGTCTCCCCCGATGAACGTTGCTGGCCGTTGAGCGGTGCGCGCATCGGCGGCGTCACGCTGATCGACAGCGACCAGCTCAACGCGCAGATCAAACCGTTGTTGGCGCCGTGCATGGGCGTCGGCCAGATCAATCATCTGCTGGCCACCATCACCGCGATCTACGTCGACAAGGGTTACATCGCCAGTCGTCCGTATCTGCTCAGCGCACCGGCAGCGGGGCAGTCGCTGGATATCCGCATTGACGAAGGCTACATCGAGTCCATCGAACTGGCCGATCAGAGCCTGCCGGTGTCGCTCGGAGGCGCGTTTCCAGACATGCTCGGCGAGCCGCTGAATCTGCGCGATCTGGAGCAGGGACTGGACCAGTTGAATCGTCTGCGCTCGATCGATCTCACCGCCGACATCGCCCCCGGCAGCCAGCCCGGTGCCTCGCGGATCATCCTGCGGTCGCGCACCTCTGCGCACTCGCGCTGGGCCTTGAACGCGGGGTTCGACAACCTCGGCAGCGCCAGCACTGGACGTGATCGCGACACCGTCAGCCTGAGCCTCGACAGCCCACTGCAACTCAACGACTTGTTGAGTCTCAGTGCCAGCGACACCCTCAATCAGGGTGACCGCTACAGCCGCAATGCCAGCCTGTATTACGCGATCCCTTACGGCTACTGGACCTACAGCGTGTTCGCCAGTCACGCCGAATATCGCGCGCCGTTCAAACTGCCGAGCGTGACCTTTCATAGCACGGGCATCACCGATCAGGTCAGCCTGCGCGCTGACCGTGTGTTGTGGCGCGACCAGAGCCGTCAGCTCAGCGCCAACCTGCAACTGGCGCACAAAGATGTCGACAGCTACTTGCAAGACGTTCGCCTTGGCATTCAAAGCCCGACCCTGACCGTGGCCGAGGCCGGGCTCAATCTGTTCTGGCTCGACCGCGCGGTGTGGAACCTTGACGTCAATTACGCCCAAGGCTTGCGCTGGTTTGGCGCCGACGATGACTCACAACATCAGATCAATAACCTGCCCAGAGCGCAGTTTCGTAAGTACCGCGCCGGCCTCAGCCAATGGCGTAACGGTCAGTTCGGCGCGCAGGCCTGGCAATGGCAGAGCCAACTCAATTTGCAGTACAGCCCGGACCCGTTGCCGGCCATCGAACAGTTGCTCGGCACCGACGACTCGGCGGTGCGCGGCTATCGGGTCAGCAGTGCCTCCGGCGCCAGCGGCGCGATCTGGCGCAACACCTTGCGCCTGCCGCTGCGCAGCGAGTGGCCGCTGCAGATCACCCCGCGGGTGGGCCTCGACCACGGCTGGATCAAGGCAGATCACGGTGCGCAGGGGCAACGCCTGAGCGGTGCCAGTGTCGGTCTGAATCTGGGCTGGAAGAACCTGCAAGTGGACGTCGATTACCAGCGCGCCCTCAACACCCCGAACGGTCTGCAGCACGAGCCTGAAACCTGGCTGATGCGCGTGGGCCTGCAAATCTGAACAACGCAGTGAATAAACAGCCGTCGGATCTGAGCGCGTCAGCCACGGCCAAAGACTAAACGCGCGACGTGATGCCGTACTCACATGGAGACGTTTTTATGCCAGCACACACCTTTGCATTTCATCTTTCCCCTCGGGGCAAATTGCGCTGGGCGATTGCCAGCCTGTTCTTCGCCGTGCACCTGCCGAGCGCGATGGCCGGCGGCGTCGTGGTCGCACCGGGGCCCGGCGGCACCGCGCAATTGCAGACCCAGGGCGGTGTGCCCATCGTCAACATCGTCGCGCCCAACGGTTCGGGCCTGTCGCACAACCAGTTCCTCGACTACAACGTCGACCGCCAGGGCCTGGTGCTGAACAACGCCTTGCAGGCCGGGCAATCGCAACTGGCCGGGCAACTGGCGGCCAACCCGCAACTGCAAGGCCAAGCGGCGAGCGTGATCCTCAACGAAGTGATCAGTCGCAATCCGTCCGCGATCAACGGTGCGCAGGAAATCTTCGGCCGCGCAGCCGATTATGTGCTGGCCAACCCCAACGGCATCTCGGTCAATGGCGGCAGTTTCATCAACACGCCGAACGCTAATCTGGTGGTCGGTCGCCCGGAACTGAATGACGGCAAACTGCAAAGTCTGAACAGCCGCGATGCCAGCGGTCAGTTGCAGATTCATGGCGGTGGCCTGCGCAACGGCGAGGGCTCGATCAACCTCATCGCGCCGCGTATCGACAGTCAGGGCGCGATCACTGCGCGTGATCAATTGAACCTCACGGTCGGGCGCAATCAGGTCGACTACGCCAGCGGCCAGGTGAAAGCCGTGGATCCGGCGGGCAACACCGGCGATCAACGCATCGACGCCAGCCTGTTCGGCGCGATGCAGGCCGGGCGCATCAATATTGTCAGCACCGCCGAAGGTGCCGGCGTGCGGGTGGGCGCGGTGCAAGTCGCCGGGCGTGACGGCGTGCAGATTCGCTCGGCCGGTGACCTCAGTGTCAGCGGTGAAGCCGTGGCCAACAGCCTCGACGTGACCCGCGCCGGTATCCGCAGTAGTCAGGGCGACGTCGGCTTGCACAGCGGCAAGGATCTGACGTTGGCCGCTGCCGATGTCAGCGCTCGCGACGTCACCGTCGAGGCGAAACGCAACCTGACTTTGTCCACGGTCGAAAGCCGCAGGCTTCAGGAAAAGCGCGAAAACTGGAACAACAGCACCATCGGCATCACCTGGGAAACCTACGACCGTACCCAGACCGATAGCGAATCGCGTCAGCACGGCAGCCAGATTATTGCCAGCCGCGACGCCAAGTTGTCGTCCGGCAAAGACACCGAACTGAAAGCCGCGAAAGTCGAAGCCGCGAATAATCTGAGCGTGCAAAGCGCTGGCGATCTGCGCCTGACTGCCGCTACCGAAAGCCATACGCAGACCGATCAAGGCAACCACCGCAAACACCTGTGGAAAGCCGACTGGAACAGCAGCAGCGAAGAACAGCGCAGCGTCACCAGCCAGTTGAAGGCCGGCAATATCGCCCTGCAAACCGCCGCATTATTGCGCTCCGAAGGCGCCGAGTTGACCAGTTCCGGCGACCTGCAACTGGCCGGCAAACAAGTGGAAATCAGCACCGCCACACGGACTAATCGCAGCAGCGACAATCGCTATTCGGGTGATTTGGTCGGCGGTGGTTTCTTCGGCAAGACCGGCGATGCCGACAAGGGCAAAACCCAGCATCAGGGCAGCAAAATCAACGCCACCGGCAAACTGATCGTCAAGGCTGACGACGTGCGCATCAGCGGCAGCCAGGTACGTGGCGGCAGCGACGCCAGCGTGATTAGCGACAAGGGTTCGCTGGTGATCGACGGTGTGCAGGACACCTCGCACAGCAACAACCACGACAAGGACAGCAAATTCTTCGGCATTACCAAGGACGAGTCGCGGCAGAACAGTAAAGACAGCAGCACCGTGCGCAGCGAACTGGTGTCCGACAGCAACCTCAAGCTCAAGAGCGCCAAGGACATCGAGGTGGCTGGCTCGACGGTCAAGGCTGACGGTGCGCTGACGGCCGACGCGGCAGGCGACGTCAATGTGCATTCCGCGCAGAACACTCACGACAGCAGCGACACCACGCAAACCCGTGGCTTCGATGCGTACGCCAAAGAGCAAACGCCAGAGCAGTATCGCGCCGGGATTCATTACGAGGACAAACAGCAAACGGTTACTCGCAACGACGTCACCCAGCAGGGCTCCAGCCTCAGCGGTGGCAGTGTGCAGGTGAAGGCGGGCGGTGACGTTACGCTCAAAGGCGCAGAGGTGAAATCCACCGCTGGCGACACGACATTGAGCGGCCAAAACGTGTCGTTGCTGGCCGAAGCTGACAGCCACAAAACCTCCACCGACACCTCCAGCACCGGCGGTGGTTTCTACTACACCGGCGGCCTCGACCGTGCTGGCAGCGGCGTCGATTTCGCCCACAGCACAGCGCAGGATTCCACCAGCAAAACCACCGCGCAAACCACCCGTGTGCAGAGCAGCGGCGGCTTGACCATCAATGCCGACAAACTCGCTACCGAAGGTGCACAACTCAGGGCCGGCAACGGTCTGAGCGTCGCCGCCAACGAGATCGACAACCGTGCCGCCAGCAACACTGACAGCAGCACGCACAATGACAGCAACTGGTCGGCGGATATCGGCGCCAACGTCGAATACAAGGACATCGCCCGGCCGATCGCCGGCGCGGTCAAGGATGTGCTCAACGGCAAGGTGCCGGACAAGGACGCACTGGCCAACCTCGGTCAGCCGAATGTCGGTATCGACGTTGCGGTCGGTCACGGCAACGCCAGCAAAACCGAGCAGAGCAGCAACGCCGTGGTCAGCCGTTTTGATGGCGGCACCGTCGATGTGAAAACCACTGGCACGCTGCATGACCAAGGCACGCAATACAACGCCAGCGCCGGCCAAGTGAACATCAGCGCTGACAAACTGCTTGCCGACGCTGCGAGCAATACGCACAACAGCAGTGCCAGCGCGGTGGATGCCAAGGTCGACGTGCGCGTCTACACCAAGACCGGCGAAGACGTGAACGTCGCTGGCAGCGGCGCGGGTGGTAGCAGTGCGTCGAGCAAGGACAATTCCACCGCCGTCGTCGGCGCTTATGCCGGTAGCCAGGGTGTGAACATCAAGATCGGCGACGATGCGCAGTTCGAAGGCAGCCGTTTCGATGGCGGGCAGGGTGGTGTGAGCATCAATACCGGTGGTGATCTGGCGCTGAATCAAGCCAATGACCGTCAAACCAGCAATGACACCAGCCTGCGCGGAACTGGCTCGCTGACGGTCGGCACGTTGCCGGGCACCGATGGCACCAACGTCGATCTCGGCGCCGGTTTCCAGCTCGATCACACCGGCAAGCAAAGCACTGATACCCAGGCTCACGTTGCGAGCATCAGCGGCAACGGTCCGGTGCAGTTGAGCAGCGGTGGCAATCAGCTGCAGCAAGGCACGAAAATCGACAGCGCTGGCACCATCGATCTGCACGCCGACGGCAAACTTGATCTGCAAGCAGCCACCGACACCCACACCGCCAGCGGCAGTAATCTCGGCGGTGGTTTGAAGGGCGGCGGCAGCAAAACCAGCAGCGAGAAGAGTCGTGATCAGGGCGGCAATCTGAGCGGCAATTTCAATATCGGTCGGGTCAACGAGCAGTCGCAGACCCTCAGCGGTGGCCAGATCAACAGCCAGAACGGCATCGTGTTGAGCGGTGATTCGATTCACCTGCAAGGCACTCAGGTCAGCGCATCGAACGTCAGCATCGACGCGCAGAAGGGTGGCTATGTCCAGGAATCGGCGCAGTCCACCGACCACCGCAATAACTGGAATGTCGCGCTCAACGCCGGCGGCAACCTGAGCAGCAAAACCCCGACTGCCGAGGATGAGAAGGCCAGCAGCGATCACGGCTTCAACGCCGGGGCCAAAGTCGGCGTGGATTACCTGCAGGGCAGCACCCAGCAGAACAGTCAGATCAAGGCTGAAGGCGTGGTGTTGAACAGCGCCGCTGATGCGCTGCTGGCGGGTGCGCGGATTGACGCGAAAACTGTCAGCGGCAAGGTCGCGGGTGATTTGACCGTCGAGAGCCGTCAAGATTCGAGCAACCACGCCAAGGTCGATGTCGATCTGGGCCTGACCGCGAAGAAAAACCCGCCGAGTGACAAGGAGAAACTTGCCGGTACCGACTACAAACCAACGCTGAAAGCGCAGGGTGAGTACGCGCATAAGGACAGCGTGGTGCAGGCCTCCGGGATCAGTGCCAACCAAAGCGTGAATCTCGCGGTCGGCGGCGCCACGCAACTGACCGGCGCGCGGATTTCGGCGCCGCAAGGGAAGGTCGATCTGGGTGGTTCGAAGGTCAGCAGCACGGATCTGAGTAACCGTGACTACGGCGTGAAAGCGGGCCTGGATCTGCCGCACAAAACCGAGGAAAACGCACCGAAGGTTTCCCTGGAAAACGGCAACCTGAAAGTCGGCCCGGTCACCCTGAGCGGGCATCTGGACACCCAGACCCTGCAAGCCGGGATCGACGAAAAAGGCTAAAACAAACGGTAGTGGATGTGCCAGATCTGCCATCCACCACCGAACAATGTGGGAGCGAGCTTGCTCGCGAAAGCGTCCATTCAGTCAATGCAGTAAGTGACTGGTGAACCGCATTCGCGAGCAAGCTCGCTCCCACATTGTTTTGCGCCAGACGTTAAATCTCGCGCATCATGCGCGACCTTAAAGACGCCAGGGAGGCAAACAATGAAAACAGCATTCGTCGCTGTACTCGGGGCTTTGTTGATCGCCCAACCATCCGTGTCCTACGCGGATAACAGCAACGGCAAAAACCTCTATGTGCAGCGCTGCGCTGTGTGCCACGGCGCCGATATCAAAGGAACAGGGCCGCTGGCGCACAAAAGCAATCCGCCCACACCTGACCTGACAACCTCCACGTTCAAGCAACGACTGCATGAATATCCGGGGGTGATTGTGTCGTCGATCATCCTTCGCCCGAACGGCAACCTGATACCGAAAACGTTGCAGGAAAACGGGGTAAAAATACCGCCGCATGCCTGGAGTGTTAAGGATCTGCGCGATCTGCATGAATACATGAGTGGTGTGATTTCGATAAAACGCTGAGCTGCACAGGTGACCCGGACGGTCGGTCGAGGAATCCATTGCTTCGCCTTAATAGGAAGCATTACTATTCACGCCCCTTTCCTCAGCACGCCGCCAAAACCCCCATGCGTCCCCGCAGACCCGGCTTTTTCGAGCACTACGAAGAGTTGATCGGCACCTGGACTCGTCGCCTGCGCAATCGCGCGCAGGCCGAGGATCTGGCGCACGACACCTTTGTGCGGGTGCTTGAGTCCGATTCGGCGGCGGTGCAGCAGCCACGGGCGTATTTGCACCAGACCGCGCGCAATATCGCGGTCGACGGTTATCGGCGTGAGGATCGGCGCGGCGCTTTGGAGTCGCAGGACATCGATCACACTGAGTCGTCAATCGGCGACCCTGAGCATTACATGCATGCGATCCAGCTGGCCGATTCCATCGAACGGGCGCTCAGCGAGTTGCCGATCAATTGCCGGAAGATTTTTGTCTGGCAGAAGATCGAAGGCCTGACTCAGGCGGAAATCGCCGAACGCCTGGGGCTGTCCAAGAACATGGTCGAAAAGTATATGATCCGCACCCTGCGCCATCTGCGCGATCGCCTCGACGGGTTGCAGTCATGAGCCGCTGCCCCCTTTCATCTTCAGCCCAACAGGACATTCCATGATGGAGACGCGTGCTTGCGCGTGCGGGCAAACAACGGTACGCGATGACGCGGCTCGCTGGTTTGTGCGTTTGCAGGAGCCGGCCATTGAGGCCGACGAGCAGCAGCGCTTCGACGCCTGGCTGAATGAACATCCGCAGCACCGTGACGAATTTCAGTTGCTGCAGGGCTTGTGGTCGGCCGCCGATTTGCTTTCGGCGCCGCGCCTCAAAGCCCTCGCTGAAACCCCGCCGAACCGTCGCCAACGTCGTCCGTTGTTGCGTTATGCCGTGGCTGCGAGTGTGCTGGCGGTGGCGCTCGGGCTGGGCTTGTTCAGTGGTTTGAATCATCCGAGCGGTTACCGCGCCGAGTTCGCCACGGCGTTGGGCGAGCGTAAACATGTGGCGCTGCCGGACGGTTCGGTGATCGATTTGAACAGCCGCAGTCGCTTGCAGGTGCGCTTTGAACAGGATCGGCGGCTGATCGAGTTAAGTGAAGGTGAGGCGATGTTCAGCGTCGCGCACGACACTTCACGACCGTTCGTGGTCGAGGCCGGCAGCGGCAAGGTCACGGTCACCGGCACGCGTTTCGATGTGCGCCGCGATGTCGCGCAGACCCGCGTGGCGGTGGAGCAGGGCACGGTGAAAGTGCAGGGCCGTGATGCAGCGGATGATCAGTTCATCAGCCTGAGCGCCGGCCTCGGCACCCACGTCGATGCCCAAGGCCAGGTCGCCGCCGCCTATGCGGTCAACCCGGCAGAACTGACGGCATGGCGCAGCGGCAAACTGGTGTTCAACAACGCCAGCCTCAGCGAAGTCGCGGCCGAAGTGTCGCGTTATCGTGAAAAGCCGTTGACCGTGACCAATCCGGCCGTGGCCAGTCTGCGCCTGACCAGCGTGTTCACATCCGACAACACCGATGCCTTGCTCAAAGCCTTGCCGAGCATCCTGCCGGTGGCCGTTCGCACCCTTGCCGATGGCAGTCAGGAAATAATCGCAAAATAAAATTCAGGTTTTTTTCGAGTTCAGCGTCTTCCTGTACAACTGCAACTGGTTTGCATTAACAGCCGCACACTCTTGCGATCCACAGGACTACGTACGACGTGAAATACACCCCTGCCAACAACAAAAAATTCCCTTGGCTGCCGCTGGCTCTTGCGCTGGCGGTCAACGCTGGCATGCCGCAGGCGTTCGCCGGTGAAGCCATTCATATCCGTGCGCAGCCGCTGGGCCAGGCCTTGAGCGAACTGGGCCAGCAGACATCGCTGCAAGTGTTTTTCAGCCCGGATCTGGTCGCCGGCAAACAGGCCCCGGCGGTCGACGGCGACATCTCCCCGGAGCAGGCGCTAAGCCAATTGCTGCAGGGCAGTGGTCTGGATTATCAGATCAACGAAGGTTCGGTGACGCTGTCGCCGGCCGCAACCTCCACCGCCGGCAATGGCCCGCTGGAATTGGGCGTCACCGACATCAAAGTGGTCGGCGACTGGCTCGGCGATGCCAACGCTGCCGTGGTGCAGAACCACCCCGGGGCGCGCACGGTGATCCGCCGCGAAGCGATGGTTGAACAGGGCGCAATGAACGTCAGCGATGTGCTCAAGCGCGTACCGGGCGTGCAAGTGCAGGATTCCAACGGCACCGGCGGCAGTGATATTTCGCTGAACGTCGGCGTACGCGGTCTGACCTCGCGTCTGTCGCCGCGCTCCACCGTGCTGATCGATGGCGTGCCGGCGGCGTTTGCCCCTTACGGCCAGCCGCAACTGTCGATGGCGCCGATTTCCTCGGGCAACCTCGACAGCATCGACGTGGTACGCGGCGCCGGTTCGGTGCGTTATGGGCCGCAAAACGTCGGCGGGGTGATCAACTTCGTCACCCGGGCGATTCCGGAAAAAGCCACTGGCGAAATCGGCACCACGCTGGAAACCACTCAGTACGGTGGCTGGAAACACATCGACACCGCGTTCCTCGGCGGCACCGCCGACAATGGCATGGGCGTGGCGTTGCTGTATTCCGGCGTCAACGGTAACGGTTACCGCGAGCGCAACAACGGCAACGACATCGACGACGTGTTGCTCAAGACGCACTGGGCGCCGACCGATCAGGACGATTTCAGCCTCAACTTCCACTACTACGACGCCACGGCCGACATGCCCGGCGGTCTGACACAGAAGCAGTACGACGCCAAACCGTACGACTCGGTGCGGGACTACGACCAATTCACCGGGCGGCGCAAAGACGTGTCGTTCAAGTGGATCCGCCAGATCGACGAGCGCACCCAAGCAGAAATTCTCACCTATTACACCGACAGTTTCCGTGGCAGCACCATCGCCGCCCGCGACCAGAAAACGCTCAGCTCTTACCCGCGTTCGTATTACACGCTGGGCATCGAGCCACGGGTGTCGCGGGTTTTCGATGTCGGCCCGACCACGCAGGAAGTCAGTGTCGGTTATCGCTACCTGAAAGAGGCGATGCACGAATCGTCGAGCCGCGTGGCGCTGGTCAACAACCAGCCGGTGCTCACGCCGACCTCCGACGGCCATGTGTTCCAGGACCGCACGGGTGGCACCGAGGCCAACTCGGTCTACCTCGACAACAAAATCGACGTCGGCAACTGGACCATCACCCCGGGCATTCGCTTCGAACACATCAGCACCGACTGGCATGACCGCGCCGTGCTCGACACCGCCGGCAAACCGGTGCAGGCGAAAAACCGCAGCATCGAAAGCAACGAACCGTTGCCGGCGCTTAGCGTGATGTATCACCTGTCGGACGCCTGGAAACTGTTCGCCAACTACGAAACCTCGTTCGGCAGCCTGCAGTATTTCCAGCTCGGCCAGGGCGGCTCGGGTGATCAGACCGCCAACGGTCTGGAGCCGGAAAAGGCCAAGACCTACGAGATCGGCACGCGCTACAACGATGACGTGTGGGGCGGCGAAGTGACGCTGTTCTACATCGACTTCGACGACGAGCTGCAATACATCAGCAATGACGTGGGCTGGACCAACCTCGGCGCAACCAAGCACCAGGGCATCGAAGCCTCGGTGCACTACGACATGGCGGCGCTGGATCCGCGCCTCGACGGCCTGACCGCCAACGCGGGTTTCACTTACACCCGCGCTACTTATGAAGGTGAGATTCCGGGCTTCAAGGGCCGTGATCTGCCGTTCTATTCGCGGCAGGTGGCGACCGTCGGTTTGCGTTACGACATCAACCGCTGGACTTACAACATCGACGGTTTCGCTCAGTCGAAACAGCGCTCGCCGGGCACCGGTGTGAATGCCGACGGCAGCTTCAACGGCAACTACATCACCGATGGCACGGCGGACGGGCAGTATGGCGACATCCCGGGTTACGTGACCTGGAACGTGCGTGGCGGCTATGACTTCGGACCGCAGGTGTCGAACCTCAAGCTTGGCGCCGGGGTGAAGAACGTCTTCGACAAGCAGTACTTCACCCGCTCCAGCGACAACAACTCGGGGATGTATGTCGGCGCGCCGCGCACGTTCTTTGTGCAGGCCAGTGTCGGTTTCTGATAGACCGCATCAGCTTCTTCGCGAGCAGGCTCGCTCCCACATGGATCACTGAAATCCTGTGGGAGCGAGCCTGCTCGCGAAGCTTTTAGACTTTAAGAACTTTCCCGCCAATGGCCACCGCGACCAACAGCACCGCCATCAAGCCAAAGGCAAAACTCAAACTGCTGGCATGGGCGACAAAGCCGATCACCGCCGGCCCGGCCAGAATCCCTGCATAACCCAGCGTGGTAATGGCCGGCACGGCGATACTTTCCGGCATCACCGTTTGCTTGCCCACTGCCGTGTACAGCACTGGCACGATGTTCGAGCAACCAGCGCCGACCAGCGCGTAACCGACCAGCGCCGCTTCCCAGCTTGGCGCGAATGTTGCGAGAAACAGGCCGGCCGCTGCCAACAGACCACCAAACAAAATGATCCGTGTTGCACCGACCATCCGCACAATCCGGTCCCCCATCAAACGTCCGGCCGTCATGGTCAATGCAAACGCCGCATAACCCAGCCCTGCGTACGCCGTGTCGATCCCGCGTTCCTGCGCCAGAAACACCGCGCTCCAGTCCAGCGCCGCGCCTTCAGTCAGGAACACGATGAAGCACATTCCGCCGATAAACAGCACGATGCCATGAGGGATGGCGAATGCCGGTCCGGAACTTTCACTGCCGTAGGGCAGCATGTGCGGCACGCATTTGAACAATGCCGCGATCAGCACGACAACTACCACCAGCATGGCGGCCAGTGGCGTCAAACCCAGGCCGAGCAAGGCACTGACACCCGCCGCGCCGACAATCCCGCCGAGACTGAACAAGCCGTGGAAACCCGACATCATGTTCTTGCCGCTGGCGCGCTCGACGATCACCGCTTGCAGGTTTACCGTCGAATCCACCGTGCCCAGGCCAGCGCCGAACATGAACAGCGTGGCGATCAGCGCCGGTATCGACGACACCGTGGCCAGTAACGGCAGCGCCGCGCAGATCAACAAGGTGCCGCCGGTAGCGACGCGCCGACAGCCAAACCGTGTGGCCAAAATCCCCGCCAGCGGCATCGCCAGAATCGAACCGACCCCGAGGCACAACAAAAGTAACCCCAGCGTGCCTTCATCCAGTCCGGCGCKGGACTTGGCGTACGGCACCAAGGGCGCCCACGCGGCGATGCCGAGCCCGGCGATGAAAAAGGCGATGCGCGTGGACATCTGTTGCAGGCGTCCGGGGACGAAAGTGTCTTGGGGGTTGAGGCTGGTCATATCGATCCTTGGCAAAAAACTTCGCGTCCCCGAAGGACAGTGATTCAGCGACGAGGTTCGATCGCCGGCCATTCGGGGAAGTACAGGCAACATCCTAACCTGTGGGAGCGAGCCTGCTCGCGAAGGCGCAGTGTCAGCTAAAAAAATATCGGCTGATCCGCCGCTTTCGCGAGCAAGCTCGCTCCCACATTGAATGGAGCGGGCTCACTAATCAGCGGTCATGCACCGATTCCTGTGGGAGCGAGCTTGCTCGCGAAGGCGGTGCGTCGGATAAAGAAAATATCGGCTGACACACTGCATTCGCGAGCAGGCTCGCTCCCACAAGGGATTGCGTTTTACAGTGGAGGCTTGAGGGAATCTAACAGCAAGGGCCGGTGATGACGCAGTTCTACGATGCACGGGGCAATATTTACGGGGTGATTTCGCCGCAGTCATTGCGCGAGGCGGGCATTGATTTGCCGGCCAGTGCCGCGCAGTGTGCTGCGTCGAGACAGGCCTGGAGCCGCGCCGCCATCACGCTCTGCTGCGACTGGCCCGAAGGCCAACGCCCGGCGAACAGCAAATCCCACCGTAGCGACGGCCTGCTGATCGGCCCGTTCCAGACATCGCCGCCATTCGACGTGTTGATCGTCAACACCGACGGCACCCTCGCCGAGCGCAGCGGCAATGGCTTGACGATTTTCTCGCAAGCGCTGACCGAGCAAGGCTTGATGCCGGAGGAGGGCGCGTTGTTGCGCGTGCATCACGACAAGGGTGACGCCGTGGAGACCTTGGTGAAACCGGCCAAAGTCGAAGGCGTTGAAGGTTTCTGGCTTGATCTCGGTCAACCGCGATTCGGACCGGATGCAGTCGCTGCGCAGACTGTTCAAGGCATTGAGTTCAATGCTCGGGACGTGAGCCACGTCCAGCCCTTGGCACAACTTGATCCCGACTGGGCACACAGCCAATTCGTGCGCATTGGCAATCCGCATTGCGTCACGCTGCTCGGTGACGCCGCGGCGTTGCCAAGCAATGAGCAGATGCGTGAATCGCCGCTGAGCGAAGGCCTGACCCAGGTTGCCTACGCCATGCCTGTCGGCGCTGGTGATCCATGCGCGGCGGGCGTCAATCTGCAATGGGCGGTGCTAGAGTCGTCGCAAACAATCCTTGCCCGTGTGTTCGAACGTGGCGAAGGGCCGACGGCCTCATCCGGCACCAGCGCGAGTGCGGTAGCGTGCGCGGCATGGCGGGTGGGTTGGGTTGCCGCAGGAGAAGTGCAAGTGGTCATGCCCGGAGGTACGGCGCCGATTTTGCTCGAAGAAGCGCACGGAGAATTGCTGCGTGTCAGACTGTTCGGTACGGCGCGGTTGATGGACTGAATTCAAAACCGCCATCGCTGGCAAGCCAGACTCCCACAGGGTTTTGTGGTGAACACAAATAGTATGTTCAAACACATAACCCTGTAGGAGTGAGCCTGCTCGCGAAAGCGGTCTGTCTGACGCGATGATGCCGAATGTGCCGACCTCTTCGCGAGCAGGCTCGCTCCCACATTGGATTCAGGTGGGCACGAATAATGTGTTCACACAAAACCCTGTGGGAGCCTGGCTTACCAGCGATGAGGCCCTCAGAGTTAGCCCGTCAGTGAGCCTTGAACAAAGTCACCGACATCACCTGATCACCCTGTACCGTCAACCGCAGCAGTGCCAGTGGCGACGGTTCATCCTCAAAGCATTCAACCAGCACTGATTGCCGGGGCGCGCATGCAAATGCCCGTAAACCACACCCACTGCCAACTCGCCCAGGGCGGGCACGGTGTGAAACAGCGCATCTAGTCGAGCGCCGCCATCGGGTACAAGTTCGGTAAAGATAGGTCGGCCTCCGTGGTACAGCGTGGCCATGGGCGAAGGTTTGTTGTTCATGAGAAATCCTCAAGCAAATGAGGATGGCGGCTGATCAACTACGCACGAACTTCAGCATGAAAAAGCGTACATCCGGGAGGGGGGGCGGCCCGTTGCGATGGCGGCCTTCACACCTTAGCTCAATGTTTGCGGGCGCGAACCTGTTAGTTCTTACAGTTTACGGATGCCTCAATCGCAAAGACTCCAGCTGTGTCGATGCCCGATCAGTATTCGGAGGCGAGTACCTTGCCAGCGTGTGCAGGGTGAGCGCCGACAAGTCTTAATCAAAAACGTCCGGCTGTGTCGCTGACATCGCCGCTGGTGAACGAATTGTTCGGGCCGGGTTGCCAGTAGACCGGCGAACCATTCCGTCCGCGCACAACGCATTTCCATTCGAGCGCCTGCTGCCCTGGTACTTCGATGTTCGTGCTCCAGCGATTGCCGGCGGAAGTCAGCGCAACCCCGTGCAGCGGATCCCACGCCCCCAGCTCCAGTGATGAGCCAACGGCGTAAACCCCTTCACCGGATTGCGGGTTAGCATTGTCGCAATGAAGGCTAATGTTGACTGCTGCAGACTGCACGGGTGTGCTCCAGATGCGAATATCACCGTTGTCCCAGGTCAGCGTCGGTACCCCCATGCCTTCGGGCAAGCGTTGCAGGTCGGATTTGAGCGCTATCACCAGCGTGCCACGCGCTCCTGAAGTGGTCCCCACCAGCCCCGAATACTGGGTGTTGAAGCGGATAGGCGAGTCGGCCCGGATAGCAGCATGTTTGCGAAGTTTGATGAGTTGCCGGATCAGCTGGTCGCGCTGCCAATCGTACATATGCGGCCAATAGACCGTCGGCGTTCCGGGGCTGCTGAGGATATAGGCGTAAGCCAGATTGACCAGCGGATCGGGCAGCGCCCAATGATGTTGGCCGCCATTGGCGCCGGGCGAATAGCCGGTGTCATGATTGTCAACGAACGTTACCGCAATCGCACGCCAGGCAGGGTCCGGATTGCCATTCAGGCCGTGGCGCCATTGGGCGATTGAGCCATTTTGCATGCGTTCCTTGAGAGCAAAATCGAACACCGCGCAGTGCGAACGATCAGACCAGTCCTTGAGTACATCCTGCCAACTGGCTGAACGGCGCCAGTCACCTTGCGGATATTCGTCGGGGCCTTTCCAGTTTTCCCCGACGCAGAACTGCTGGCTGCCAAAAGCGTTCATCCAGCGGTCGATTGTCTCCGGGGCGTAACCTCGAACGAAATCGAAGCGCAGGCCCTGGGCACCATAGTTGTCACGCAAATTGATGAATTCGTTCTTGAATGCATTGAAAACCTTGGGGTCGGCGGTATTCAGGTCTGCCGCGCCATCCATGAATGCATCGCCCTCATCACACTGGAGGCAATCATGGCGCCATTCATTGCGCCCTCGGGGAAACATGGACTGGTTGACCCTATCGTCATTCATGTGATTGGGCACCACGTCGTACACGACTTTAACACCGGCAGTGTTGAGTGCCGCCGCGGCCTGTTTGAGTTGTTGATCGCTGCCATAACGGCTGTTTTTGTCGAAGCTGCTCCAAAAATAGCCCTCGCCACCACCGGATTTGCCAGTCGGTTCGCTCCAGCTGGAGGTGTCGGTCCAGACGGGTGGCAACCAGATCAGCGTGAACCCGTCGCTGCTGATCGTGGACGCGTGTTGTGCAAGAACGGAGTACCACGCTACGGCATTACGGCTGGAATTCCAGTGAAAGCCCTGGAGCATGATTTCTTCGCCGCTGCCATTTCGCATCGTGGCGTTCGTCGCGAAGGTCACACTTAGCGTCAGGCAAAGCCATAAAACCTGGGTGAACAGTAAAAGGCGCTTCATGGTTGTCCTCCTGAATCTGTTGATTCCAGAGGACACTGTGAGTCTGTTCGTAGCGTGTGTCGCCTGTCAGATCTGACAGGTTTGCTCGATTATTTGGCGATAAAAGTCTCGCCAACCATAGCCTTGCACACGATCGATCAAGTGTTCTTTATTGAAGAGTGCCAGTCGGCGCCCGAGGGACGCCGATGCCGGGACCTTAGGCAAACTCCACCACCGGCATCTGCCGCTTCATCAACACCTTGCCGCCACGAATCGAATACAGCGGCAAGCCCTGACTGCGGATCACCTCGTAATCGCTGTCCGCCGACAGAATCAACAGATTCGCCGGCCGTCCCTGTTCCAGGCCATAACGCTCACCCAGGTGCATGGCTTTGGCGCTGTTGTCGGTGACCAGATCCAGTGCACTTTGCAGGTTGCGGTAACCGAGCATGTGGCAGATGTGAAGCCCGGCTTCGAGCACCCGCAGAATGTTGCCATTGCCCAGCGGATACCACGGATCGACGATGGAGTCCTGACCGAAACACACGTTCATGCCGGCTTCGAGCAGCTCATTCACGCGGGTCACGCCACGGCGTTTGGGAAAGTTGTCGAAGCGCCCTTGCAGGTGAATGCTCTCGGTCGGGCACGAGACAAAACTGATTCCGGAATGGCCCAGCAAGCGGAACAGTTTCGCGCAGTAGGCGTTGTCGTAGGAGCCCATCGCCGTGGTGTGGCTAGCGGTGACCAGCGCGCCCATGTCGCGACTGCGCGCCTCTTCGGCGAGCACTTCAAGGAAGCGCGAATGCGGGTCGTCGGTTTCGTCGCAATGCACGTCGACCAGACAACCGGTGCGCTCGGCCAGGTCCATCAGAAACTTCACCGAACTGACGCCCTGATCGCGGGTGTACTCGAAATGCGGAATCCCGCCGACCACGTCCGCGCCCATGCGGATTGCTTCTTCCATCAGCTCGCGGCCATTGCGGAACGACTCGATGCCTTCCTGCGGGAACGCGACGATTTGCAGGTCGATGAGGTGGCTGCTTTCCTCACGCACTTCGAGCATGGCTTTGAGCGCGGTGAGTTGCGGGTCGGTAACGTCGACGTGGGTGCGCACGTGCTGGATGCCGTGGGCGGCCAGCGTTTGAATGGTTTTCTTGGCGCGGGTCTTGGTGTCTTCTTCGGTGATGGTGACCTTGCGCTCGCCCCAGCACTCGATGCCTTCGAACAATGTGCCGCTCATGTTCCAGCGCGGTTCCCCGGCGGTGAGGGTGGCGTCGAGGTGAATGTGTGGTTCGACGAAGGGCGGCACCACCAGATTGCCGCCGGCGTCGAAGTCATCCGGACCGAGGGTGGGCGCTTCGGTCTGGCGGGCGATGCTGCGGATCAGACCGTCTTCAAGGTGCAATTCGTGCAAACCTTCCTGGTTGCGCAAACGGGCGTTGATGATGTGCATCAGGCGAATCCTTTTTTATAGGTCTTGTAGTGGCGCGGTCGCGCTGCGAGCGCTGAGCACGCCGGTGACGATGACATACGTTAGCGCGGCAGCAGCGATCCCTACCAGCGGCGCGACCCACGGCGAGCTGAACGCGGCGACGGTGCCGACCGCATAGGCCCCGAGTCCCGGCCAGTTGAACGCCGGCAACCGTGCGTCGGCCAGGCGCGGATAACGTCCGCGCCAACGGAAGAAGAAGTCCGCCATGATCACCCCGCCAATCGGCGGAATCACCGTGCCGAGCAGAATCAGATATGGCACCAGCATGTCGTACATGCCCAGCAGAGCGAGCAGGGTGCCGATCACCGCACCGGCGAGGGTCACGGTCTTGCGTCGGCCAGTGCGCAGCAGATTGCAACCAGCGACGGCGAAGTTGTAGATGGTGTTGTCTTGGGTGCTCCAGATGTTCAGCAACAGCATGGCCATTGCGGCCATGGCGAAACCTTGCAACAGCAGCACTTCAACCACGTCCGGTTGTTGGTAGACGATGGCGCCATACGCACCGATCAGCACCATCAGGCCGTTGCCGATGAAGAATCCGATCAGGCTGGCCAGCACCGCCACCCGCGCCGAGCGCGAGAAGCGTGTCCAGTTGGTCGCCTGCGTCGCGCCGCTGACGAAGGTGCCGAACACCAGAGTAATCGCCGTCGACCAGTCCAGCGAACCCGTCGGCACTACGCTGAGCAAGCCTTCGAACCCGCCAACTTTCACCGTCGCCACCCACATCGACAGCAGGAGCAACAACATCATCGCCGGCACGGCGATGTACGAGAGGATTTCCAGCCCGCGATAACCGACGTAGGCCGTGGCGCAGAACAGCAGACCGAACAGCACCATCAGGCCGAGTACCGTGCTTTCGTCGAGATTGAAATATTTACCGATCACCACGGCAGCCGTCGCCGTGCCCCAGGCGTACCAGCCGATCTGGGTGAAACCGAGGATCAGGTCACTGAGCTTGCTGCCGACTTCGCCGAAGCAGAAGCGGCCCATCAGCACTGAGTTGAGGCCGCTTTTGAAGGCGATATAACCCAGGCCCGCCGCATACAGGCCGAGCAGCAGGTTGCCGACGACGATCACCGCCATCATCTCGGCGAAACTGAACGCCACGCCAAGCTTGCCGCCGGCAAACATGGTTGCGGTGAAAAACGTGAAACCGAGCAAGACCATGGCGGTGGAGGCCAGGCCTTTGCGTGCATGCATGGGGACTTCGCTGAGGGGGTAATCGTTGCCGATATCGTTCTGCGTCATAGGGCGGTCCTTGCTGGAGTGGAGGAGACGCGGGGGAGGGTTGCAGTGGTCGTGCCAAATGCCGGATGGCGCGGGTTATGTATAGACGAGTCGCGCGGATTGGCGCGAAAGCGGTGCACCTGAATACACCCAAGCCCAATGTGGGAGCGAGCCTGCTCGCGAAGGCGGCGTGTCAGGCGACATCTGCAGTGGCTGATATTCCGCTTTCGCGAGCAGGCTCGCTCCCACAAGGGATGGGTGTTGGCTCAGAGGAAGCGCAGCAGGGCGGCGACGATGGCTTCCGGGGCGTCTTCCTGGACGAGGTGTCCGGCGTTGGCAATCGGGTGGAATCGTGACCCCGGGATCATCTGCTGTAACGCGCGGCCACGCTCGATGGGAATCCACTGATCCTGCTCGCCCCAGAGAATCTGTACCGGGCAGCGGATCGTTGGATACAGGCTTTCTGCTTCACGGGTATAGCGCTCATCCATCTGCGCAATCTGCCGATAGAACGCCGCTTGCCCCGGATCGCCAAGCCACGGCTGCACATAGGGTGCGAGTTCGTGATCGGCAATCTCGCGGTGGATCGCCCCGCGAATATAGGCCGGCACGATGGCGCGCTGAATGTAGTCGGGGATGCCACTAAACGCCGCTTCATGCTGACGCACGTGCTGCACGAACGGCGAACCCCAAGGCGTCAGCGCGACCGGATCAATCAGGGTCAGGCTGCGGTAATCCTTGCCGTCGAGCAGATGTGCGCGCAGCACCGTGGCGCCGCCAAAGTCGTGAGCCACGACATCCGGGCGCTGCAGATTCCAGTGGTCGAGTAACTGCGCCAACAGTTGGTTTTGCACGCCGAGGGAGACATCGGCGTCCGGTTGCTCGGAGCGCCCGTAGCCGAGAAGATCGAAGTAATACACGCGATGAGTCGTGAAAAAGTGCGGCGCAATCCGATGCCACACGTACGACGAAAACGGCGTGCCATGCACGAACACCAGCGGCGGGCCATCGCCGCGCACGGCGTAGCGGACCTGTCGGCCGTTGAAGTCAAAGACCTGATCCAGCAGCCAGTCTGTCATGGGCCTGTCCTCTTGGCGGGTGGGAGCCAAAAAGCATAGGCGTAAAAAAACAGCCGTGAAGGCTGTTTATTCATTCACTGACACGCCGCTTATCCCTGTGGGAGCGAGCTTGCTCGCGAAGGCATTGTGTCAGTCAATATTTATTTCACTGGCAAACCGCATTCGTCGGAACGCCGCCCGGAGCAAGCTCGCTCCCACAGGGTTATGCAGTGATTTCTGGATCGGATTACTCACCGCGATAGATGCAACCGCTGGTGCACGTCTCGTGAATACGGATCGCGCTCAGTTCCGGCAGCAGTGGCTTCATTTCATTCCAGATGAATTTGGCCAGCACTTCACTGGTCGGGTTTTCCAGGCCGGGAATGTCGTTCAGGTAGTTGTGGTCGAGACGCTCGTACAGCGGTTTGAAAATCGCTTTGATCTCGGAGAAATCGCGGATCCAGCCGGTGTGCGGATCGAGATCGCCGCTGAGGTGAAGCGCCACTTTGAAAGAGTGACCGTGCAGACGCCCGCACTTGTGGCCGTCCGGGACGTGCGGCAGGCGGTGGGCGGATTCGAAAGTAAACTCTTTGAAGATTTCCACGGTATTTTCGGCTCTGTTCAGATGGCGTTCGCCGCAGCGATTCGGGCAGGCGGCGAGTTTATCAGCTTGTGTTTGAGCGTGCTGACTAAAGGGTCAGCAAGCGCTCGGCGAGGCGACCATTGGCAGTCAGTTCAAGGAATTCATCGCCCAAGCGGCGGCTCTCGTCCATCGCTGCGTGCCAGTATTTCTGCCGGCTCGGTGCATCGCCCATAAAGCGTTTGAAGTCGTTGCGGTCAGGTAATTTGCCGTAGGGCAGGCGCGCCAGATATTCCTTCGACGGCGCGAGCAGCAGCACGTCCTGCAAGCGCTCCACCGAGGCCTTGCGCCATGGCAGGGTCTTGTCGAACCAGCCGGGAATCACCCGATCAGTGAAGTGCGGATAGAGCACAATGCCGTCGCCGCTGTAGGGCAGGTCGAGGTGATAATCGAGCAGACCACCATCGCGGAAAGTGCCAGCACCGGCGCCCGGCAAATCCCGTACACCTTCCATGACCATCGGGATCGAACCCGAGGCGAGCAGGGCCTGACGCAGGTTGCTGGCATTCAGGGCGACGAAGCGCGACGGGAAGTCGTTCAGCGCATTCACCGGCGGGGCCAGGCGTGGATCGTGGATGATCAAGCGTTCGAAGTGTCGCGACAGGCGCGCGCGGCCGCGCAAGTTGTCGGCGATCACCGAACCCAGCGCCAGACCCAGGCGACCGCGATGGTCATCGGCCAGACGCCCCTGACTTTTCACCACCATGATGTTCAGGCGGTAATGCGCGTTGTCGAGGATGCTCGCGTCGCGGCCGTCGAGCAGGTCATGGAGCATGCGCTGCGAGCTCTGAGTGATCTCGGCCATGGTCACGCCTTTGTTGAAGTTCTGCTCGGCGTACAGATGACCGAGACGGCGGATGCCTTCGGCGGCGTCCGGCAGGCAAGCGCTAGCGAAACGCCAGGAACCGACCGAGGCACCGATCAGCGAACGCTCGCGCGGCACGCTGGGCAGCCATTCACCGAACAGCGCCAGATCCAGCCCTTGAATTCCCAACGCCTTCGGTCCACCGGCGGCGCCGGGCAGGGTGCCGACGTCGGCGGCATTCAAGCCTTGCGCACGAATGCGCGCCATGGCCCGCGGGCCGGCCTTGAGGGTGAGGGCGGGGAATTTGATGTGGATGGCGGTCATACCGGTCTCGATCGTTAGCAAGCGAAGGATTATAGAACGATGATGTCCCCTGTGGGAGCGAGCTTGCTCGCGAAAGCGTAGGGTCAGTCAACGATGATGTGTCTGATACACCGCATTCGCGAGCAAGCTCGCTCCCACAGGGGGGCATGTGTTGAGCTGGAGCAATGATGGCAATTCAGTTTCAGTTAAGTTCATCCCGCTAAGGTGCCCACCGTAAGCAACACATAAAAATATGGAGACACCATGAAAACCCTGACTGCCCTGTCCATTGCCTCGATTATCGGTTTCACTGCCAGCCTCGCCCATGCCCGCGATCTCGGCCCTGACGAAGCCCTGCGTCTGCGCGACGCTGGTACTATCGTCTCCTTCGAGAAGCTCAACGCCGCCGCGTTGGCCAAACACCCGGGTTCGACGATCACTGAAACCGAGCTGGAAGAAGAGTACGGCAAGTACAGCTACCAGATCGAAATGCGCGATCCGCAGGGCGTCGATTGGGATCTGGAATTAGACGCGGTGACTGGGCAGGTTCTCAAGGATCATCAGGATAAGTAATGAAGGTTAATGTTCGCGCCACCAGCCGTACGGCATTGGCGCTGGTGATTTTCTGCTCGGCCGCGATGGCGCGTGACCTCGATCAGGACGAAGCCCTGAGTCTGCGTGAGAAGGGCGTGATCCTGCCGCTGGAGCAAGTGCTGCAGCAGGCGATGGATCGCTATCCCGGCGCAAAACTGCTGGAAGTCGAGCTGGAAGAAAAACACGACATCTACATTTATGAAGTCGAGTTGCTCACCCTTGAAGGTGTCGCCCGTGAGCTGCACTTGAAGGCCGATACCGGCGAACTTGTGAAAGACAAGGAAGATTGATCGATGCGTTTGCTATTGGTGGAAGACCACGTACCGCTGGCCGACGAATTGCTCGCCGGCCTGCAACGGCAAGGTTACGCGGTCGATTGGCTGGCGGACGGTCGTGATGCGTTGTATCAGGGCAGTAGTGAGCCGTATGACCTGATCATTCTCGACCTCGGCCTGCCCGGCGTGCCGGGGCTTGAGGTGCTGGCGCAATGGCGCGCCAGCAGTCTGGCGATTCCGGTGCTGATTCTCACGGCGCGCGATTCCTGGGCCGAGCGCATCGAAGGCCTGAAGGCCGGTGCCGACGATTACCTGACCAAACCGTTTCACCCCGAAGAGCTGCAACTGCGCATTCAATCGCTGCTGCGCCGCTCCAAAGGCCAGGCCAATCAGCCGACATTGCAGGCGGCCGGTCTGCATCTGGACGAGGGTCGGCAATGCGTGGTTCGCGACGGCGCCGATATTCAACTGACCGCCGCCGAGTTCCGTCTGCTGCGTTATTTCATGCTGCACCCGGAGCAGATCCTCTCCAAAAGCCACCTCGCCGAACACCTCTACGACGGTGAAACCGAGCGTGATTCCAACGTCCTCGAAGTGCACGTCAACCACCTGCGGCGCAAGCTCGGCAAAAGCGTGATCGAAACCCGTCGCGGCCAGGGTTACCTGTTTGGCGGACAAGCTTCGTGAGGTCGATCCAGCGCCGCTTGAGTCTGGGTCTGATCAGCGTGATGGTGGTCGTCGGTGTGGTGGTGGCGCAAACCAGTCTGTGGTTGTTCGAAGTGGGTTTGCAGCGCTACCTCGAAGCCGGCCTGCGCAACGACAGCGAGAGCTTGTTGGTGGCGCTGGTCCGTGGCCCGCAAGGGCTGCAACTGGATGAAAGGCATCTGTCCCCGGCCTATCAGCGGCCGTTTTCCGGGCACTACTTCCGTATCGATTTTGCCGACAGCCACTGGCGTTCACGCTCGTTGTGGGATCAGGACCTGCCGCTGCTCGACCATCCCGGGTTGCACAGCAATCTGCAACTGGGGCCGGACGGTCAGCAGTTGCTGGTGCTGCGCTCGGATTATCGGCGCCTGGGCCAATCGATTTCGATCAGCGTCGCGCAGGATTACACCCCCGTGCGCGAGAGCTTTCAGCGCATGCGCCAGATCGGCCTCGGTCTCGGTCTGGCGGCATTGTTGCTGATTCTGTTTTTGCAGCGATTGACCGTGCGCCGCGCGCTGAAACCGCTGGAAAGGGCTCGTGAGCAGATCGCGCAATTGCAGCAAGGCCAGCGTTCGCAACTCGATGATCAGGTGCCGGTGGAACTGGAACCGCTGGTGGCGCAGATCAACCATTTGCTCGCGCACACTGAAGACAGCCTCAAGCGCTCGCGCAATGCCTTGGGCAATCTCGGGCATGCATTGAAAACGCCGTTGGCGGTGTTGTTGAGCCTGGCCTCCAGCGAAAAACTCGATGCGCATCCCGAGTTACGCAAGGTGCTCAAGGAGCAGCTGGAGCAAGTGCAGCAGCGGCTCAACCGCGAACTGAACCGGGCCCGGCTGTCCGGTGATGCGCTACCGGGTGCGTTGTTTGATTGTGATGCGGAACTGCCGGGGTTGTTGGCGACGTTGAACATGATTCATGGCGAGCATCTGGCCTTGAGTTATGTCGCGCCAGCGGGATTGCAACTGCCGTGGGATCGTGAGGATTTGCTCGAACTGTTGGGGAATCTTCTGGATAACGCCTGCAAGTGGGCGGACGCCGAGGTGCGTCTGAGTGTGATTGAACGTTCGGATGGTTTTGCACTGAGCGTGGAAGATGACGGCCCGGGGATTCCCGAACAGCAGCGCGCTGAGGTGTTCAGCCGGGGCACGCGGCTGGATGAGCAGACCCACGGGCATGGGTTGGGGCTGGGGATTGTGCGCGACATTGTCGATACGTGGGGCGGGTTGCTGGTGTTGGGCGAGAGTGAGTGGGGCGGGTTGAAAGTGGTGATTGAGTTGCCTCGGCGGTGAGCCTCTAAAAGCCCCTCACCCTAACCCTCTCCCGGAGGGAGAGGGGACTGACCGATGTGTTTGTTCGAGGTACACCGACCTGAAACACCGAGCTGAACTCAGGTTTTGAAAGCCTTCCCTGGACCGGAAATATCGAGTCGAACTCAGGTTTTAAAAGCTTTCCCGTGACCTGAAATATCGAGACGGACTCAAGTTTTGAATGGCACGAAGATCGGCTCCCTTTCCCCCTCGCCCCCTTGGGGGAGAGGGCTGGGGTGAGGGGGTAAGGATCTACCTGACACCCCACTACCTTCAAATCAAACGCGAAACTGATCCATCAAACTCTGCTGCTGATTCGCCAGGCTATTGAGCGACTGGCTCACCCGTGCCGACTCATTCGCCTGCCCGGACAACGACTCGGTCACATCGCGGATCGTCGCCACGTTGTTATTGATCTCCTCGGCCACCGCACTTTGCTCTTCAGCGGCACTGGCAATCTGCAGGTTCATGTCGCTGATCACCGTCACCGCATCGCCGATCTGACGCAGCGCAGTCACCGCCTGGCCGACTTGTTCGACACTGCCCTGAGCCTGGCGGTGGCTGTTGCCCATCGAACCGACTACATCCTGCGTGCCGGTTTGCAGTTGCTCGATCACCTGACGGGTTTCTTCCACCGACTCTTGCGTGCGGCGGGCGAGGTTGCGGACTTCATCGGCGACCACGGCAAATCCACGTCCGGCTTCACCAGCACGCGCCGCTTCGATCGCGGCGTTGAGCGCTAGCAGGTTGGTCTGCTCGGCGATGGCGCGAATGGTTTCCAGCACCGCGCCGATCTTCTCGCTGTTGGCCGCCAGCCCTTCGACTTGCACCATCGCCGCACTCATGTCGGCAGCGAGGGTGTCGATGCTCGCCGTGGTGCGATCGATCACGGTCAGGCCCTGACGGGTAGCGCGATCAGCATCCTTGGCGGCCTCGGCAGCCTGCGCAGCGCTACGGGCGACGTCTTGTGCAGTGGCGCTCATCTCGTGGGACGCGGTGGCGACCTGATCGACCTGACGGTATTGCTGTTCCATGCCAGCACTAGTCTGGGTGGCGATGGCCGAGGACTGGTCGGCGGTGTTGCGCGCGTCCTGCACCGAGCGTTTCACCTCGGCAATGATCGGCTGCAACTTGTCGAGGAACTTGTTGAACCAACCGGCCAATTGACCGAGTTCGTCCTTTTTGTCATAGGCCAGACGGCGGGTCAGATCACCTTCGCCGCTGGCGATGTCTTCGAGCATGTGCGCCACGCCGAGGATCGGCTTGGTCACGCTGCGTGCCATCAGCCACACCAGCAGCAGGCCGATCAACGCGGCCAGCACGCCGAGGCTCAGTTCGATCAACGTGCCGGAATTATTGCTCGCGTCCAGCTGTTGCTTGAGCGCTTCGGCGCGGCTGACCAGGACTTTTTCCGGCACATCCAGCAGCACGCCCCACGACGGGCCGCCGGGAATCGGCTGGAACGGCGACAGCACTTTCAACTGGCCGTTGCTGTGCAGGCTGCTCACGCTGGTGCTTGAGGCGAGCTTGCTCAGCAGTTCGGCGCCGCTGATTTTGTCGACAGCATCCAGACGCTGGCTGAGTTTGCCGGCATCCGGGCTGTACCCGGCGAGCAGGCCGGCGGGGCTGATGATGCTCACGGCGGTCTGGCCGTCGTAGAGCTTTTTGCTCGCGCCCTGGCTGATCGCTTGCAGGCTGTTGAGGTTGATGTCGACCGACAGCGAGGCGATGACTTTGCCGTTGACCATCAACGGGAAGACGATGCTGGTCATCAGCACCTTCTGTCCGTGGATCACATAGAAGTACGGTTCGATTACACATGGCTTGAGTGTGGCGCGCGGGCAGGTGAACCAGGCATTGGCCGCTTGGCCGCTGGGGCCGGTGCTGGTGTCGGCCATGTCGCTTTCCGGCAGGGCCATCGAGGTGACTTTGCCTGGCGTTGGTTGCGACCAGTACAGGGCGAAGCGGCCCTTGTCGTTGCTGCCCAGTTCAGCCTGACCTGCGAACAGTTCATCCTTGCCGTCCAGCGCGTTGGCTTCGAATACCAGCGACAGGCCGAGCAGGTCAGGGTTGGCTTGCAGCGCTGATTTGACCTGACGGGTCATGTCTTCGCGCAGGTCGAAGGCATCGAGAAAGCGCTTCTCGGCCTGCTCGCGCAGGAACAACACCTGCCGCGAGAAGCCGTGACCGTACTGATAGGCGTCCATGAACTGCTGGCGAATGCCGGCCGCCTGCACTTCCCCTTGCGATTCGATGCGCGCCTGCGCCGACTCGGTGAGCATTTCCATGCTCGAAGCTTTCACCAGTTCAGAACTGTGCTCCATGCGATACAGCGAAAGACCTACCAACAGGGTCACGATACCGGCCAGGCAGAGGCCGGCGAGCAGGGTGATTTTCCATTGGATGGAAAGTTGTCTGAGCGACATGGAGACGTCCTTATTCGATAAATATCTGAGACTTTGCACTGTAACGGCCGCGTTTCGGCTTTCTTTATCGTTGAAACACAATATGGCGGATTGACGCACCCGGGAGCGCTCGCTTTGACACCGCCGCCACTCTGCGGCACAGTGCGCGCCCTTCTAATAAGACCCTCTTTGCAAATCCGCCGGTTAAGCTTTGGCGGACTCATTCTGTCTGGCGGTCGGTTTTCCACCGCAGTGTTTTTCGAGGAAGTGAAATGAATGCAGTCATAGCGGCGGTCGGCGTCATGCTGGTGCTCAGCCTGTCCCGCGTGCATGTGGTGATCGCTCTGATCGTTGGCGCGCTGGTCGGCGGCCTGACCGGTGGTCTGGGCATCGACGCCACGCTCAAGGCGTTTAACAGTGGCTTGGGCGGTGGCGCGACGGTGGCGTTGTCCTACGCCTTGCTCGGCGCTTTCGCCGTGGCGATTGCCAAGTCCGGCCTGGCTCATGCGCTGGCCGACAAGGCGCTGGCAATGGTCGATCGCCAGCACTCGACCGGCGGTGGCAGCGTCAAATGGCTGCTGATTGGCCTGTTGTGGGTGGTGGCGATTGCCTCGCAGAACATTCTGCCGATCCACATTGCGTTCATTCCGCTGCTGGTGCCGCCGCTTCTTTATGTACTGACCAAGCTGCAACTCGACCGCCGCTTGATCGCCTGTGTCATGACATTCGGTCTGATCACGCCGTACATGTTCCTGCCGGTGGGCTTCGGCAACATCTTCCTCAATGAAATCCTGCTGGCCAACGTTGCCCGTAGCGGTGTCGACATCAGCGGTATCAATGTCACCCACGCCATGGGCATTCCGGCGCTGGGCATGGTCTTCGGCCTGGCGATGGCGTTCATCACCTATCGCAAGCGGCGCGTATACGACCTGGCGAAGATCGAGCAGGTCGAGCAAGTGGCGGTGCAGTACAACCCGCTGAGCCTGATGATTGCCGGTGTGGCGATTGCTGCTGCGTTCATCGTGCAACTGCTGCTGGACTCGATGATTATCGGGGCGCTGGTCGGTTTCCTGATCTTCTCGGTGTCGGGCATTGTGAAATGGCGCGAGACCGATGACCTCTTCACCGAGGGCATGAAGATGATGGCGATGATCGGCTTCATCATGATCGCCGCGTCCGGGTTTGCCGAGGTGATGAAGGCCACCGGTGAGGTGCAGACCCTGGTCGAGTCGTCGGCGTCGTGGATCAATCACAGCAAAGGCGTCGGCGCGTTGCTGATGCTGCTGGTCGGGTTGCTGGTAACCATGGGCATCGGTTCGTCGTTTTCCACGGTGCCGATTCTGGCGGCGATTTTCGTGCCGCTGTGCGTGCAACTGGGCTTCAGCCCAATCGCCATTGTCTGCATCGTCGGTACCGCCGGTGCGTTGGGCGACGCCGGTTCGCCAGCGTCGGATTCGACCCTCGGCCCGACCTCCGGCCTGAACATCGACGGCCAGCATCACCATATCTGGGACACCGTCGTGCCAACATTCCTGCACTACAACCTGCCGTTGCTGGCGTTTGGCTGGGTGGCCGCGATGGTCCTCTGAACCCCGCCGATCTTCTGTGGGAGCGAGCTTGCTCGCGAAAGCGGTGTATCAGCGACTTGATGGTTGACTGACACGACGCCTTCGCGAGCAAGCTCGCTCCCACAGGGGAATGGGGTAATACCTTTGCTCAACTTTTGTAATGACGTGCCGTTAAAGCCTTTAACCACGCCAATAAAACCAAAAGAGTGAGCTCCCACAATGCGCCTGAGCCTCAAGGCTAAAGTCCTCTCCCTCGCCGTTCTCCCGGTGTTGCTCTTTGCCCTGGTCATCAGCCTGACCACGCTGTTCATCCTCCAGGAGCAAGCGCACAAAGAGGTCGACCAGACCCGCGAGCGTCTGCTCGGCGATGCCAAAGCCACTCTGCAAAGCTACGTCGCCGTGGCCATGACCACGATCAAGCCGCTGTACGACGCGGCCGCGCCGGGTGACGTTGAGGCGCGGGCGCAGGCGATCAAATTGCTCTCGGGCATTCGCTACGGCAAGGACGGCTACTTCTTCGGCTACGACTCCGAGACCGTGCGCCTGTTCAAGGCCAACGACCCCGAAGGCGTGGGCAAAAGCTTCAAGGACAACCGCGACCCGAATGGCGTCTACGTCAATCGTGGTCTGGTGAGTGTGGCGAAGGACGGCACCCACTATCTGCAATACAGCTCGCCACTGCCGGGCAACGCCAACGTGCTGGTGCCAAAGCTCGGTTACACCGAATACCTGGCGAAGTGGGACATGGCGGTCGGTACGTCGGTCAACCTCGACGGCATCGAAGCGCAAGTGGCGCTGGTCGAAGCGCAGGTGCAGGAACGTATGCAAGGCGTGGTGCTGAGCATCGTCGGCGTCGCGGTGGTGGTGCTGTTGGTCATCGCGGCGGCGGGGATGCTGTTGGCCAATACCATTTTGCGTCCGTTGACCCTGATGAAAGCCAACCTCGACGACATTGCAGCGGGTGAGGGCGACCTTACGCGTCGCCTGAACATCACCAGCCAGGATGAACTTGGCGAACTGGCGGGCTCGTTCAACCGTTTCGTCGACAAGATTCATGGCCTGGTGCGGCAGATCACCGAGATGACCACGCAACTGACCGGTCTGGTGACGCAAGTGTCCGATCAGGCCCAGCGTTCGGATCAGGCGATGGAGCGTCAGCGCCACGAGACCGATCAGGTTGCCACGGCGATCAACGAGATGTCTGCCGCCGCGCAGGAAGTGGCCAAGAGCGCACAGAACGCCGCCGTCGCCGCTCAGCAGACCGACGAAGAAGGCCAGAGCGCCAAACGCGTGGTGGCCGGCAGCATCAAGCAGATTCATGCGCTGGTCGATGACATCCGCAGCAGCGGCGTGTCGCTGGACAGCCTGCAGCAAGACGTGACGTCGATTGTCGGCGTGCTCGGGGTGATTCGTTCGATCGCCGAGCAGACCAACCTGCTGGCGCTCAACGCCGCAATTGAAGCGGCGCGGGCCGGTGAGGCCGGACGTGGTTTTGCCGTGGTGGCGGATGAGGTGCGGGCGCTGGCCAGCCGTACGCAGATCAGCACGCAGGAAATTCAGGGGATGATCGATCGTTTGCAGGCGGGTACGCAGCAAGCGGTTGAAGCCATGCGTCGTTCCAGTGAGGCGGGCGACGGCACTTCACAGCAGGCCAATCAGGCCGGGGCTTCGCTGGATGCCATGGCCGAGTTGATCGCGACGATCAACTCGATGAACGCGCAGATTGCCAGTGCGGCGGAAGAGCAGACGGCGGTGGCGGAGGAGATCAACCGCAGCGTGCATCAGATTGCGGTGGCGGTGGACAGCGTGGCCGATGAGACGCAGTTGGGTGCGCAGACTTCGCGTAGTCTGGCGGAGCTGGGGCAGCGCCTGGGCAAACTGGTTGGGCAGTTCCGGATCTGACAGCCTGAAAAGCCCCTCACCCTAGCCCTCCCGAAACGTCGGACCGCCCATAGGGAGAGGGAACTGACCGAGGTGTTTTGCGTTGTACATCGACCTGAAAGATTGGGTCGATTATGGATTCGGTAAAGCTGTTTCAGGTCGGCGTAATTCCACAGCATCCCCCAATCAGTTCCCTCTCCCTCCGGGAGAGGGCTAGGGTGAGGGGCTTTTGATTTTCAGTTTTCAGGGACGATCCCAATAGGGCACTTCACCAAAACATTCGACAAAGAAATCAATCACCGTCCGCACCTTCACCGACAACCTGCGGCTCCCCGGCCACAACACCGCAATCTGCTGCGGCTCCAGGCTGTTCGACACCTGATACTCCCCCAACACCGGCACCAGCGTGCCGTCGCGCACCGCTTCGCCAATCAGCCATGACGGAAACATCACCAGCCCCAGGCCTTGCTCGGCGGCTTGGGTGAGGGTGTCGGCGTGGTTGCCGGTGATCGGGCCTTTCACCGAGTACGGCGTCCAGTCTTCACCATCACGACGGAAAAACCAGCGCTGCTGGCCGGTCGCGCCTTTGTAGGCGAGGCATTGGTGTTGCGCGAGATCTTCGGGTTTTTGCGGTGTGCCGTGGCGTTTGAGATACGCCGGGCTGGCCGCGACCTGAAAGCGGTGCGGCGCCAGAATCCGTGCCTGCATACTCGAATCGTGCAGCGGGCCGATGCGAAACAACAGGTCGGCGCCTTCTTGCAGCGGGTCGACGTAATGGTCGGTCTGCTGGATATCCAGTTGCAGCTTTGGATAACGCGCGCACAACTTGCCCAGCCACGGCGTCAGATGGCGCTGACCGAATACTACCGGGGCGTTGATGCGCACCAGGCCGGTGGGTTCGCTTTGCTGTTCCTGCAGCGCCTGTTCGGCTTCCTCCAGTTGCACCAGCACCAGCCGCGCATGGTGACCGAGCATGCGCCCGGCTTCGGTTGGCGTCACTGCTCGGGTGTGGCGATAGAGCAATTGCTGATTCAGCGCCTGTTCCATCAACTGGATCTGCCGGGAAATCGAGGAGGGCGCCACGCCTTCGCGGCGGGCCACTTCGGAAAAGCTGCCGTGATCGAGCACGGCCACAAACAGCCTGAGTGCCTTGAATCCGAGTTCATTGAGCCCGTGCATGATGTGTCCTGCTGTGCGGGTTGCGCAAAAGTGTTGTCAGGATGCTCCCATTTATCGCACAGCTTCGCCAGTCGATAATACGCGCGATCGTTTAGTTGAGTGGAATGTTGTTTATGCAGACGTTGGATGAGGTGAGTGTCAGTGCACCGGCGACGAAATCAGGGCTGCGCTTGTTGCTGCTGCCATTGGTGATTATCGCGGGCATGGGCTTGTCGGTGGAGGCGGGGTTGCTCGGTCCTTTGGGTGTGCAGGTCGGGCATCTGTGGGCGACTTTGAGCATCTTTGGCGTCGGCTCGGCGATTCTGTTTTTACTGCTGTTGTTCGCCGGTCCGCAAAAAGGCCCGGCACTGACTGATCTGCCGCGCTGGCAGTTGATTGGCGGGTTTCTGGGGCCGATGTATGTAGTGGTGCTGACGTTGGCCACGCCGCATATCGGCATTGCCATGACCATGATCGCGATTCTGTCCGGGCAGGTTGGCAAGAGTGTGTTGATCGACCATTTCGGCTGGTTCGGCGCGACGCGCAAGAAGGTCAATGCCGAGCGGTGGCTGGCGTTGGGGTTGATTGTGGCGGCACTTGTTTTGATTGCGCGGGGGTGAGTGATGAGTCTGGTTATTTTGTTGGCGGTGGTGGTGTTGGCCGGTGCGGTGTTGAGTGTGCAGGCGGCGATCAACGGGCGTTTGGGTGAGAGCGTCGGGGTGTTGCGCAGTAGTTTGCTGACATTCGTTGTCGGTGCGGTGTCGACCGGGTTGTTGATTTTGTTTTTTGAGCCGGCGCATGCGGTGAGTCTTTTGGATGTGCCGAAGTGGCAGTTGACCGGGGCGCTGTTTGGTGTGGTCTACATGATGGTGATGGTCGGGGCGGTGCCGGTGGTGGGGACGGCTGTGGCGACGGTGGCGGTGATTGTCGGGCAGTTGGGCATGGGGATGTTGATTGATAATTTTGGCTGGCTGGGGAATCCGGCGATTGAGCTTTCTTCCAGTCGGATTTTGGCGATGGGGTGTTTGGGGTTGGCTTTGGTGTTTATGTATCGGAGTTCGCGTCAGGCTGGGTGACCTGGGTTGCGTACATATCCATTGCTGCGGTAACGGCTGATTAGGGTTTCGCCCTTACGGCGACTCACTTTTTTTACAAACGCCTAAAAAAAGTAAGCAAAAAAACGCTTGCTCCTACGTGCGGCCCGCTCGCTGGGGCTCGGGGTTCCTTCGCTGCGGGATCGATCCGGGCGCAGCGTCTCCGGTTTGCTTCGCTGCACCTACTCCCGCTGTGTTTGGCTGCGCCAAACGGTCGCTGCGCTCTCACGCCCGGATCAATCCCTCCACTCAGCCTTCCGACGTCGCCCTACAGATCAAGAGCTGCAGCCGAGCTAACGCTCATCCTGTTGAGTGGTGAGGAGCAACAGCGTGTTCGGCTTTGGATTGGTGTTGGATTCACCCCTCACCCCAGCCCTCTCCCGAGGGAGAGGGAGCCGATTTGTGGGCTTTTCAAAATCTGAGTTCGACTCGGTATTTCACTTCGATGTAGCTCTCCCAAACATCTCAGTCAGTCCCCTCTTTCTCGGAGGGTGAGAGGCTGATTTGTTTGCTTTTTAGAGCCTGAGTTCAGCGCGGTATCGCACGTCGGCGTAGCTCGCCCAATCACCTCGATTAGTCCCCTTTTCCTCATGGCGAGGGGCTGATTTTTTTGCTTTTTAGAGCCTGAGTTCAACGTGGTATCGCACATCGGCGTAGCTCTCCCAAACACCTCAATCAGTCCCCTCTCCCTCTGGGAGAGGGCTAGGGTGAGGGGCTCTTGATCTGGTTCTTGATCTTGCTTCGGCTTTTGATCTTTTGCCCCATCGGCAGGCCGAGCGGAGGTGTTCATCCGGGGGTTAGGCGCGCAGCGCCGTGCGGCGTAGCCGCATACATCGAGAGGAGGTGCAGCGAAGCAAACCGTAGGCGATGCCCCCGGATGGACACCGTAGCGAGGGAACACTGAGCCTCAGCGAAGTGCCGTACGCCAGGGGCAAAGCCTTTTGCTTACTTTTCGGCGTCTGGAAAAGTGAGTCGCTGTAAGAGCGAAACCGCCAGCGGCAGCACCCGCAGCAACGGATATGCCCCCAATCCCAAACAAAATCAAAAGATCGCAGCCTGCCGCAGCTCCTACACTGGGTATTACGGCTTGCCCTTCAAGCCCCAGACAACCACCACCCAAGGAGTCTGTCCCATGCCTGATAAAACCTGTGACTGCCCTAAATGCAATTGCAAGCTCGGCGAGCATCCGGTCGTGCGTCATGGCAAGCATTTTTGCTGCGAGGCTTGCGCCCATCATCATGAGAACGGTGCGGAATGCTCTACCAAGGGCTGTAAATGCGCCCACGGATGACGAACGACGCATAAAAAAGTGGAGCCTAATCAGGCTCCACTTCCAGTTTCAGACTTTCATCGTCCATTCGTTCGGTATGCCGCACCGTACCTTGCAGCCGCCGGCCTTCAACCCTGACCACCACGGTTTTCGCCTGGTCAAGATCCTCCGGCAGCGGTGCTGGCACTCGCACGGCAAAGCGATACGGATCATCTACGACCGCCTCCAGCCCAACGCGGCAATCCACGCTTTTGGTGATACGCCCGAACAACGTATCAAGGCCATAGTCCAGATGCGCCGGGCTGTTGATGTTGGTCATGGTGCATTCCCCCGAATGATGCCGATCACCAGGCTGAGCTTAGCTGGTCGGTCGCCACACGACGTTTTCCACGCCGAATTTTTCTGCCATCGGCTTGCTGGTCTTCTGCACCTTCTCACGGCCAAAGCGCGGGATGCGACCGACGCCGGCGTCGCAGCTCGCCCAGTGCCACGCCTCGACATTGTCCATCTTGTCCGAGCGGATAATGAAGGACTTGGGCGTGCCGTGGAGGGTGTATTCGATGACATAGAGTTTTGCGTTGTTCATAAAGCCCGTATTCCTCCCTGTAGTATTAGAGGGATCGCGGCGCACCGGGAAAATTCATTCGGATTGTCCGACGGTCTCTATCGTTGGCGACGCCGTGGCGCACTGGTTACCATGGTTTCCCCGCCAACCCCAATGAATGCTCGCCATGGCCCTTGCCGCACCGCCCGATCTCAGCGATACCGATGTGCCCGTGCAACCGCTGGCACGCACGTATCCGCGCGGCTTGTTTATCGAGCCGCACGAGCATGTCTGGGGGCAGTTGCTGTATGCGATGAGCGGGGTGATGTGGGTCGAGACCCCGCACGAAGCGCTGGTGGTGCCGCCGCAGCGCGCGGTGTGGTTGCCGCCGGGGGTGCCGCACGGGATTCGGGTGGTGTCGGATTTGCAGATGCGCAATATCTACCTGCGTCCGGCGCTGGCGGCGACGCTGGATCAGACGGTGCAGGTGATCGAGGTCGGTGGTTTGCTGCGCGAGTTGATTGTCGGGCTGGTGGAGCAGGGCGACAGTGGTGAACCGGCCTACTACGAGGCGTTGGTCGGGCTGGCCTTGCTGGAACTCAAACGCGCCAGGCGTTCACAGTTGAAGATCCCGATGCCGGATGATTCCGATCGGCGTTTGATGAACCTGTGCCAGGCGGTCATGGCAGCGCCGTCGCTGGAGATTCCGTTCGAGCAGCACGCGGCAAATGCCGGGGCCAGCGTGCGCACGTTGGCGCGGTTGTTCAAGGACAGCCTCGGCATGGGCTTCGCTGAGTGGCGGCGGCAGGTGCAGTTGGCGACGGCGGTGGCGGAACTGATTCAGGGCGTGGCGGTGAGTGTGATTGCCCGGGAGCTCGGCTATTCACCCAGTAGTTTCAGCGACATGTTTCGCCGCGAACTTGGCGTGGCGCCCTCACAATTTGCAGTGGAACACGATTAATCAAACCAGCGCAGATCCAATGCCGCATTCGCGAGCAGGCTCGCTCCCACAGGGTTCTGTGGTGTGCATCCGATACTTGTCCGAAATTCAGAAGTCCTTGGCCGATGCCATCCCCGCCGGTTCCCTAAACTCTGCCCATTCCCTTCAAACGGCGGAGTTCCTCCCCATGAACTACCTGATTTCACTGGCCATTGGTCTGGGCGTCGGCCTGCTGTATGGCGCGCTGGATTTCCGTTCCCCGGCGCCACCGGCCATCGCACTGGTCGGTTTGCTCGGCATGCTTGCCGGTGAACAGTTATGGCCGATGGGCCGGCAACTGGTGACGGGCTGGCTGTCCTGAACTCTTTTTCTCCTTCGGTGGATGTCCCCATGAAAGCACTGCAATTCGATAAAACCGGCGATCTGTCTTCCTTGCGCTACGTCGAGGTGCCGACTCCGGTACCCAGCGCCGACGAAGTGCTGGTGCAGATCAAGGCTGCCGGCCTGAATCCCAGTGATGTGAAAAACGTCCTGGGTCGTTTCCCCTACACCACGCTGCCACGGATTCCCGGTCGGGATTTTGCCGGTGTCGTTGTCGAAGGCCCGCAGGCCTTGATCGGTCAGGAAGTCTGGGGCACTGGCCGTGAGCTGGGCTTTTTTGCCGACGGCTCCCATGCGCAGTTCGTCAAACTGTCGACCAATGGCGTGGCGCACAAACCTTCGCATCTGAGTTTCACCCAAGCCGCCAGCCTCGGCGTGCCGTACACGACGGCGTGGGATGCGCTGGAACGCAGTCTGGTAACGGCTGAAACACGTTTGCTGGTGATCGGTGGCGGTGCGGTGGCCTCGGCGGCATTGGCCCTGGCGAAAGTGCGTGGTGCGCAGTTGCTGGCAGCGGCGCGCCGCCCGGAGCAGGTGGCGGAGTTACAGGCGCAGGGTTATCAGACGATCCAGCTGGATAAACCCGAAGACCTCGGCGCGCAGGTCAACGCGGTGTATCGCGGCGGCGCCGATGTGATTTTCGACACCACCGGTTTCTGGCTCCCGGCGTCGGTGGCGGCATTGGCCACCTTCGGCCGGATCGCGATCATCGCCGCGCCGGTGGATGGGCACGTGCAACTGCCGGCACTGGCGTTGTATCGCAAAGGCGGGTCGGTGGTCGGGATCAATTCGTTGTTGTATGGCGTTGAAGCGTGTGCGGCGATGCTCGAGCAGTTCGGGCGGTTCTTTGATGAAGGCTTGCTGCCGTTGCCGCAAGGGTTGGTCGAAGCGCCGTTGGCCGAAGGCCTGGCGCGCTACGCCGATGTGAATCAGGGCAGCGGTGACAAGGTCATCCTCATCCCCTGAAACACCGCAAACCCGTGTAGGAGTGAGCTTGCTCGCGATCGCGGTGTATCAGTCACCCATGTATCAACTGACACACCGCGATCGCGAGCAGGCTCACTCCTACAGTAGATCGGTGTCGGGCTCAGGATTGCGGGACACCGTTTTCCCACGCCGACCAGTTTTTCAGGATGTCCTGCACCAGCGGATTCCCCGCGCGATAGAGGTTCTCCAGCGCCGGCACGAAGCCGCCCTGATCGGCGTACTTGAGCAGGTTGTTCACTTCACTGCCGCCCGGCTCTGGACGATCAAAATCGGAGCCGGCACGCACCACGGCCAGACGTTGTACGTCGACCAGACCTTCGCGACTGGCACGCAGCAAGGCCTCATAGGTGGAGTTGTCTTCCTGCTGCGTCGTGCAGTATTCGCCCTTGTTATCGGTCAACAACTTGGTCCAGACCTCGGCCCGTTCGCTCAAGCGCGTGCCGGAGAACCAGGTGTTTCCGGCCAGTGTGTCGCAACGGGTCACCACCGGTGGTTGATTGGCCGGGGCCGACGGGTATTTCAGGCGCCACGCGGCGGATTCCCTGTTTTCGCTCAGCTCGACCTTGTGGCTGAGGGCGAATGCCTTGGCCTGCAGTTTCGGGTTGAGTTCAAAGACTTCGGTCTTGTAGTCCAACGGTGGTTTTTCGTTCGGGCCTTGGGTGTTGATGCCCAGGTAGCCGGTTGGCCAACTCGACGGCGCATCGCGCGAATCGATCTCCCATTGCGTGCCGAATTCCACCAGATAATGCGCCCACGCGGCGGTGCCGATAGTCCCGTGTTTCGGGCTGATGCCGGCGATACCGGCGATCAGGAAGTAACTTTTGCGCAGGTCGAATTTCGGCGACAAGGCCAAGGCCAGGGTCGAGGCGGCGGAGTTGGTCTGGCCCATGCCGGTGGTCAGCAGGCACACCTGCTGCGTGTTGCAGCGGATGCTCGGGTACTCGGCGGACAGGCCCGGCACGCGGATTTCCTGCTTCAGCTCCAGGCGATCGATCCAATGCTGCGCCTCGGGGGCGAACATGGTGATCAGCACGACTTTCGGCTGCATCGGTGCTTCGGCGGCCCACGCGGTGGAGGAGAGCAGGGCCGCACCGGCCAGGGTCAAACGCATCATTGCTTGCATGGAAAACTCCTTGATTCAGAACTGATAACCGACGCCGGCGTAGTAACCCCAGCCGTTGGAACGTGCGCGGAAGTTGCCGTCGCCAAAATTCAGCTCGCTGCCGTCTTCCCAGTTGCCGCCGTTGTGGAAATAACGGCCGACCAGGGTGAAGCGCAAGTGAGTGAACGAGTAGAGCAAGACGTTGGTCGCCACTGTTGCGTTGGCCGTGCGCGCAGGGTTGTCCTTGTGGATGTCCGAGCCGAAATCGAAGTTGGTGAAACCGATGTAGGTCAGCGACGCGCCGTTGCTGAATTTGTCGATCGGCACGATGTACTTCAGTTGCGCGCGATAGCCGTCCCACGAATATTCGTTGCTCGCGCCGTAGTTTTCCCACTGATAGCGACCGTAGAGGTTGGCCGACAGATTGACCCGCGAATGGGTGTCGATGTCGGTACCGAAACCGCTGTAGAGGGTGTTGGCGCGGTTCTCTTTACGGCTGCCGTGGTCGTAGATCCAGTCGAACGCCACATACCATTCCTTGAACGGGCCGATGGCCAGGCTGCGGCCGGCGAGGTAGTCGATGGAAATGCGCGGTTCGTGCTCCATAAACACCGGCGAGCCGTGATCCCACACGCCTTTGTCGTGGCTATTGCCAATGTTGAAGATCTTTGGAATGTCGACGTAGCCGTATAACTCGAACGGGCCTTTGCGGCCGAAGTACTCGTATTCCAGATAGATGTCATCAGCCGGTTGCGGGCCGAAGCTGATGTCCTTGCTGCCGATCAGCATCAGATCCTGGTTGTACCAGTCCGACAGGTACGCACCTTTTTTCGGCGGGCTGGCTTCGGGGCTGAGCGCTTCGCCCTGGGCGGATTCTTCCTTGGCGACCGGTTGCGCCAGAGCGCTGGGGCTGAGAAGTCCGGTAACGCCGGTCAGTAGCAGGGAAACAGCGAGCGTGCACGGGAAAGGTGCGCGAAAAGGGCATGCGATGGGCATTCAAAGTCCTTTTTTGCGGATCAGGGCCCGGATTCCGTGGGCTTGTACGGTTTTGTTACGAAAACGCTGGAATTGCCATTGCGCAAACGTTTGCACAAGACGTACCAAAATCTTCAACAAGCTGAAAAATAGATCGTTTTGCTGCATTTCCTGCTTGATCGGTCAGACGCGGTTTTGCGCACCCTGCAGGTCCTTGTGGGAGCTGACACGACGCCTTCGCGAGCAAGCTCGCTCCCACAGTTTTGAGTCTCGTCGAGGCTAATCGCTGCGTGGTTGAAACGCTGATTGCAGAGGCCTCTAGCACCAAAGTATTAATGCCATTTAACCAATGCCCCATCGCAGGGCGTCGACTAGCGTGTGTCAGGAATAGAACGGTTTTGTAATGACCGGCGCAGTCTTGATTCGCGTGTCGAATAAGCCCGCTGCTTGTGCACGCCGCTCAAGGAAGAAATTGGCCACGACAAGGAGTAGCCCGTGGAAGCAAGGTTTGGTGTCGCCCTCGTTTCGCGTTTTTCCCCACTGTCCCTTGCTGTGCACCTGAGCGTTGCCGGGCTGTTGTTCGGCGGCGTCAGCGCACCTGCGTTGGCCACGTGCTCCACGGCAGGTTCCACTGTGACCTGCACCGGCGTGCCGAGTCTGCCGCTGTTCCTCAACAACTTCTCCAGTGCCACCAGCGGTTTGACGGTCAACGTCAACAGCGGCGCGCAGATGAACGCGACCCTCGGCGGCCATGTGATGGACCTGACCGGGGTAAACATCTCCCTGAACAACTCCGGCACCCTCGACCCGGCGCTACTGGGCCTGGTCTCGGTGTTGAGTGGCGGCGCATTCATTGGCACCGGTGCGACCAGTACGGTCAGTGTGCTCAACAATGCCAGCGGGATCATTCGCGGCACGGGCATGTTGCTCGGGCTCAACCTGACCAGCATCGACGGCCTGGCCCTTTCGGTTAACAACGCGGCAACCGGCACCACCAGCATCACCAACAACGGCACCATCACCTCGACCGGACTCTCGATCGGCGGCATCACCTTGGCGGATACCCCGGTGGTCGGCGTCTACGGCGGTTCGCAGGTCAACATGACCAACAGCAGCACCGGTGTGATCAACGGCCGGATCGCGTTCGAAACGTCGGCGGCGGGCAATACCTTCACCAACGCTGGTGCGATTACCGGCGGTGTGTCGATGGGTGCGGCGAGCACTAACACCTTCACCGCAGTGACCGGCTCTTCGGTGCAGGTTGGTGACGGCGTGCAGGTCAGCGTCGGCCTCGGCGGACTGATCGGCATCAACCTGACCTTTGCGCCAACCGGCACGGTCGATGGCGGTGCGGGCGGCACCAACAGCCTGATCCTGCAAAACCCGGCTGGCGTCGGCGGCGGTATCACCGGGACTGGCACGGCATCGAGCGCCACCTACATCAACTTCAACAACCTGACCCTCAACAGCGGCACCTGGACCTTGCAGGGGCCATTGGTCAGTGGCGCGACCACGCTCAACGGCGGTATCGCGAATTTCAACAACAACGCCACCTTCGGCAGCGGCGTAATCACCTCCAACGGCGGGACTCTGCAGGCCAGCAATGCCGGGTTGAACATCAGCAATCTGATTTCCCTCGGCGCGGGTGGCGTGACCGTGCAAGGCACTAACGCCACCACCCTGAGCGGCGTCATTTCCGGCAGCGGTGGCCTGTCCAAGGTCGGCTCCGGGCAACTGAGCCTCAGCGCTGCCAACACCTACCTGGGCAACACCACGCTCAATGGCGGCACCGTCCAGTTGGGCAACAACCTGGCGCTGAGCACCGGCACCCTCAACGTCACCGGCGCGACAACATTGAGCGCACCGGGCACGATCAGCCTGGCCAACGCCATCAGCCTCGGCGGCACCCTGACGGCAGGCGGCACCGGAGCACTGACCCTCGGCGGTTTGATCAGCGGCAGCAGCGGCCTGACCAAAACCGGCAGCGGTAGCCTGACCGTCAGCGGTGCCAATACCGGTTTCACCGGCACCACCACCCTCAGCGCCGGTAGCCTGTTGGTGACCAACAATGATTCGCTGGGCAGTGGCGCGCTGAATACCGCCGCCGGTACCAGTCTGGACAGCACCGCCAACGTCACTCTGGCCAATAACATCGGTATGACCGGTGCGCTCAACGTGCTCGGCAGCAATGCCCTGACACTCGGCGGCGTGTTGTCTGGCACTGGCGGGATTACCAAATCCGGCAGCGCCGGCCTGACCTTGAGCGGCAACAACACCAACAGCGGCAACACGCTGCTCAATGCCGGCAGCCTGTTCGTTGGCAGCAACACCGCGCTGGGGACTGGCGCACTGAATGCGGCGGCGGGTACCACGCTGGATGCGACTGCCGCAGTGACATTGGCCAACGCCGTTGCGCTGGCGGGCGGGGTGACCATCGGCGGCACTCAGGCATTGGGCCTGAGCGGCGTTGTCAGCGGCGTCGGCAGTTTGATCAAGAATGGCACGGCGGATCTGACCCTCAGCGGCAACAACACCTTCTCCGGCGGCACTGCGCTCAATGCCGGTACGCTGATTGTCGGTTCCAATACGGCGCTGGGTACCGGTGCCCTGACCACAGCGGCAGGCACCAAACTCGACGCTAGCACCACGGCCGCGTTGACCAATGCGGTGACCCTTGGCGGTGATCTGGAAGTGCGTGGCAGTGCTGACCTGACCCTCGGTGGTGTGATCAGCGGCAGTGGCGGGTTGACCAAGCGCGGTTTTGCCAACCTGACTCTCAACGGTGCCAACACTTATCTCGGCGGTACCACGCTGGCCGCCGGCACGCTCACTGTGGGCAACGCGGCCGCGTTGGGCAGCGGTGCATTGAACGTCATCGATGTCTCAGCGCTGGACAGCAACACCGCTGTCAACCTGAGCAACAACATCAACCTCAACAGCAGTACCCTGAGCCTCGGCGGCAGCAGCGGTCTGACCCTCTCCGGCGTCATCAACGGCGCCGGTCAACTGATCAAGAACGGCGCCGCCAACCTGACCCTCGATGGGGTAAACACGTTCGCTGGCGGGACCACGTTGAACGCCGGTAGCTTGACTGTCGGTAACGCTGCGGCGCTGGGCACTGGCGCACTGACTGTCGCCGGGGCCAGTACCCTCAACAGCAGCACGGCGGTGACCCTGAACAACGCAATCACCCTCAACGCCAACCTCACCGCCGGCGGCGCCAATGCGCTGACCCTTGGCGGGGTGATCAGTGGCGGCAGTGGTTTAATCAAGACCGGCGCATCCAGCCTGACCCTCAACGGCAACAACACCTACACCGGCACCACCGCCCTGAACGCCGGTTCGCTGATTGTCGGCTCCAATACCGCCCTCGGCACTGGCACACTGAATGCCTCGAACGGCACCACTCTGGATGCCAGCACTGCGGCAACGCTGGCAAACAACGTTAACCTCGGCGGCACTCTGACCCTGGGTGGCTCCAATGCGCTGACCCTCGGCGGCGTGGTCGCCGGTATCGGTGGACTGACCAAGAACGGCGCTGCCGACCTGACCCTTAACGGCGCCAACACTTATTTTGGCAACACCGTGTTGAACACCGGCAAACTGATTGTCGGCAGCAACACCGCGCTGGGTTCCGGTACGTTGAACGCGGCGGCAAACACCACGCTGGACGCCAACACGGCGGTCAGCCTGAACAATGCCGTGGCACTCGCCGGTGCCTTGAATATCGGCGGCACGGCGGATATGACCCTGACCGGTCTGGTCAGCGGCGCCGGCAGTCTGGTGAAAGACGGCGCGGCCAATCTGATTCTCAACGCCGCCAACAACTACCTCGGCGGCACCACGCTGAACGCCGGTACGTTGACCGTCGGCAACAGTTCGGCACTGGGGTCCGGTGCGCTGACCGTCGCTGGCGCCGCAACGCTGGACAGCAATTCGCCGCTGGTCAGCCTCAACAACGCCGTCGCCCTGAATGCCGCGCTGACCGTGGGCGGTACGCAGAACCTCACCCTCGGCGGCGTCACCAGCGGCACTGGCCAGTTGATCAAGGACGGCGCGGCCAATCTCACCCTCAATGGCAACAACACCTTCAGCGGCGGCACCACGCTCAACGCCGGTACGCTGACATTGGGCAATGCCAACGGCCTGGGCAGCGGTGCATTGGTCGTCGGCGGCGCGGCGACGCTGGATAACAGCGCCTCGTTCGGCATTGGCAACGCGATCACTTTGAACGCCGGGCTGACGGTTGCCGGCAACAACGATTTGAGCCTGAACGGCATCATCGACGGCGCCGGCAGCCTGACCAAAAACGGCCTGTCGGATCTGACCCTCGCCGGCAACAACACTTTTACCGGCGCGCTGAATATCGTCTCGGGCAGCGTCACCACGCTCAATACCAACGCGTTGGGTAACACCTCCGGGGTCAACATCAGTGCCGGTGCCGGGCTGAATCTGGGCAGTGACGCCAGCCTCGGCGCGCTGACCGGCAGCGGCAGTGTGCAACTGACCGGCAGCAACACCCTGACCGTCGGCAGCGGCAACGTCACCAGTACGTTTGACGGTGACCTCAGTGGCAGCGGCGGTCTGGTCAAAGTCGGCACCGGCACCTTGAACCTCACCGGGATCAGCGGCATCACCGGCAACACTGCGATCAATGGCGGCACCGTTGATCTCAGCGGTTCGCTGGGCAGTGCTCAACTCAACGTCAATACCGGCGGCACCCTGACCGGTACCGGCTCGGCGCTCGGTGCGGTAAACATCAACAACGGTGGGTATCTCGCGTTGTCGTCGGGCAACACCTTGTCGGCGGGCGCTCTGACTCTCGGCACCGGCAGCAACGTTGATGTGGCACTGGGCACACCGTCGACCTCATCGCTGATGAATGTCGGTGGCAACCTGACGCTCGACGGCAATCTCAATGTCACCGATGCCGGCGGCTTCGGCGTCGGTGTGTATCGCTTGTTCAACTACACCGGCAGCCTGACCAACCTCGGTCTGGACGTGGCCAGCGTGCCGGTCGGCTACGGCCTCGGCGATCTGCTGGTGCAAACCGGCGTGGCCAATCAGATCAACATTCAAGTCTCGGCGCCGAACAGCAACATCCGTTACTGGGACGGCAGCCAGACCATTGCCAACGGCGTGGTCGATGGCGGTAGCGGTACGTGGAACGCGGTCGGGACCAACTGGACCGATGCCAACGGCCTGGTCAACCAGCCGTGGGCCGGCGACTTCGCGGTGTTCCAAGGCAGCGCTGGCACCGTGACGGTGAACGGCACGCAAGCGTTTACCGGCCTGCAGTTCGTCACTGACGGCTACAACCTGGTCAACGGCGCGGCAGGGCAACTCACGGCCATCAACGGCACTGGCGGCACCACAGCAATGCGGGTCGATCCGGGCGTCACCGGCACTATCGGCGTCAATATCGATGGCAGCGGCATCCTCAACAAACTCGACGCCGGCACCTTGGTGCTCAACGGCGCCAACACTTACAGCGGCGGCACGCAACTGGATGGCGGCAAGATTATCGTCGGCAGCAACACCGCGCTCGGCACCGGCACGCTGACGGCAAATGCCGGCACGCAACTGGACAGCAACGCGGCGGTGACACTGGCTAACGCGGCGACGCTCAACGGTAACCTCACCGTAGTCGGCAGCAATGCGCTGACCCTCAACGGCGTGATTGGTGGCACCGGCGGGCTGATCAAAACCGGCACGGCCAATCTGACCCTCGGCGGCAATAACGCTTTCCTCGGCCCGGTAGCGCTGAATGCCGGCGGGCTGGTTCTGGCGTCGAACTCGGCGCTCGGCTCCGGCACGTTGAACGCGGCGGGCGGTACGACTCTGGATGCCAGCACGGCGGTTTCGGTAAACAACGCGGTCAACCTGGCCGGCAATCTCGGCATCGGCGGCACGGCGGATCTGACCTTGGCCGGTACGGTCAACGGCGCCGGCAGCCTGAGCAAAAACGGCGCGGCCAACCTGACCCTCAGCGGCAACAACAACTTCCTCGGCGGCACCACCCTCAACGCCGGCACGCTGACCGCCGGCAGCAACTCGGCGCTGGGTCTGGGCAACCTGACCGTGGCGGGTGCCTCGGCGCTGGACAGCAACAGCGCGCTGAGCCTGGGCAACAACGTCGTGCTCAACGCCAATCTGAGCAACACCGGCAGCAACAACCTGACCCTCGCAGGTGTGGTCAGCGGCGCGGGTGGATTGATCAAGGACGGCGCGTCGAACCTGACACTCAACGGCATCAACACCTTCACCGGCGGTACCACGCTGAATGCCGGCACGTTGACCCTTGGTACGGGCGCGTCGCTGGGCAGTGGCGCGCTGACCGTGGCGGGTGCTTCGACCCTCGACAATTCCGCGCCACTGGTGCTGGCCAACAACCTCAACGTCAATGCCAATCTGGCCTTGGCCGGTAACAACAACCTGACCCTTGGCGGTGTGATTGCCGGCGCCGGTACGCTGAGCAAAAACGGTCTGGCCGACGTCACGCTGAGTGGCAACAACACCTTCAGCGGCACGTTCGATGTGGCGTCCGGCAGCCTGACCACACTGAGTGGCGCAGCGCTGGGCAACAACGCTACGGTCAATCTCGCGGGTGGCGCGGCGCTGAATCTCGGTGCTTCGGGCAGCCTCGCGAGCCTCACCGGCAGCGGCACTGCGCTGGTCGGCACTGGCAATACGCTGAGCCTCGGTGGCAACAACGTCAGCAGCACGTTTGCCGGCATACTCAGCGGTGATGGCGGGCTGAGCAAACTCGGCACGGGCACCCTGACCCTCAGCGGCATCAGCGACATGACCGGTGACACCAGCGTCAACGCCGGCACCTTGCAGGTCAACGGCTCGCTGGCCAGCGGCAACGTGCTGGTCAACAACGGTGGCACCCTCGGTGGCAGCGGCACCTTGACCGGTGCCGTGACGGTGGCTGATGGCGGTCATCTGGCTGGCGTCACTGGCAGTACGCTGAACGTCAGTTCGCTGGTGTTGAACGGCAACTCAAACTTCGACGTCGGACTTGGCACACCGGTGTCCGGTGGCGGCAATGCGCTGGTCAATGTCGGCGGCAACCTGACCCTCGACGGCACCCTCAATGTCAGCGACATCGGCGGTTTTGGCAGCGGCGTGTATCGCCTGATCGACTACACCGGCGGCCTGACTGACAACGGCATGCTCTTCGGCACGTTGCCGGGTAGCGTCAGCCCGGGCGATCTACAACTGCAAACCGCGCTGGCCAATCAGATCAACCTGCTGGTCACCGCACCGGGCGTCACCGTGCAGTTCTGGGACGGCAATCAACTGGTGGCCAATGGTTCGGTAGAGGGCGGCAGCGGCACTTGGGGCACTGGCACCACCAACTGGACCGACGTCAACGGCACCACCAACCAGGCCTGGACCAACAGCTTCGCGGTGTTCCAGGGCGCGGCCGGCACGGTGACCGTCAACGGCGCGCAAACCGTTACCGGCCTGCAGTTCGTCACCGATGGCTACAGCCTGGTGAACGGCACGGCGGGCTCGCTGAATCTGGTCAACGGTTCGCTGGGCAATGCCACGGTGCGGGTTGACCCGAATGCCACGGCAACCATCGGTGTCGCGCTCAATGGCAGCGGCACGCTGGGCAAATACGACAGCGGTACGCTGGTGCTCAACGCGGCCAACGGCTACACCGGCGGCACGGCGCTCAATGGCGGCAAGATTGTCGTTGGCAACAACGCGGCGCTCGGCACTGGTGTATTGACCGCCGCCGATGGCACCGCGCTGGACAGCAACGCGGCCGTCAGCCTGGGCAACGATGTTGTGCTCAACGGTGGCTTGAATGTCGCAGGTTCCAACGCTTTGACCCTCGACGGCGTGGTCAGCGGCAGCGGCAGCCTGATCAAGGCCGGCGCATCGAGCCTGACCCTCAACGGCAGCAACACTTTCAGTGGCGGCACTCAACTCGCCGGCGGCACGCTGGTTCTTGGCAACAACAGTGCGATCAGCAGCGCTGCGCTTAACGTGACCGGTGACGGCACGCTCGACAGCACCTCGGCGCTGCAACTGGCCAATGCCATCAACCTTGGCGCGCAACTGACCCTCGCGGGTAATCAGAACACCACATTGATCGGTGCGGTGACCGGCATCGGCAGTCTGCTGAAAAACGGTAGCGGCGATCTCGTCCTCAGTGGTGCCAATACCTACAGCGGTGGCACCACGCTGAACGGCGGCACGACGCGCGGTGACACCAGTAGCCTGCAAGGTGCGATCGTCAACAACGCAACCCTGACCTTCGAGCAAAACGCCGACGGCAGCTACACCGGTAACCTCACCGGTGCCGGCACGCTGAACAAAACCGGGGCTGGAGAGTTGCTGCTGACTGGCAACAACAGCTTCACCGGCAATTCCTCGGTGCAGGCCGGCAACCTGATCGTCAACGGCGTGCTCAACAGCGCCAATGTCAACGTTGCCAGCGGCGCGGGCATCGGCGGTGGTGGCCAGTTTGGGGGGACCGTGCAACTGGCCAGCGGCGCGACGCTGCTGGGTGGCGGTACGGCAACGCCATTGTCAGTCGGTTCGCTGGCACTGTCGTCGGGGACCAATCTGGATTTCAGTCTCGGCTCGGCGGCCAGTTCGACCACCGTGGTCAATGTCGCCGGCAATCTGACCCTCGACGGTACGTTGAACATCAGCAACGCCGGCGGTTTCGGCACTGGGGTTTATCAACTGTTCAGCTACGGCGGCAGCCTGACCGACAACGGTCTGGTGTATGGCAGCCTGCCGGTGTCGGCGGCCAATCTGACCCTGCAAACCGCGATTGCCAATCAGATCAACCTGCTGGTGCAAGGCACCCCGGGTGAGGTGCAGTTCTGGAACGGTGGCACCACCAATCCGGACGGCAGCATCGGTGGCGGCAGCGGTGTTTGGGGGCCGGGCACCAACTGGACCGATCCGAGCGGTACTCAGGCGCTGGCTTCAAATGGTCAGTTCGCGGTGTTCGGCGGTCAGGCAGGTACGGTTACCGTGCAGGGCAATCAGAACTTCACCGGCCTGCAATTCCTCGCCGGCGGCTACAGCCTGACGCCGGGTGCCGGTGGCTCACTGACCCCGGTCAACGGTGCGGGCGGCAGCCTCGCGCCAGTGCGGGTCAATGCCGGAGGGAGCGCGGAAATCTCCGCGCCGCTGGTGGGCACGGGCGGCATCGAGAAACTTGATTCCGGCACGCTGGTATTGAGCGGCGCCAACACCTACAGCGGTGGCACCACCGTCAGCGGCGGTACGCTGGTCGGTAACACCACCAGCCTGCAAGGCAATATCCTCAACAACGCTTCGCTGTTTTTCGTGCAGAACTTCAACGGTCAGTTCAATGGATCGTTGCGCGGACTGGGCGCGATGCTTAAACGCGGTACCGGCACCTTGCTGTTGACCGGTGATCAGCCATTCAGCGGCACGGTCGCAGTCTATCAAGGCGTGCTGCAAGTCGGCAGCCGGTCGGCGCGGGCGTCGTTGGGTGGGCAAGTTACCGTGGCCAACGGCGCGGGGTTGAGTGGTAATGGCAGCGTCGGCTCGGTGGTCAACCATGGTGTGGTGGCTTCCGGTGCTGAGGCCGGAACCCTGAGCGTGGCCGGTAACCTGACCAATTCGAGCGACGGGGTGCTGGCGCTGACCGTCAGTTCGCCAACCGCGACACCGTTGGCCGTCGGTGGCACCGCAACGCTGGGCGGCGCTTTGCAAGTGAACTCGCTGGCACCGTTCACCGGCAACACCACGTACTCGCTGATCTCCGCGGGCGGTGGCGTGAACGGCACCTTCAGCGCTGCGGACCTGCCGCAATACGCGTTCCTCAACACGGCACTGGTGTATGACGCCAACGCAGTGAACCTGGTGGTCAGCCGTAACGGCAATTCGTTCGCCGATGTCGCCGCCACCGGCAACCAGTTCCGGACTGCTACTGCGCTGTCGAACAATGGTCCGGCGGGCGCGGCGTTGCAGAACGAGATCGTCAACCTCAGTGTCGCCGGTGCGCGTAATGCCTTCGACAGTCTGTCCGGTGAGATCCACGCCAGCACCGCCAGTGCGATCCTTGAGGATTCGCGCTACGTGCGTGACGCGGTCAACGATCGCATGCGCCAGCCGTCGTGCAGCGCCGCGGATGATCCACGCCGTGCCTTGGCGCCAAGTGACAACCAACTGAGCAGCAACGGTTGCCACGGCGAAATGGTTGGCTGGGCGCGGGCCCTTGGCGCGTGGGGTGAGTCGGATGGCGACAGCAATGCGGCGAAACTCGATCGTAACCTCAGCGGCTTCATGCTCGGCACCGACAAGCAACTCGATGACCAGTGGCGCGTGGGCATGGCCGCCGGTTACACCCGCAGCGACCTTGATGCCCATGATCGTCGCTCGGACGCCACCGTCGAAAGCTACCATCTGGCCGCGTACCTCAACTCGCAGTTCGATGCCCTGGCCGTGCGCCTCGGCGCGGCTTACAGCTGGCACGACATCGAGACCAAACGCAACGTCAGCGTCGGCAGCTACAACGACCGCTTGAAAGCCAACTACGACGCGCGCAGTGCCCAGGTGTTCGGTGAAGTCGGTTACACGATTGACGCCGGCGGCATTGCCCTTGAGCCGTTCGCCGGGCTGGCCTACGTCAACTACGACAGCGACAAAGCCAAGGAAAAAGGCGGAGCAGGGCGCCTGGAGGCCGATGCCGATCAAGACATCACCTTCTCGACCCTCGGTGTGCGTGCCGGCAAAGTCATCACCCTGGCCAACGGCGGGCAATTCACCCCGCGCGCGGCGCTCGGCTGGCGCCATGCGTTTGGTGACACCAAGCCTGACGCTGATCTGACCTTCATCGACGGCGGCGCCTCGTTCAGCACCCAAGGTGTGCCGATCGCCAAGGACAGCGCCATCGTCGAAGCGGGGGTCGACTTCCAGATCAGCCCGACCGGCAAACTCGGGGTCGGCTACTCCGGCCAACTGTCGAACGACAGCAACGACCATGCGATGACCATCAGCTTCAGCCTGGGCTTCTGATTTAGGGTCGAAGCACTTTTAGCCGCCCGCGAGGGCGGTTTTTTTTGCCTTGCCTCAAGCTGCTCGTTCCCACGCTCTGCGTGGGAACGCCTCTAGGGACGCTCCGCGTTCCGGCTCCGGAAGGGACGCGGAGCGTCCCGGGCTGCATTCCCACGCGGAGCGTGGGAACGATCGGATAGACCCGGCGTGCTCTGCTAGAATCGGCCCCATCAACAGCCTGAGACTCCCCCATGAGCGAGCCGATTCGTCTGACCCAATACAGCCACGGCGCCGGTTGCGGCTGCAAGATTTCCCCACAGGTGCTGGAAGTGATTCTGGCCGGCAGCGGCGCACAGAACCTGGATCCGAAACTGTGGGTCGGCAACGCCTCGCGCGATGATGCGGCGGTGTACGAAATTGATGCCGAGCGCGGTGTGGTCTCGACCACCGACTTTTTCATGCCGATTGTCGACGATCCGTTCGACTTCGGCCGGATTGCCGCGACCAACGCGATCAGTGACATCTACGCGATGGGCGGTGATCCGCTGATGGCCATCGCGATTCTCGGCTGGCCGGTCAATGTGCTGGCGCCGGAAGTGGCGCGTGAAGTGATTCGCGGCGGCCGTGCCGTGTGCGACGCGGCGGGCATTCCACTGGCAGGCGGGCATTCGATCGATGCGCCAGAGCCGATCTTCGGCCTCGCCGTCACCGGTCTGGTCGAGAAGCGCCATATGAAGCGCAACGACACCGCCACCGCCGGTTGCCTGTTGTACCTGACCAAACCGCTGGGCATCGGCATCCTCACCACCGCCGAAAAGAAGGGCAAGCTGCGCGCCGCCGACGTCGGCGTGGCCCGCGACTGGATGTGCACCCTGAACAAACCCGGCAGTCGCTTCGGCAAACTCACCGGCGTCACGGCGATGACCGACGTCACCGGTTTTGGCCTGCTCGGACATCTGGTGGAAATGGCCGATGGCAGCCAACTCACTGCACGCATTGCCTACGACCGCGTGCCGCGTCTGGACAGCGTCGAGTATTACCTTGATCAAGGTTGTGTCCCCGGCGGTACGCTGCGCAATTTCGACAGCTATGCGAGCAAGGTCGGCCGTGTGCAGGAGTTGCACAAGCGCGTGCTCTGCGACCCGCAAACCAGCGGGGGCTTGCTGATCGCGGTGACGCCTGAAGGCCACGAAGAATTCCTCGCCGTCGCCGCTGAACTGGGCTTGAACCTTGCGCCAATCGGCGAACTGGTTGAGCGACAGACGAACGCAGTCGAGGTGATTTGATGCTCCGCGACTGCACTGACTACCGAGACATTTTCCTCAACGATCGGCCGCTGATGGATGCCCGTGCGCCGGTCGAGTTTCACAAGGGCGCGTTCCCCGGCGTGATCAACCTGCCGCTGATGAATGATGTCGAACGGCAGAAGATCGGTACCTGCTACAAGCAACACGGCCAGCAGGCCGCCATCGAGCTGGGCCATCAACTGGTTTCGGGCGCGGTGAAGGCCGAGCGTATCGAGGCTTGGGCCGATTTTGCCCGCGCCCATCCTGACGGTTATCTGTATTGCTTTCGTGGCGGCCTGCGCTCGCAGATCACCCAGCAATGGCTGCGTGACGAGGCTGGCATCGACTATCCGCGCATCGGCGGTGGTTACAAAGCGATGCGCAACTTCCTCATCGACACCCTTGAACAGGCCATCGCGCAATGTGATTTCGTCCTGCTCGGTGGCATGACCGGCACTGGCAAGACCGAAGTGCTGGTGCAGTTGCGCAATGGCCTGGACCTGGAAGGGCACGCCAATCATCGTGGCTCAAGCTTCGGCAAACGCGCCACCGGACAGCCGTCGAACATCGATTTTGAAAACCGCCTGGCCATCGATATTCTCAAGAAACGCGACGCGGGGTTTGCGCAGTTCGTGCTGGAGGACGAGAGTCGGGTGGTCGGCAGTTGCGCCTTGCCGCTGCCGCTGTATCAGGGCATGCAGCAGTACCCGATGGTCTGGCTGGAGGACAGTTTTGACGATCGCGTGGAGCGGATTCTGCGTGATTACGTGGTGGATCTGTCAGCGGAATTTACGGCAGTGCACGGTGAAGAGGGCTTCACGTTGTTCTCTGAACGCCTGCTGGAAAGCCTCAACAATGTGCAAAAACGCCTCGGTGGCGAGCGTCATCGGCGAATGCTGCTGTTGATGGAAGAGGCGTTGATCGAGCAGGGGCGGAGTGGGGCGGTGGACTTGCATCGCGGCTGGATCGAAGGCTTGCTGCGTGAGTATTACGACCCGATGTATGTGTTCCAGCGCGAGAAGAAGGGCGGGCGGATCGAGTTTGCCGGGGAGCGTGGGGCGGTGCTTGAGTATCTGCGTGAGCGAGTGAATCAGACGCTATGAGGTTGTAGCGGCTGGCCTCTTCGCGAGCAAGCTCGCTCCCACAGGGGATTTGTATTTCACGCAAATCCAATGTGGGAGCGAGCTTGCTCGTGAAGGAGCCGGGCCAGGCCACACAACACTCAGGTCGGGCAGGTTTCCTTGCCATGATCCAGCCCCTGCTTGTAGCTGTGGCTCTGCAGACTGGCCTTGCCGTTGTGCCAGGTCAGGGTCAGCACGTACAGCGAGTCAAAATCGTTGCCCGCCCAGTCATCGGTGATGTTCTGCTTCTCGCCGACCGCGTTGCCCGCCACCTTGTTGATCAGCTCCGGCAGATAGCCGTGGGACCAGGCGGTGTAGATCGTCGAGTTGTGATACTTGTCTTCCAGCAGTTCGCGGGCCAGATCGCTGGTGTCGTTGGCCGAGAACTCAATGTTCACCGGCAGGCCGAGCTTGATCGCGGCGGGGCTGATGGTCATCAGCGGGCGAATGTAGCTGTAGGAATTATCCAGCTCACCTTCCTCGACATTGCGCGTCGGGTTGGCGGCAAACACGTAATCGGCCTTGCCGAATTTCTCCGGCAGCAGCGTCGACAGGTCGATGGCGCGGTTCAGGCCCTGACAGTTGAGCTGGCCGAGGCCACCTTCGGGTTTCTCCGCATGGCGCAGGAACACCAGCGTCTGGGTACCGTCCACCGGTTGCGCGCGGCTTTCGCTGGACTCCAGCGACAGGAGTAGCGCACTGACGGCCAGCAGGGAAGGCAGGGCCACATATGCGCGGTGTTTGAAACGTTTGGCGAATCGCATAAGGATCGTCATGAAATAAAAGGTTCTTCAGCAAATTCGGTTAAGGCTGACAAACCTTTACACCGCGGGCTCCCAGCGCCGGGTGTTTTCCCTGTCGTGAACGGCTTCCTCTGCAACAAAGCCATAGCTCAGAGTCCCTTGGGGCCGATTTGGTTCGATCCGTACGAGTGAGCGGCACTTTAGCGGCAAACTTCAACGGCTTGGGCACAGGTTAGCGACAGGATGTTACGGTTCGACGCAGCAGACGTTTTTTTGCGCCGGCTCCACGAGAATGCACAAAACTCCCTTTTATGTGCGATATCCATGTACCGCACCCGATGCTGCCCAGTCGATTGCAATGGCGCCTGTGTGATAGACGACTATCGCGACGTCTGCCTGGTTTTTCATTGGGCAGCACTCTTAAAAAAAGGATTTTTATGGGCATTGTTCGCAAAACCGCCACCCACTCGCTGTCCAGCCCTGGACTGGCGGACGCAAACCCGTCTCGTAAAAGAAGCAACGGTGTGCTCGCCGACGACGGGCTGGTGAAGAATTCGCGGCTTGATGAGCCGCAAACGCAGGTGGCGGCTGCCAATCAACCTGAAATGTCGATTACACCTTTCACGGTCTCAGCATTGCCGTCTGCCGGGGTTTTACCTATTCGTCCTGTGGTCGGATCACTTGAACACTATCGCTTGAAATCACCGGCCAGCTTGCCTGCGGCCGATGCCCAGGGCTTGAGGATCTTCAACGGGCGCCAATACGTCGATATTGCTCACGACGAGATCGTTCAGGTTCGGCAAACAGCAGCAACCGGCGAGTATCGGGCGACATTGGCATCGGAATTGGCAGCTTCCGGGCCGGCGCTGATCTTTGATCCGCAAAACAGGCTGTGGAAGCTCGCCGCTGCTCAGCCTTCCTCTGACTTAGCCAACGTGATTGATATCGATATTGATGAGCTGATTCGCGGCATCAGAAATGAATCGACCGCAAAAAAACGGATTCATGATGGCAGCGAAGACATGATCGAGCGTGACACGTTGATCGGTGCCACCCTGGTTGCGCGTGGGTTGAAGCAGTTCAAGCCAAAACAGGCAGCACTCATTCGTTCGGAGTTGCGGGCGATCGAAACGGTTTTCTCTGATGCCAATTACGCCATAAGTCAAAATCTGCACGAAGCCGATGCGGTTTACACAAGCTTCTTTGGCGCTGACCATCGAGTCGTTGCAGGGCAATTCGCTGAGTCAGTCTCGCGAGGCCTGGCGCTGTCCAGGGAGTATCAGGGCGTGTGGGGGGAGGAAAAATTTATCGGCGTTGATGTCGATAATGACGCCGCCGCATGGATGTACAAAAGAGATTTTCATGGCCGGTTCTTCATCAACCGGAAGTACATGCGACGTGGAATTTTGAGTATGTCGCTGGGCCATGAAATGTTGCACACCAACAGAGTTGACCGGTTCCAGGCCATCGGGCCCAATGCCGCGGATTTCTTCTATCTGAACAACCATCTGCAAGGTCTGTTGAGCCCGGATTTGCCAAGCATTTATGACGTGCCGGAGCGCGGTGTTTCCGAAGCGATCATGCGTGGTGGATTGACGGTCGATTACTTGAAGGCCTTCGGGGACGATCACGATAGCTTTTTGTTCGGCGTCAGTGATTACCTGGGCGTCGACGACGATCTGGACCTTCATACGGCGGTTGACCTGTTCAATGCCAATTCGCAAATGCGCGCGCACATGGCCGCGAACAATGCTGACAGCGTTGTTTACGCGGCGAAAAGCCTGCAGACGTTGCAGCGCAACAAAATTGAATATGCGTGGCTTGACAGCCTTATCGAGGATTGATGTGGGCGAGCACTGGCCAAAAGATCACAGGCTGCGGCGGCTCTGAATTATGATCTGGCTTTAATTTGTGACTGGATGCTTCCCATGACCGATCTGTCCGCGTTCCCGATCACTCAGAAATGGCCGGCGCAGTACCCTGACTGGATTCAGCTCTATTCCTTGCCGACGCCCAACGGCGTCAAAGTCTCGATCATGCTCGAAGAGATCGGCCTGCCGTACGAGCCGCACAAGGTCGCTTTCGACAGTAATGATCAATTGTCTGCCGAGTTCCTCTCGCTGAACCCCAACAACAAGATCCCGGCGATCCTGGATCCGCATGGCCCCGAAGATCAGCCACTGGCGCTGTTCGAATCCGGTGCGATCCTGATTTATCTGGCCGACAAAAGCGGCCAGTTGCTCGCGCAGGAAGGTGCGCAGCGCTACGAAACCATCCAGTGGCTGATGTTCCAGATGGGCGGCATCGGTCCGATATTCGGCCAGCTCGGTTTCTTCAACAAATTCGCTGGCAAGGATTACGAGGACAAGCGCCCGCGTGATCGTTACGTCGATGAAAGCAAACGTCTGCTCAAGGTGCTCGACGGCCGGCTCGAGGGCCGTGACTGGATCATGGGCGAGCGCTATACCATCGCTGATATCGCTACGTTTCCGTGGGTGCGTAACTTGATCGGGTTTTATGAAGCGGGTGATCTGGTCGGGATCAGCAACTTCCCGAATGTCACCCGCGTACTGGAGCGATTCCTCGCCCGCCCAGCGGTCATTCGCGGCCTGACCATCCCCTCGTAATCTCAGGGCTATACACATAACCCTGTGGGAACGAGCTTGCTCGCGAAGGCGTCGTGTCAGCCAGCATTGCTATTGCTGATACACCAACTTCGCGAGCAAGCTCGCTCCCACAGGGGGTTTGTTGTGCCACAGGGATTATTACACCCCCGGTAATGCACTCTTGATTGATCCAGGTTTGTACCGCGCGCCCCGCAAGGCATAAGCTTCGCCCCCTACGACTTTCGTCTCATCTGCCGTTTTCAGGAAAGGCCCTCATGTCCAGTCAGTTCCCCGAAGCACGTCCCCGCCGTCTGCGCCGCAATGCGAGCCTGCGCAGCCTGTTCCAGGAAACCGAATTCAGCCTGAATGATCTGGTGCTGCCGATTTTTGTCGAGGAAGAAATCGATGACTTCGTGCCGATCAAGAGCATGCCCGGGGTGATGCGCATTCCCGAGCGCAAACTGGCCAGCGAAATCGAGCGTTATGCCCGTGCTGGCGTCAAGTCGGTGATGACCTTCGGCGTGTCGCATCATCTGGACAGCAACGGCAGCGACACCTGGCGCGAAGACGGTCTGGTCTCGCGCATGTCGCGCATCGCCAAGGACGCTGTGCCGGAGATGATCGTGATGTCCGACACGTGCTTCTGCGAATACACCGATCACGGCCATTGCGGCGTGATGCACAACCATGAGGTCGACAACGACCAGACCCTGATCAACCTCGGCAAACAGGCTGTAGCCGCTGCTCGCGCCGGTGCCGACGTGATCGCGCCGTCGGCGGCGATGGATGGTCAGGTGCGGGCGATTCGTCAGGCACTCGACGCGGCCGGGTTCACCCAGATTCCGATCATGGCTTACTCGACCAAGTTCGCCTCGGCACTCTACGGCCCGTTCCGCGAGGCCGGTGGCAGTGCGCTGAAAGGCGACCGCAAAAGCTATCAGATGAATCCGATGAACCGCCGCGAAGCCCTGCGCGAATCGCTGCTCGACGAGCAGGAAGGCGCCGATGCGCTGATGGTCAAACCGGCCGGCGCTTACCTCGACATCATCCGCGACATTCGTGAGGCCTCGAACCTGCCACTGGCGGCGTATCAGGTCAGTGGCGAGTACGCGATGATCAAGTTTGGCGCGCAGGCCGGGGCAATTGATGAGGATCGCGTGGTGCGAGAGAGTCTGGGCGCGATCAAGCGGGCGGGTGCTGATTTGATCTTTACTTACTTTGCGATGGATTTGGCCCTGGCCGGGATCTAAAGGTCACCGCATTATCCCTGTGGGAGCGAGCCTGCTCGCGAAAGCGGTCTTTCAGCAGACATCCATGTTGACTGACACGACGCCTTCGCGAGCAAGCTCGCTCCCACATTTGATTTGTGGTGTGTCAGGGGCAGTTGAAGTAGGGCCGGATGCCGTGATCGCGGAAGTAGCGTTCAATCACTTTCGGGTCCGCGCTGCTTTCGGCAATCGCCACATAAGTATCCGGGCGCAGCAGATAAAAACCGTTGCGCCCTAATCCTGCCGCTTCAAACGCCGGGCGCCAGTCGAACACATGCAGCGGTAAATGGTGTTCATTGCACCAGGCGATCATTTCGTCGCTGGTGTCGCCGTACACATGCACCTGCCAGCACGGTTGCCTTAGCGGTTCGTAATTATCCCCCTCACCATCATGCGCCCATGGCAAGCGATCGCCGCCATGCACCTGGCCGGCGGCGCCCTGGCTCAGCGGCATGCCGCGATAGTTGAGGGTGACTTGCGACACGGTGCGAAAAAGGAACTCGCGACTGGCCTCGAACGAAGCCATTTTCGGGATCAGAAACGGTGCCACACGCATGCGCAGCAAGTCAGCCATGCGCCCCTCGGCAGTGACGAAGCTGAAGACTTTATCGGTGGTCGACACCAATCGGCGGGCGAAGGCAATGCGTTCGGTTTCGTAGCTGTCGAGCAGGTTTGGTTCGGCGGCACCGCTGAGCACGGCGGCGAGTTTCCACGCCAGATTGATCGCGTCGCCAATGCCGGTGTTCATGCCCTGACCGCCCGCCGGGCTATGCACATGCGCGGCATCGCCGAGCAGAAAGGCGCGGCCACTGCGAAAATGCTCGGCCACGCGGTGATGCACGCGGTAGGTCGAGAACCAGTGCACGTCTTCGATATGCACTTTCAGGTGTTCGATGGCACGGCTGCTGACGTCGGAGAATTCCAGGCTTTCGGCGCGATCCGCGCGCTCATCACGCACCGTGCCGATCAGCCGCGCGCGGCCTTTGCCGGCCAGGGGAAACACGGCGAGGAAGTCCGCCTCATCCAGATCCAGGTGCAACTCGCCGTTCATCGCCGGGCCGCTGGCCTTGACGTCGGCGACGTAGAAAATCTGCTGATAGGTGCCGCCGGGAAAACCGGTGTCGAGGGTTTTGCGCACCACTGAGCGGGCGCCATCACATCCCGCCAGATAACAGGCCTGGCAGATTTCCTGCTCGCCATCGGGCAGGCGCAAGTGCGCGGTGAGGCCGTCGCCGGTTTCCTCGAAGCTTTCCAGGGTGGTATCGCGTTCGACCGTGACGCCGTAGTCTTCAAGACGCTCGATCAGCAGCCGTTCGTGTTGATCCTGCGGGAAGATTTCGACGAATGCGTAGGGCGTCAGGCCTTCGCCGATGCGATTCAGTGGCAACTGCGCGATCGGTTTGCCGTTGACCCAGAAATTCGCCGCCGCCACTCGATGGCCGTTGCGCACCACGGTGTCGGCGAGGTCCAGTTGCCGGTACAACTCGAGGGTGCGCGCCTGCACCGCCAGCGCTCGCGACGTGGTGCCGGGCGCGGAGGTTTTATCGATGATGCGCACGCGCACGCCCAGTTTGCTCAGCCACAGGGCCAGCACCAGCCCGGTCGGGCCGGCGCCGATGATCAGAACGTCGCTGCGGTTCATGGGCCTGTCCTCCGTTTGCTGTGCAGCAAGTATGGATCAGAAGGAGAGGCTGGCCAGTTGATCGGCCAGACGGGGAGGTTTTGATGGTGTTCGGCTGGGGTGCTGTTGTGTGACGTAAATACGCGCCCCTCACCCCAGCCCTCTCCCGAGGGAGAGGGAGCCGATTTGGGGTCCGTTCAAAACCTGAGTTCGACTCGATATTTCAGGTCGGTGTAGCTCGAAAGAACACCACGGTCAGTCCCCTTTCCTCTAAAAGGCGAGGGGAAGGGGAGCCGATTTGTGTGTTTTTTAAGACTTGAGTACGACTCGATATTTCAGGTCGGTGTAGCTCGAAAGAACAGCACGGTCAGTCCCCTCTCCCTCTGGGAGAGGGCTAGGGTGAGGGGCTTTTCAGCTTTAAAAATCAATGGTGCCGGACAACTTCGCCACCCGCGGCTCACCCTGAGTCAGATAACCCCCCTGAGCCGATTCCCAATACTTCTTGTTCGCCAGATTCTCCACACCCAGACGCAACGTCACGTCCTTCTCCGACATCTTGAACGCATAACGCGCCCCCGCATCGAAGCGGTTCCAGGTCGGCAGGCTCAGATTGTTCGCCGCATCCGCGTATTGACCGCCAGTGCGCAGCATCCGCGCATTCAGCGCTACGCCTTGCAGGCCCGGCACATCCCAGTCAGCGCCGGCGTTGAACTGGAAGGTCGGCACACCGATCGCACGGTTGCCGTCGTTGGCGCCGTTGAGGGTGTTCTTCAGTTCGGTGTCCATCAGGGTCAGACCGCTGATCAGGCGCAGGCCCTGGATCGGTTCGCCGAACACGTTCATTTCCACGCCTTTGTTGACCTGCTCGCCTTCACGCACGTAGGTGCAGGTGGTGGCGCTGTCGATGTTGCAGTAACCGTCGCTCGGCTGTTCGATGCGATAGACACCCAGGCTGGCGCCGTAAGTGCCCATGTCGACTTTCACCCCGACTTCGGTCTGCTTGGAACGCGCCGGTGCGTAGACTTCGTTGCCGTTGGTCACGCGAAAGCCGCCGGTGCTGGTCGGCGAGGTTGGGCCCTGGGCCAGGCCTTCGATGTGGTTGGCGTAGAACGACACGTGTTCCCACGGCTTGAACACCACACCGTAGACCGGTGTGGTAATCGATTCGTCGTAGCTCGACTTGCGGCCGCCGCTGCCCCAACTGGCGTAGTTGTAGCCTTGCACCACCAGTTGCTGGCGACGCAGGCCGGCGGTGACCAGCAGGCGATCATCGAAGAAACCGAGGGTGTCGGAGAGTGCGATGCTGCGGTTGAAGGTCTTGCCGACGATGCCCGGATCATTCAAGTCGCCGCCGGCAAAATTGCCCACTGGCGACGGCGTCTGTACCGGGTGGTAGATGTTGTTGGCGTACTTGGTCAGGTCGAAATCATAGGCGCTGCGTTGTTCGGCCCAGATTCCGGTCAGGCCGAAGTTGAGCTTGTGGCTGACCGCGCCGGTATCGAATTTGCCGTTGAGGCCGGCCATGACGCTGGTGTTGTCTTCGTCGTGCGGAATGAACGAGCCGGTGGTGAACGACGCGCCGTTGTTACCGACCAGGGTGGTCGAGTTGTAGCGCCCGACTTCGCGGGTGTGCTTGGCGCCGCCGGCCGCGTAGGCGGTCCAGTTGTCATTCAGGTCGTATTCGGCGCGGAGCATGCCGAAGGTGTCTTCGATGTCGGTGTAACCCCACTTCGGCGCGTAGTTGGTGTCGGCCGACGGCGCATCCGGAATGTGCGTGGCAGTGCCGAGGTTGACCGAGTTGCGGCCACCGTTGACGCGTTCTTTTTGATACGCGAAATCGCCGGAAATGCGCAGGGCGTCGCCGCGATAATCGAGGCCGATGGCAAACAGTTTCGAGCGCTGGTTTTCGTGATCGATGCCGGTGTCGCCTTCGCGCTGGGACAGGTTGATCCGGGCGCCAAAGCGGTTGTCTTCACCGAAGCGCTGGCCAATGTCGAAGTGATGACCGATGCGACCTTCGCTGTTGATGTCGGTGGTGTAACGACGCAGCGGCACGTCGCCAGCGCGTTTCGGTTGCAGGTTGACGCCACCGCCAATGCCGGAACCGGTCGGGGTCACGCCATTGATAAAGGCGTTCGGGCCTTTGAACACTTCCACGCGCTCCAGCGCATCGGTGGAAATGATCTGCCGGGGCAGCACGCCGTACAGGCCGTTATAGGAAATGTCGTCGCCGGTCAGCGGCAGGCCGCGGATCATGAAAATCTGCGCCTGGTTAGAGAAACCGGAGGCCTGACGCACCGACGAATCGTTGAGCAATACGTCGGCGACGTCTTCGGCCTGCTGATCCTGAATCAATTGTTCGGTGTAGGAGGCGGCGCTGAACGGCACGTCCATCATGTCCTGATTACCCAGCACGCCGAGCTGGCCGCCACGGGCGACCTGACCACCCGTGTAAACCGGGGGCAGGGCGTTGGGCGTCGGGGCTTGGGCGTTGACGTTGACGTCGTCCAGCACCAGCGCTTTGGTATCGCCTTCAGCGGCGTGGGCGGTGACAGTCAGGGAGCACAGCAGGGCGAGAAGCGTCGGGCGAAACGGGACGGCGAGTCGAGCTGGAACGGGCATGTAGGGACCTGGAGGCGCACGGCCAGTGAGAAAAATAAGGGCGGCGCGGGAACTCCTTGCGCAAATGCGACTCCAGGTGCAAATGATAGGTTTTCTCAGTAGCGACTTGCAATCAGTTTGTCATCACCCCTTCAATACCCGCATTCCTGTGTAGGAGCCTGCGGCAGCTCCTACACGGATTGTGTATGGTGGTTTGGGCTTAACGGACTGGATAAAGCTTCATGCACAACTTTCAATTACCGATCACCCTCGCCGCACTGCTGGTGCTCGCCGGTTGCGCCGGGCAACGCAGCCAAGAACCGGCGCCCCGTGCGCCTGCTGAAGTGAAGGCCGAGATCGTGCGGCTGATGCCGGCCAAGACTGCCGATCGGCAAGGCTGGGCCACCGATATCTACGCCGCGTTTGCCGCGCAGAACATCAGCCCGACCACGCAGAATCTGTGTTCGGTGCTGGCCGTTGCCGAACAGGAATCTACCTTTCAGGCCGACCCCACGGTGCCCGGCCTAGGCAAGATTGCCCGCGACGAAATCGACCGTCGCGCCGCCAAAGTGCACATCCCCAGCCTGTTGGTCAGCGGCGCGTTGCAAGTGCGCTCAACCAACGGCAAGACCTACAGCGAACGCTTGAACGCCGCACGCAGTGAGAAAGAACTCAGCGGTATTTTCGACGACTTCATCGGCCGGGTGCCGATGGGGCGCACGCTGTTCGGTGGCTTCAACCCGGTGCACACCGGCGGGCCGATGCAGGTCAGCATCGAATTTGCCGAGCAACACGCCAAGGATTATCCGTACCCGGTAGACGGCACGATCCGCCACGAGGTGTTCAGCCGCCGTGGTGGCATGTATTTCGGTATTGCCCACTTGCTCGGTTACCCGGTGAGTTATCGCGAGCCGCTTTATCGCTTCGCCGATTTCAACGCCGGGTGGTACGCCAGTCGTAATGCCGCATTTCAAAACGCGGTGAGCCGCGCCTCGGGCATCCCGCTGGCGCTGGATGGCGACCTGATCCGCTACGACTCGATCATGCCCGGCGGCACGGAACTGGCGGTGCGCACCCTCGGCAAGTCATTGGGCATGCGCAACCCGACGATTCGCGACCAATTGGAGAAGGGCAAAACCCTGGAATTCGAAGAGACCAAACTCTATCAGCGGGTGTTCGAACTGGCGGAGCAAGCGGAGGGGAAAAAGCTGCCGCGCGCGGTGTTGCCGGGGATCGTGCTGCAGAGCCCGAAGATCACCCGCAAACTCACCACAGCGTGGTTCGCCAAGCGCGTGGACGAGCGCTACAAGCGCTGCATGGCCAAGGCCGGATAAATCAGACAGACATAAAAAACCCGGCCAAGGGAGCCGGGTTTCTCTGGGTTGTTGCGCTTACAGCCAATCATCAGGCAACGCGACGTTCGATCAGACGATCCGAGCCACCTTCAGCAACGCGACGTTCGATCAGACGATCCGAGCCACCTTCAGCGACGCGGCGTTCGAGCAGACGATCCGAACCACCTTCGGTAACGCGGCGTTCGATCAGACGATCCGAGCCACCTTCAGCAACGCGACGTTCAAGCAGACGATCCGAACCACCTTCAGCAACGCGACGTTCAAGCAGACGATCAGCGCCACCTTCGGCAACGCGGCGTTCGAGCAGACGATCCGAACCACCTTCAGCAACGCGACGTTCAAGCAGACGATCCGAACCACCTTCAGCCAAACGGCTTTCGATCAGTTTGTCCGAGCCGCCTTCGGCGATCATGGTGTGGGCCGGGGTAGCGGCGAAAGCGTTGATAGCGAAGACCGAGAAAGCGATACCGAGAAGAGTTTGGCGTTTCATGATGGTGTGCTCCGGGGTGTTGTTGGTTGGTATGGAGCAGATGTTACGCCCGGGATTTTTTATGAGAACTTCATTGCCGTGATGGTGAACATCGATGCCGATGATGGTAGCCAGGAGCCGCAGAGCAGAGCCTCACAGCACCTTCACAGCGCGCCCGATCGCCTGAATCGGCCCGGTCGGTTTGCCGATCGGCGAGCCATTGGCGCCCTCAAGTGTCAGCTCGAATAGTTGATTGGGTTGCAGCGGCGGCAACTTGTCCAACGGCACCGACAACGCCTGTCCAGGCTTGACCAGCCCCAGCGAAACCGGTCCCTGCCAGCCATCAGCCTTGGTCCAGAATTCCAGCGCCTTGTCCGTCGGCACCTCAACCACACCGAGCGGAATCAACTGAATTTCCCGCGAATTGCTCGCCTGAATCACCCAGCCCGGGGCCTTGTCCTGCGGCGCAACCAGCACTACCAGATAGCTGGGTTTCGGCGTGGTCTGGGTCAGCAGGATCGAACCCAGAATCAACGTGGCGGCCAAACCGGCTGCGCTCAACCCACGCCAGAGCGGCAGCAGGTTCCACCATGAAGTTGAAGGTGCTTGCCGCGCCAGTCGACCGACACTGCGCTCGATGCGTTGCCACAACTGCGCCGAGGGTTGCTGCGGTTCGGCCAGATCCGTCAGCTCCAGCAGACGCCGTTCCCAGGCGTCTACCGCTGCGCGCAATTGCGGATCATTCGGCAAGCGCCGTTGCACCTCGCTGCGCTGTTCGAACGACAGCGTGCCGAGCACATATTCGCCGGCCAGTTCATCTCGTTCCTGCGCTGATTCGCTGGTCATCCCATGCACTCCCGCAAGGCATTGAGGCTGCGCTTGATCCACGCTTTGACGGTGCCCAGCGGCGTGTCGAGGCGCGCGGCAATCTGCGCGTGGCTGTAGCCGTCGACGTAAGCATGCAGGACGCAACTGCGCCGTTGTGGCTCCAGCTGTTCAAGGCAATGGTGGATACGCGCCGAATGCGCGTGGGCGTCGAAGCTGGCATCGTCCGCAGCGGTTTCGTGGGCCTCGCTGAACGGCGTTTCCCGGCCGTGATCACGCAGCAGATTCAGCGCCAGATGCCGGGTCACGCTGAACATCCAGCCACGCGCCGAACCGCGCGCCGGATCAAACCCCGCCGCGCCGTTCCAGATTTTGATGAAGGCCTCATGAACGATGTCCTCCGCCAGCGCCGTATCGCGCACCAGGCGCTTGGCCACGCCGAGCAGACGCGGACCTTCCTGCACATACAAATCGCGCAGGGCCGAACGCTCGCCACGGGCACAAGCAGCGAGGCGGGCTTCGTAATCGAAAACGGATTCGGCTAAAGGCATGTCGTGCAATCTAGCTCACATTCCGTAAACATCCAGAACCCATTGACCACTGTGGGAGCGAGCTTGCTCGCGAAGGCGGCCGGTCAGAGAAGACTGTGTTGACTGACACTCCGCCTTCGCGAGCAAGC
>NZ_JBFUIR010000044.1:0-40718 GCF_056401755.1 Pseudomonas sp. P4_D7 | reverse complement strand
ATCCCACGTCTTTAGAGACGCGTCCTACAGCCACCATTTTCCTGCTTCGTTAACGTTGCGCAGCCCTTTGCGAAGGGCTGTCGATGGATGAACGAAAGGACGATCAGTGGCTGGCAACAAGGACATCCCCCGGGTTCAAAACCCACCGCAAGGCGACGGGCATCACGTTACCTACCGCTACATGACGGCCACGGAATTGGCCGAGCGCGACGCCAGACAAAACGCTTACGACACCATGCTGGCACGGCAGGAGGCTTTCGAGCGCAGCCGTGAGGTGGCGGTCAAGAAAGCCGAGCCCGTGCGTGCCGGTTGCGTATTTGCCAAGTCCTGCAAATTGCCGGATGCGATTATCGATTACTCCAGTCCTTCGGGGATGGTGCCGACCGACAGCCTGAAGGATTACGGCGATCTGATTCTGCTGGGCGCGCGTGAAGCCGATGAAAGCGGCGCAGTGCCTCTCAAGAAAATCGGCGCAACGGCCATCCCGGCAGGCTTCGGCAGTTTTGCGTTGACGGGTTCGGCTTTCAAAGCACTGCCCACAGTTATATCCACCGCAGTGGTCACGCCATTGGTGACCCTGGTAGCGCTGCTCATGCCCTCGAACCTTGGTGACAGCGCACTCTATACCGACGAGCAACTGCGTGGACTTGAACAGGCGCGAACGCGTGTTCGGCTGAGGGTCGAACAGCAGGCCGACGGCAGCCTGAAGGGCTATGGCTTCTACACCGGCAAGAATCGCGATTGGGAAATGGTTGATGTCGTGCAGTTCAAGTTGCGCGACAGCCAGTTCATTGCTGACTTGGGAGAAGGCGTAGAACTGATCTGGACGCCGGCTGTGAATGGCTCGGACATCCTCGGCATTCCTGCGCTGGAGGCTGCACCGCAGGCACCGCACATCTGGGTTTATCCGCCGACGAAAGCGGCGGATGGGATGCTGGTGAATCCGGTTTATCCGCCGGAGTACCGGGATTTCATTCTGGTTTTTCCGGTGGGGTCGGGAGTAAAACCGATTTACATTGTTGTCAGCGCTGCGAAAGGTACCGCCGAAGAGGGTCATACCTATCACCCAGCTCCTGAAACGGTGGATATAACAGCCTTTCCTGATTTGAGAAGAGCAAAAAAGAAAACACCATACAACGGAGGGCTTCGGGATCGCTGGATCAACGCGAAAGGCCGGATAATCTACGAATGGGACTATCTGCACGGTGAACTTGAGGCATACCGCGCAAGCGATGGCAGCCATTTAGGCTCTTTCGACCATAGGACCGGCGAACAGATAGATCCGCCCAAAAAGAAACGAAATATCAAAAAATATTTATGAGGATTACATGGGACTGAAGGCCAGGCTTGAATGGTATGACAAGCAAACCGAACTGGGTGAAGGAGAGGAGCTGTCGAAAGATTTTGGTGAGGACTGCTCACTAATTGAAGCGTTAGGCCTGTCGCCTGCCAGAAACATAAATAATGGCGGATTTAATGTTAAATCCGATTGGTTAAAGATTCTTCAACCGTACTTCCAGCACTTCATTCAATATTCGTCTTACGACTATCAGATATCGTTCGTATACCGCAACAACTGGTAGGCACCCATTCAACACCCGAAAAAATATCAAAAAAAGATATATGTGAGGAAGAGATGGGGCTAGAACTGAGACTGGAATGGTACGACACAGCAACCCTGCAATTGCAGGGCGAGGAGTCGTCAAAAGATCTGGGGGATGATGAATCAGTACTGAATGCCTTGGGCATTCCGGTGGAGGGCAACATCAATAATGGCAGCTTCAACGTCGTCGAGAAGTGGGGTGCGACCATTCAGCCGTACTTTCAACATCAAATCATTCTGAGTGCCAACGACTATCAAATTTCGTTTGACTACAGTTAATACCGACAAACAGGCTATTGAAACTTTATGCGCTACCTTTCGATAACCGGCTTTTACCCTGATGACGTTCAAGATGACTCTTTGCAATTCGAGCTGTATATCCAAGATAGCGAGATGAACGAAAAAGTTGCACAGTTCATTGAGTCTAAGCCCCTGAATGAATTGGAACCCGGAGAGCTGCTATTGACTACAGATCAAGTCACTGCGCTGAAAACTCTTCTCAAAGTTAGCCTCCCGAAGGGTTTGGAGTTTTTCATGGGCACCTGTGCTGATTACTGACTTACCGAATTGGAAGCAAAAAACAAAAAACCCCGACCAGTCACCTGATCGGGGTTTTCTTTACCCTGAATTCCGCTTAGTGCGAAACGCGGCTGGTCCCACCAACGGTGGAGATGCGCACGCGCTCGCCAACGCGGAACACTTCGTTCTCCTGCACCTGCTGCACATAGGCACGCATGCTGCCATCGTCTTCACGCACGGTGATTTCCACACCTTGGGTACGGGTCAGGCCTTCTTCAGTCGCCGAACCGATCAGACCGCCCGCCACCGCACCGATAACCGCAGCAACGATGCTGCCCTTGCCGCCGCCGATGGCGCTGCCGCCGACGCCGCCGACCACTGCACCTGCAGCGCCGCCGATCGGGGTCTTGGTGCCTTCGATTTTCACCGGACGCAGGGATTCGATGGTGCCCATGCGAATCGTCTGCACACGACGCGCTTCGTCACGGGAGTAGGAGTCACCGGTCAGGCTCGATTGGCAGCCGGTAAGCAACATCGCCATCGTGGAAAAGGAAGCAACCAGCAGAACAGACTTACGCATAGCATCAACTCCAAAGGAACATATATTCATTAAACTCCGTGGCTTGACGCCTGTCACGACGCCGCCCGGATAAATTGGCTTTCATTCAGGCGCGGTACAGACGCCTGCAAGGTTTCCCAACAGTAGCGCCAAATTACCGATTCCGCGCCACGGACACCAAGGATTTTCATGGATTACTTCATCATCGTCGTCACCACTGCCGCTGGTTTGTACTTCCATTGGTGGTTGTACGTGCGGATCAAGCGCTGGATGGATCGCGACCTGGCGCTGTCACTGGCGGGCAAGGATGAAGGAAAACGTGCCTTCATGCTCGAACAGTTAGCGAATGCTCAGATGCAGAAGATCAAGCGCCGGGATCTGCCGAAGTGGCTGGAGGCCGCTGCGGCAGGCTATCCCGCTCGGTAGACTGCTTAAGGTGCCAGACGTTCAAGAATCCAGTCGGCGCCCTGCACACGGTAGTTGAGGCGATCGTGCAGACGGCTCGGACGGCCCTGCCAGAATTCGATGCGCTCAGGCAGCAAGCGGTAACCGCCCCAGTGTTCCGGGCAGTCGGGTTGCGTGTCGGAGAAACGCTGCTCGGTGGCCTTGAGCAAATCTTCCAGTTCACCGCGCCCGTTGATCACCCGGCTCTGTGGTGATGCCCAGGCACCGAGACGGCTGCCCAGCGGACGCACCTGATAATACGCATCCGACTCCGCAGGCGTGACCTTCACCACCCGCCCTTCGATGCGCACCTGGCGTTCGAGGGTTGGCCAGAAGAAAGTCATGGCGGCGAACGGGTTGGCCGCCAGATGCTGACCCTTGGCACTGTCGTAGTTGGTGAAGAAGGTGAAGCCCTGCTCGTCCAGGCCCTTGAGCAGCAGAATGCGGCAATGCGGTCGCCCATCCTTGTCGACCGTGGCCAGGGTCATAGCGTTGGCTTCCACCGGTGGCTGTTCGGTTTTCACCGCGTCGGCAAACCACTGGTGAAACAACGCAAATGGCTCAGCCGGGGCTTGCGCCTCGGTCAGCCCATCCCGGGTGTAATCACGACGCATATCTGCCAGAGCCTGGGTCATGGCGCATTCCTTTTCGTTAGCGGATCACTTCTTGGTGGTATCGGTCGCGGCGACTTTCTTGTCGGTCGCGGCGGCTTTGGCTGGAGCAGTCTTTTTCGCTGGGGCCTTGGCCGGGGCTTTTTTGGCCGGTGCCTTGGCAGCCGCTTTTTTTACCGGAGCCTTTTTGGTTGCCGGTACAGCGGCTTTTTTCGCGGCAGGAGCCGGAGTGACCGGTTTGGCGACTGGCTTGACGTCCTGTGCCGCGACCAGGGTCACTGGCTTCGGTGCCGGCATGTTGTACTTGCTCAGCAAGGCAACCATGGTGTTCTGCGGGGTCACCAGCAGTTCAACACGACGATTCAACGCACGACCTTCAACACTGTCGTTGGCCGCACGCGGTGCTTCGGAACCCATGCCACGCAGCATCAGGCGATCACGCTGCAGGCCGCTGAGACGGAAGATTGCGGCGATGGCCTGGGCACGCTCCTGGCTCAGTTTGATATTGGCAGGCGCGGCACCACTGGAATCGCTGTGGCCAAGGACCAGCACGGCGGTTTTCGGGTCGGCTTCAAGGATTTTCGCCACGCGGGTGAACGGGCCGAGGGTGACCGGCAGCAACATGGCTGGACGATCCGGGTTGAACGAGCCTTCCACCGGCGCGGTCACGACCAGCACGTTTTCACGGCGTTCGAGTTGCAGATTGCTGTCCTTGACCGCTTCACGCAGGCGCGGCTCGTAGTCGTCGAGCCAGGCTTGGGTCACTTTCGGATCCGGCATCGGCACGGCTTTGGTGGTGGGTTGATCCTTGCCGCCGAACGGCCACCACCATTTGCCACCCGCGTCGGCTTCAGCTTTGGCCACGGTGACCGGTTTTTTCGCTTCAGGGGCGACTTCAGCCTTCATGTCGGCCTTGGCCGCTTCGTCATCGGAACCGAACGGCCAGTACCATGGGCTGCTGCTTTCAGATTTGGCAACCGGTGCGGTAGCAGCCGGTTTCAAAGGCGCCGGCGCGGGTTCTTTGGCCGCCACCTTGTCGGAAGAACCGAACGGCCACCAACTGCCGCCGTCCGCATCGTTTTTCGGGGTCTGTGCACAACCGGTGATCGCTACACACAGGGCCAGGGCGAGGGTCTTTTTAGATGACATTGAAAATCCACAAAATGAAGTAATGAAAAATCAGAGCACTTTCGCCCGGATAAACAGTCGCTTTGAAACGAAAAAACGTTCGAGGTTCCGGCCCTGGAATCCCGAATGGAACTTTACAGACAAGTGGCAAGCACCCGCGCGAGCTTTTGCGCGCGCGGATCCATCAAGACGTACGGCCCAAGGGTATTTGTCACAAAACCAAACGCGACATCATGCTCGGGGTCAGCAAAACCGATGGAACCGCCCGCGCCCGGATGGCCGAACGCCCGTGGGCCAAGGCCGTAAGTGGCGTTGGGCACATCCGGTTGATCAAGCATGCAGCCCAGAGCGAAACGGGTCTGGGTCAACAAAGTCTTGTCTTCGCCAAGGCTGTGTTCGCGGGTCAGCTCTTCGAGCATGTCGCTTTCGAGCAGGCTGCCGTCGAGCAAACCAGCGTAGAAACCGGCCAGACTGCGCGCATTCCCGTGGCCATTGGCCGCCGGTTGCTGCATGCGTCGCCACTCAGGTTTGTTGGTGCTGGTCAGCACCGACGGCGGATTGGTAAAAGCACGGGTGGTCATGGCAGTCGGTTCGCGCATGGTCACTTGCAGCAGACGTTGCGCGGCAGCATCACCAGCATTGCCCTTGCCGCGAGCGATATGCGCCACCCGGTGGAATTCTTCGTCAGCCAGACCGACGTGAAAATCCAGACCCAACGGTTTGGCGACACGAGCGACGATCGATTCACCCGGCCCACGACCGTCAGCACGGCGCAGCAATTCACCGATCAGCCAGCCATAAGTGATCGCGGCATAACCGTGACCGGTGCCCGGCGTCCACCATGGCGCTTCTGCAGCTAGGGCGTCGACCATGGTTTGCCAGTCGTAGAGCGCTTCCGGCGCCAGCAGCTCGCGCAGGGCCGGCAGACCGGCCTGGTGGCAGAGCAATTGACGCAGGGTGATGGATTCTTTTCCGGCAGCGGCGAATTCCGGCCAGTAGCGGGCGACCGGAACATCCAGTTGCAACTTGCCCTCGCCGACCAGTTGCAGCGCGGTGACGGCAGTGAAGGTTTTGGTGCAGGAGAACAGGTTGGCGATGGTGTCGCTGTGCCAGGCCTCAGTGCCATCCTTGTCGGCAGTGCCGGACCAGAGGTCGAGAACGGTTTCTCCACCGACCTTGATGCACAGGGCTGCGCCGCGTTCCTGGGGATCGTCGAACAGTGCGGCAAAGGCTTCGCGCACCGCTTCGAATTGAAGCTCGTAATGTCCCTGAATCTGCACCCGCAACTCCCCCGCGAAAACGCTCTACAAAGTGGCCCGCATTGTTCCAGCCCTCGAGGGATTTGGGAACAGCTGCGGGCCAGACGGTTAAAAGCCAAGTCAAAAGATCGCAGGCTGCGATCTTTTAGCGCATCACAGATTAATGACCATTCCCCGAGTGCCCACCCGCGTGCCCCGCTCCCGCACCTTTGCCAGCCTCACCTTTCCTGCCGCCTTCGGCTTCGTGCTCAGGGGCTTTCTCAGCCTCTTTGCCCAACTGATCAATCGCCTGCAAATTGCTCTTGCGCACTGACTCGACAAAACCCTGATACGGCAGATCAGTCACTCCCACCAGACCGAAGTGGCCGTTCTCACCATCAAGCAGACGGCCGGTTACCGGTTGGTCCAGATACTGGAACCAATGCACGCCAACAATCGACGGTTCACTCAGCGCTTGTTTGAGGAAGTTGGCGTAGGCCGGGCCGCGATCGTCTTCCTTGGCCAGTTGCGTGACGCCGCCCCAGAACGGGCCACGATCCGCTGAGCCAAAGTTGAATTCGGTGATCATTACCGGTTTGTCCAAAGCGCCCAGGGCGGCAAAGTCATAACCGTCCTGCGGTTTCAGCGTGTACATGTTGAAGCTCAGGACATCGCAATACTGCGCGCAGGACGCCACGGCTTCCGGCGTGCTGATGGCGAAGCGACCGCCAAGCAGCAACTGGTTCGGCGCATGCCATTTCAGCGAGTCGGAGATAGTTTTGAAGTAAGTGTCGGCGAAGACTTTCTGGAAATATTTGAAGTCCGCCTCGATTTCCGGATGCTCGGGATTCGGCAGCGGTGGCACGAAACCCGGGTCTTCCATCAATTCCCACGCCGGCAGATCGATGCCCCACGCCTTCGACAGCCCCGCCTGATTGCGGTACTTGTCGCGCAATTGCTTGAGGAACGCACGTTTGGCCGGTACGTCGGTGGTCATCTTCAGGGTGCCATAAGCCAGCGCATAGCGGGATTTCGGATCATCGCCGGGACCGGCCCACGCCAGTTCGTTGTCGGCGTAGTAGCCGATCAGCCACGGATCGTCGCGGTGATCGCGGGCGGCGATGGCGACGGCGCGCTCGGTGGCCATGGCGAAACGCGGATCAAACGGATCCGGCATACCACCCCACCAGTCGCTGCCGGTGCTGATGCTGGTGTAGTCACCGACGATCGACAGCGGCAAGGTGTAAGGCACACGCTCGGCATCACTTAGCGAATCGGCACTCCAGTTACCTACCGTGTTGAAGCCCCAGGCTTGCAGGCGATCGAGCGTGTGGCTGGCCCACTGTTGCTCATCGATGGTGGCCTTGCACGGCTCAGCAGCCTTTTCCGCTGTCGCTTGTACGGTTTCAGTTTTGGCTGCCTCAGCGACGCCGGACTTCGGCTCGGCAGCCACAGACACAGGTTCTGCGGCTTTCTCGGCGGCCGTTTCAGCGGCGGCAGACTTGGCCGCTTCGGCGACTCCGGACTTGCTCTCACTGTCGGCTTTGCACGGTTCACCGTACACGCGCTGCAGGTTGGCGCCATAGAAGTCGTACCAGCGCCCGTTGCCGTATCCCCGGCCCTGATCAACACCGTTGCCGCCACGGTTGTCACCCTCGCCAAAATGCTTGGCCAACGGTTCATCAGGTTTAGGCAGGGATTCAAACATGTACTCACGACCGGCCACGTAGGTCTGGTTGACCTGCGGGCTGACGGTGTTCACGCCCAGCGAGTAAAACGGATGACCTTCAGGCGTGACCAGATACCAGCGGCCATCACGCTTTTCAGTACGGAAGAAACCGCTGGCCTTGAACGCCGGGCCTTTGTTCCAGCCACCAAATTTGTCCAGCGAGGACTTCTCACGCTCGGCCAGCCAGATTTTCAGTTGTTGCTGTTCCTTGGCGGCGGCGGATTTCAGTTGTTCATCGTTGCTGACCTTTTCCGGCCACTTGCTGCGCGTCGATTGCCCGTAGGCGTCGACCAGATTGCCGTAAACGGCCTGGGTGACCGATTCGCCCTCCTGCACACCGAAACGCTCCAGCAGCAAACTCTGCGCGACTTTCGGCTGATCCATCGACAGGCTCACCGAGACCACTTGGCTGCGGTCGATCTCACCGCTGCTGCTGGCGAGCAGTATCCGTTGACCATCGACCGTCATCGGCATCGGCGGCCCGGCTTTCATGCCTTGACTCAGCGGTGTCGACGCGACCAGCGGCACCAACAGGGTTTGCGCAGGCCCGGCCGGCAGGTCGACGCGGCTGACCAGGGTGCGGCCGTCGTTGCTCTGGATCTGTACGTAGACCGTCACCGCCCAGTCCATTGCGCTCTGCAATCGCAGGGTCATCATGCCCGACTGCGACCAGTCCCAAGCGCCGGTCTGCGGCGTCAGACGCAAGGTCGGGCGCGCCACCGGGTTGAACGTCACCCGGCGCAGCACTTCGCCCTCAGGCGTTTGCTCGGCGTTGGCTTGCGGCAGATCAGCGTTTTCAGTGGCGATTTTCACCACGTCGGCAGGACGGACAAAGTTGAACAGGGTCTGCTGACCGGCGGGCGCTGCCAGCAACGGGGCAGCGAAGATCAAGGCAAATACGGCAGGCAACGAACGGCGGATCATAAGAACGGAGTTCTCCCTAACGACCAACAATGGCCAATGGAAAAGCGATGGCAGAGAGATAGACAACACGGCGGGCAAAACTGCCCACCGTTGTCTCAGGATATTTCACGACGGAAAGGAGGCAACGCATTGAGGATCGCCTTGCCATAGCGCTGGGTGACCAGGCGCCGATCGAGCAAGGTGATGGTGCCGCGGTCTTCTTCGGTGCGCAGCAGACGCCCGCAAGCCTGAACCAGCTTCAGCGAAGCGTCGGGCACGGAGATTTCCATGAACGGATTGCCGCCACGGGCCTCGATCCATTCCGACAACGCCGCTTCGACCGGATCGTCCGGGACCGAGAACGGGATCTTGGCGATTACCACGTGTTCACAGTACGCACCCGGCAAGTCGACACCTTCGGCGAAACTGGCCAGACCGAACAGCACGCTGGAATCACCGCCATCGACCCGTGCCTTGTGCTTGTTCAGGGTTTCCTGTTTCGACAGGTTGCCTTGAATGAACACTTGCTTGCGCCAGTCGCGGTCGAGACCGTCGAACACGTCCTGCATCTGTTTGCGCGAGGAGAACAACACCAGGGTGCCGCGCGAGCCTTCGACCAGATCGGGCAACTCACGGATGATCGCTGCCGTGTGTGCGGCGGCATCGCGTGGATCGGCCTTCAGGTCCGGCACCCGCAACACACCGGCGTCGGCGTGATGGAACGGGCTCGGCACCACAGCAGTGACGGCCTTTTTCGGCAGACCGGCGCGCATGCGGAAGCGGTCGAAAGTGCCCAGCGCCGTGAGGGTCGCCGAGGTCACCAGGCAGCCGTAAGCCACGTTCCACAAGCTGCGGCGCAAGGTTTCCGCCGCCAGGATCGGGCTGGCATTGACCTCGATATCGAACAGCGAACCGCTTTCGGCCAGGGTCAGCCAACGCGCCATCGGCGGGCTGTCTTCCGGGTCTTCGGCGGTGAACGCAGTCCACAGCTCCCAGTTGCCGGAGGCTCGCGACAACAGGCTGCCGAACAGCGGATACCATTCCTCAGCCTGATTGCTGGCGATGCCGATGTTGACCTCGCCGTCCATGCCTTCCTTAAGCAGGTCGGTCAGACGGGTGAACAGATCGTTGAGACGGGCAAAGCCTTTTTTCAGCTCGATGCCCATTTCGCGCATGTGCTCGGGAATCACCCCGGCGACGAAGCGATGCCGTGGCCGCTCGCGACCCTCGACGTCTTCGCCGGGTTTGAAATCGGCGACCTGCTCACAGGCGCTGAACATGAACTGTTGCTGAGCCTTGATCTCACGCGCCAGTTCCGGCACTTGTTCGATCAATTTGCCAAGATCGCCCGGCAGCGGATGCTGGGCCAGCAGTTTGGTCAGGTTCTTCGCGGTGGTTTCCAGCCAGTCGGCGGTGGAACGCAGGCGCGTGTAATGGGCGAAGTGGCCGATGGCCTTGTCCGGCAGGTGATGGCCTTCGTCGAACACGTAAATGGTGTCGCGCGGATCCGGCAACACCGCGCCGCCGCCCAGTGCCAGGTCAGCCAGGACCATGTCGTGGTTGGTGACGATCACGTCGACCTTGCCCATGCCTTCGCGGGCCTTGTAGAAGGCGCACTGGCCGAAGTTCGGGCAATGGCGGTTGGTGCACTGGCTGTGATCGGTGGTCAGGCGCGCCCAGTCAGCGTCTTCCAGCGCATTCGGCCAGCTGTCGCGGTCGCCGTCCCATTTATTCCCGGCGAGCTTTTCGATCATGCTGGTGAACAGCTTCTGACTGGCCTCATCAACCTCGATCTTGAAGCCTTCTTCTTCGAACAGCTGCGCGGTGGCGGTTTGCGCGTGGCCTTCCTGCAAGAGCATGTCGAGCTTGGACAGGCACATGTAGCGGCCACGGCCCTTGGCCAGAGCGAAGCTGAAGTTCAGCCCGCTGTTGCGCATCAGGTCGGGCAAGTCCTTGTAGACGATCTGCTCTTGCAGGGCCACGGTCGCAGTGGCGATGACCAAGCGTTTGCCGGCCAGTTTGGCGGTGGGGATCGCGGCCAGGCTGTAGGCCACTGTCTTGCCGGTACCGGTGCCGGCTTCCACCGCGACAATCGCGGGGTCGCCACTGCGCCGGCCTTCGTCGTCGGTGTCGATATCCCCGAGGACTTTGGCGATTTCAGCGATCATCAGGCGCTGGCCGTAACGCGGTTTGAGGCTCTTGGCCTCTAGAAAACGCGAATAGGCGCCCTGGATCGTGGTTTTGAGTTCAGTACTGATCATGGATTGTCGGGCGCAAAAAACGCTGGATAAATTTTCAGTGGTTTCGGATGGCGGCTATCATACCCCGCTAATTAATCCCGCGCAGAACGGAGTGCCCCAATGACACCTTTTAGCCTCGTTTACCCCCTGCATGTGCTGTCCGCCCTGGTGTGGGTCGGCGGCATGTTTTTTGCCTGGATGGTCCTGCGCCCCGCGGCTGTGAAGGCCCTCGACGGCCCAGCCCGCCTCACCTTGTGGGTGGAAGTGTTTCAAGGTTTTTTTCGGTGGGTCTGGGTCGCGGTGATTCTTTTGCCCATCAGCGGCGTGGGCATGTTGCATTTGCAGCAGGTCGGGTTTGAGACCGCGCCGAAGTATGTGCAGGTGATGATGGGCTTGTATGTGGTGATGACGGCGCTGTTTATCCGCATTCAGGGGTTGATGTTGCCTGAACTGCGTACGGTGGTGGAGGCGAAGGACTGGCCGGCGGGTGCGGCGGTGCTGGGGCGAATTCGCCGGGTGGTGGGGCTTAATCTGATTGTCGGGCTGGTGCTGGTGGCGATTGCCGCGGCTCGGCCGATATTCTGAAATTGGGGACTGAGATCAAAAGCCCCTCACCCTAACCCTCCCGAAACGTCGGACCGCCCGTAGGGAGAGGGGACTGAATGGGGGATATTGAAGAGTTACGCCGACCTGAAGGATTAGCTTTGAATCCATAATCGACACGGTTTTTCAGGTCGATGGATAGCCTGAGTCACCTCGGTCGGCCCCCTCTCCCTACGGGCGGTCCGACGTTTCGGGAGGGCTGGGGTGAGGGTCTGCCTTTACAGGCGCTGCACGGTCACAGCACCCGCCGCCCCCACCGGCCCAGGCTGGCCATCCGCCCCGGCCTTGCCGTTCTTGCCACCATCGGCGCGATACACAAGGCAGCCCTTGGACTTGCCGCCCTTGCCTGCCTTGCCGCCAACACCGGCTGGTCCGCCCGCACCGCCCGCGACATTGACCTTGATCAGCTCAGCCGGAAACTCGCGCGGCACTTCCAGCCGCACCAGCGCACCCGGAGCGCCCGGTTGGCCATCACTGCCGTTGCTGCCATCAAAACCATGCCCGGCCGAACCATAAGTGCAGCCCGGGTCTTCGCCGTTACCGCCGTCAAGGCCGACAAAGCCCGGCGCACCGGTGCCGCCACGGGCATCGACCAACAGCTGCGGCGCGCTCAACGCCTTGAATTGCAGATTCAGATTACGTCCGGCACGGGCAGCTTTTTCATACGTCCCCGGCGCCCCGCGCGCGGTGATCTGGCTGCCATCGCTCAGCTCTGCGCGAACGACCTTCATGTCCAAAGCGTTCTCGCCCGGAACGATCGCGATGCGTGCTTCATGGCCAAGACGTAGTTCACCGACACTCAACTCAGTCACGTTCGCCGGAATCAACAGCGTGCCGTAATCGGCCACTTCGAGTTTTTCCAGCTGCAAGGTGCTGGCGGTATTGGGCAAACGCATCAGCGAATTGGTTTCAACGCTGACCACCTGGGCACAGGCCAATGGGCTGATGAATGCAGCGAGCAAGCAGAGTTTACGCATGGGAAGAAGCCTCCGGAGCGGCCGGGGCCGGGATGGTTTGCAGGTGAAATACGCCGAACAGCAGGATGCGGCCACGGTCACGCCAAGGGTGCGGGCGACCTTGGAGGCTGCGATTGCACAGCAGCACTTCGAATAGATGAATCAGCAACAACAGACCGCCGGCCAGATTGACCAGCAGATGCAACGGATGTACGAACGGCACCAACTGATTGGCCAGTACCACGCAGCAGAACAGCAGGGTCAACAATCGCCCCAGCCCCCAGAACACTTTCATACGCTCCCCTGTGTTGCGAATTATTCTTTGGGCGCACAGTAACGGCTTCTGCGGGGGATAAGCCAGAGGGGAAAATGAAAAAACTTCGATCGTCTGCCAAATGGCTGCCGAAACGACGCTGATCGTCGCCCGGCAGCTCTAGGCTGCGCCCTACAGACGCGTCCTAACGATTGATGTGCAACTCCACACGCCGGTTCTGCGCACGACCTTCATCGGTGGCGTTATCGGCAACCGGCTCGCTTTCACCGCGCCCTTCACTGGTGAGTTTGTTGGGCGCCAGCCCTTGGCTCAGCAGATACGTGGCGACACTGCTTGCACGCCTTTCCGACAAGGCCTGGTTGTACGCATCCGAACCTTTGCTGTCGGTGTGACCAATGACCTTGATGCTCACCACGTCGGCATTGCGCAGTTTGTCCATCAGCGTATCGAGCTGGGATTTCGCCGCCGGGGTCAGGTCGGATTTGTCGAAATCGAACAGCACGTTGCCGGCATCGCTGAGGGTGATGACTTCAGTTTGCGGTGCAGGCTCCGGCACTTTTTCCGTGACCGGGTATTGCGGCAACGGGCAACCACGGTGATCGACCGGGGTATTTTCCGGGGTGTCCGGGCAACGGTCGCGGCGGTCGAATACACCGTCGCCGTCTTCATCGCCGTCCTGGGCGTAACAGATCAGTCCGCCGGTAAGAATCCCCAGCGCTGCGCCGCCGCCGGCCCAGCCGCCACTTTCAATGGCGCCGAGACCGCCACCGACCAGCCCGCCGATAAGGCTGCAGATCGGCCACGTACGTTGATTGAGGGGTGCAGTGCCATCGCTGTGGGTGGCGCAACCGGTGAGCAAGCTGCCTAGCAGCAGCACCGGCAAGACGGACCTTGAGAAAACAGTCATTGTGAAAGCTCCTGTGTCACCGGCCCATACCGGTTACACAGGAGTAAAGACCCGCATCCGCGACTGCACAAGCCGCGGATGCGAGAGGGGCTTAACGCTGGATTTTGATTTCGGTACGACGGTTTTGTGCGCGACCGTCAGCGGTTTTGTTATCGGCCACTGGCTGGCTTTCACCCATGCCGGACACCGAAACGAAGCTGGCGCGTGGCACACCCTGCTGGATCAGGTACTCCACCACCGAGTGCGCACGACGATCCGACAGTTTCTTGTTGTAGGCATCGCTGCCCACGCTGTCGGTGTGACCGGTCACAGTCAGTTGCGCCGTCGAGGATTCCTGTTTCAGGCGGGTGGCGACCTTGTCGAGCACTTGCTTGTCAGGGCCGGTCAGCGTGGCTTTGTCGAACTGGAAGTGCACATCACGGATAACAATGGTTTCTTCCTTGACCACTACAGCTTCTTCGACCACGGGTGCAGGCGCTGGTGGAGGGCAACCGTCAGCGTCGACCTGTACGCCTTTAGGCGTGCCCGGGCACTTGTCGCGACTGTCCGGCACGCCATCGCCGTCTTCGTCGCCATCGCCGTGAACCCAGCAATAGGCCGCTGCCGTGCCACCGACCAGCAACGCACCGTAGCCGGCCCATGCCGAACTTTCGGTTGCGCCGAGACCGGCACCGACGACACCACCGACCGCCGCACAGGTCGGCCAGTCGGTTTTCTGCAAACCTGCGCAACCAGTCAACACACTGGTTAGCAGAATCAAAGGTAATGCTGTCCGAACTATGCTCATCTGGTTTTCTCCTGAGGGATCGGCTTAGAACCGATTCAGGGAGTAAAGACCGGAGTTTTAATCTCCGCCAGCAATAGGCCACCGCTGTTTGCGAGCCTGTTCACAGGACTTCGGCACATTTACCCGAAACGGGCGGAACAGGGCGCTTTGCCGCCACCGTCAGGCAGGCTAGTCTTGGCGGTCTGATTGAGGAGCTTCGATGAACGTCGCCATTTCTTCCCGCACGCCGCAACAGGCGTTAGCCGCTTTGCTGGATCGCTACGCCCCGGCGCGGCTGTTGCTGATCGGCGCCAGCGAATTTCCAGCCCTGAGCGCCTTTAAAGAGGCACATCCAGACACCGTCGTCGCCCATGCGGCGCCGGGTGCACTGCCTGCTGAACTGGCGGCACAGCGTTTCGATCTGGCGCTGGTGGTCGATTGCCTGGAACATTTGCCCAAACTCGATGGCCTGAACCTGTTGGGCGGGATTCGCAATCTCAACGCCAGCCGCATCGCCGTGCTGGCGGACCTGGCGGCCAGCGGCTGGCAGGAAACCGACTTCTATTCACTGGCGCTGCAAGCCAGTGAACGTTTTCAACGCGACGATCAAGTGCTGACCCTGTTCACCTATGATCTGCTTGAATACAAACAAGTCCCCGACTGGCTCAACTCACGGTTCTGGGCCAATCCGGAAAACTTCGGGAAATACTGGTGGTAATGCAATGAGTACAGCCATTTGCCCGTGCGGCAGCGGCAATCTGCTGGAGGCCTGCTGCGGCCATTATCACGACGGCCATCCGGCACCGTGCGCCGAAGCGCTGATGCGTTCGCGCTACAGCGCCTATGTGCTGGGGCTGATCGACTATCTGGTGGCGACCACCCTGCCCGCCCAGCAAGCGGGCCTCAATCGCCAATCGATCACCGACTGGAGTGCGCAGAGCACCTGGCTCGGCCTTGAAGTCGAGAGCTCGGAAGTCTTCGGCGGCCAGCCGGAACACGCTTTCGTCACCTTCACCGCGCGCTGGCATGACGGTCAGGGCGAGCATAGCCATCGCGAGCGTTCGTCGTTCGTGCAGAACGCCGGGCACTGGTACTTCATTGATCCGACGGTGCAGTTGAAGCTGGGGCGCAATGACAGTTGCCCGTGCGCAAGTGGGCAGAAGTTCAAGAAGTGCTGTGCGGGATATTTCGGCGCTTAAGATCAAAAGATCGCAGCCTGCGGCAGCTCCTGCACAGGATTTTCGTTTCCCCTGTAGGCGCTGCCGAAGGCTGCGATCTTTTAGCGGCTAGACTGCCAGCAAAGGGAGTAAAACCATGCTCGGTCGCTGGCGCACACTACATTTTCTGTTTTTGATGCTGATCCTGAACCTCGGCGGTTGCGCGTCGTGGTTCAGCGATGACAGCGTCGACCCCGCCGTGCATCTGGTGAAAGTCGAAGTGGTGCGCGCCAAATTGCTTGAACAGAAATTCATCCTGCACTTTCGCGTCGATAACCCCAACGATAGCGACCTGACCGTGCGCGGCCTCGAATACCGCATTCATCTGGCCGACATACTGCTGGCCGAGGGTGAGCATGAACACTGGTTTACGGTCGGACCAAAACGCAGTGCCTACTTCAAAGTGCCGATCCGCACCAACCTGTGGCCCCGGGTAAAAGATGTGGTGAAAATGCTGAAAAGCTCGAATCAACAGATTCCCTATCGCTTGCAGGGTGAGATGGAAACCGGTTTATTCATCGCTCACTACGTGCACCTTGAGCGCAATGGCGTGATAATCCCCGCCGATTTAATTCCGGAGCAACACCGATGACCCAGCAACCTCATGTCCATGGCCCTGACTGCAACCACGATCATGACCATCATCACGAACATGACCACGGCCACGTTCACGGCCCGAACTGCGGCCACGCCCACCAGGAACCGGTGCGCAACGCCCTGAAAGACGTCGGCCGCAACGACCCGTGCCCATGCGGCAACGGCAAGAAATTCAAGAAGTGCCACGGGGCGTGATGCCCGGGGCGAACAGTCGTTTCGCCTGACAGACCGCTTTCGCGAGCAAGCTCGCTCCCACAGTCAATCGAGTTCCTCCAGTTGGAATGCAATCCCTGTAGGAGTGAGCCTGCTCGCGATGAGGCCGGCACATCCAACATCGTCGTCGCCTGAGCGGGTTTCTTCAGTTGCAATGCGTTCCCCTGTGGGAGCGAGCTTGCTCGCGAAGGGGCCGGCACATACAGTGAAGTTTTTCAGCCGGCCACCAGAATCTGTGCAGAACTGACTACCGTCGCATACTCCCCCTGCAAATTCCCCAGCGACATTCCGTGCACCTCTTCCGCCGTACGCAATGTGCCGAAATAATCGGCCTTGTCGAAGGTGAAACAGGCATCCTCCGCCACCCACGCAGCAAAGCCAAGATTGCCCGCCGTACGCGCCGTTGACTCCACTGAGTTGTTCGTCGCCACACCGACAATGATCAATTGCGAGATGCCCGCCTCGCGCAACCGCGCCTCTAATCCAGTGGCACAAAACGCATCCGGCACCTGTTTCTGAATCAGCCATTCGCCGTCCTGCGGCAAAAACCTCTCCTGAAACTCCACCCCTTCCTGCTCCGGCCAAAACACCGATTCCGGCTCACGGGACAGATGCTGCACATGAATCACCGGCCTTGTGCTACGCCGCCACAGCCCCAGCAGATCAAGGATTCGCTCTTCCGCCTGAGGATTATTTCTTCGCCCCAAACGCGGCTGCAGGATGCCTTTTTGCTGGTCGATGATGATCAGTGCAGCGTTGGCCTTAAGCTCCATGGCGATTTTTCTCATGCAGAGTCATTGAATTCTGCGCAGTTCAGCATCACCTCTTCCTACTAAGCAAGCTATCGAACGCACACGGGACGACCTGACGCCGGCGTTTGCTGTCCGCACGCAAGTCCATTTCTGCTTTGGAGTTCTCCATGATCGACCTGTATTACTGGACCACCCCCAACGGCCACAAGATCTCTTTGTTCCTCGAAGAAGCCGGCCTGCCGTACAACGTGCACCCGATCAACATCGGTCAGGGTGAGCAGTTTCAGCCACACTTTCTGAAAATCGCCCCGAACAACCGCATCCCGGCCATCGTCGATCATGAACCGGCCGATGGCGGCGAACCGTTGTCGCTGTTCGAATCCGGGGCGATTCTTTTGTATCTGGCGGAGAAGACCGGGAAATTTCTGCCCCAAGACCTGCGCGGTCGGCAAACGGCGCTGCAATGGCTGTTCTGGCAAATGGGCGGACTGGGGCCGATGGCCGGGCAGAATCACCACTTCAGCCAGTTCGCCCCGGAGAAAATCCCCTACGCGATCAAGCGCTACATCGACGAGACCGCGCGGTTGTATGGCGTATTGAACAAGCAACTGGCTGATAACGAATTCGTCGCCGGCAGCGAATACAGCATTGCCGACATGGCGATCTATCCGTGGATCGTCTCGCACAAATGGCAAAGCCAGAACCTTGAAGACTTCCCGCATGTGCAGCGCTGGTTCAACCGCATCAAGGATCGCCCGGCGACGGTGAAGGCCTACGCGTTGGTGCAGAAAATCAATCCACCGAAGGCTTGATTGAACGGCAAAAGATCGCAGCCTTCGGCATCTCCTACAGGGGAATGCATGCTTCTATAGGAGCTGCCGCAGGCTGCAATCTTTTCCATTCGACAGAAATACGCAAATAACCCCCGCCCCCGCTTGCGCGGCCACCTCCTGCTCACTAACGTAGCGCCTTTACTGACGCTACCCCCCGCAGGAGCTTTGCCATGGCCTCGCCAGCCCTCACACATTTTCTTCCCCGGTTCGGCGTTGCCGCAGCAGTGGCCGGTGTTTTGGGCCTGTCCGGTTGCCAGACCTGGAATGCTCAGGACACCCTCCCCCCGACTTCCGGCGTGCAACCGCTCAAGGGGCTGGCGCAGAACGTATCGGTGCGGCGCAATGCCATGGGCATGCCGCTGATCGAGAGCAACACGTTCCATGACGCACTGTTCAGCCTCGGTTACGTCCACGCCAGCGATCGCATCAATCAAATGGTCACTTTGCGCCTGTTGGCGCAGGGCCGCCTGGCGGAAATGTCCGGCGCGTCGATGCTCGATGCCGACCGCTACATGCGCGCGGTCAATCTGAAGAAAAGCGCTGGCGAGCTGTACAAGGCTTCGTCGCCACGCCTCAAGCGCTTCTTCGAAGTCTATGCACGAGGCGTCAACGCCTACCTGTTCCGCTACGCCGACAAGCTGCCGGACGACCTCGCCTCCAGTGGTTACAAGCCGGAGTATTGGAAGCCGGAAGACTCGGCGCTGATTTTCGCCCTGCTGAATTTCAGCCAGTCGGCCAACCTGCCGGAAGAAATTTCCTCGCTGGTGCTGGCGCAAACCGTCACCACCGACAAACTCGCCTGGCTGACGCCGTCCGCGCCTGACGAAAACCTGCCACTGGCCGAGGCCGACAAGCTACAAGGGCTCAAGCTCAACGGGCAGATCCCCGGCCTGACCGAACTGAGCAACGCCAGCCAGCAACTGTCCGCGCTGAACCTGCTCGGCACCCCGTCTTCGAACAACTGGGCGATCGCCCCGCAACGCAGCCGCAGCGGCAAGAGCCTGCTGGCCAGCGACGCCCATGGGCCGCTGGCCGCGCCTTCGCTGTGGAGTTTCGTGCAGATCCGCGCACCGAAATATCAGGCCGCCGGCGTCACCGTTGCCGGTCTGCCGATGGTCCTCGGCGGTTTCAACGGCAAAGTCGCGTGGAGCATGACCAGCGTGCTCGGCGACAACCAGGATCTGTTTCTGGAAAAAATTCGCCGTCAGGGCAGCAGCCTGACCTACGAGGTCAACGGCAAATGGCAACCGCTGGGCGTGCGCAACGAAACCTACTTCGTCAAAGGCCAACGGCCGATTCGCGAAGCGGTGTACGAAACCCGCCACGGCGCATTGCTCAACAGTGCTCAGGCGGCCGCGCAAGGCAGCGGTTTCGGCCTGGCCTTGCAGACCCCGAGCTTCACCGACGACAAGTCGCTGGATGCGTTTTTTGATCTGACCCGCGCGCAAACCGTTGAACGCGCTTCCGACGCGAGCCGCGAGATCCGCGCCATCGCCCTGAATCTGGTGTTCGCCGATGCGAGCAACATCGGTTGGCAGGTCACCGGGCGTTTCCCCAACCGCCGCGAAGGCGAAGGCTTGCTGCCGTCGCCGGGCTGGGAAGGTCGCTACGACTGGGACGGTTACGCCGACCCGATGCTGCATCCGTACGATCAGGATCCGGCACAAGGCTGGCTCGGCACCGCCAACCAGCGCGTGATTCCTCACGGTTATGGCATGCAACTGTCCAATTCATGGGCGGCGCCGGAGCGTGGCGAGCGTCTGGCGGAACTGGCCGGCAGCGGCAAGCACGACAGCCGCAGCGTGATCGCCATGCAGTACGACCAGACCACCACCTTCGCCGCCAAGTTGAAGAAAGTCTTCGAAGCACCGGGCATGAAGCAGCCGCTGAAACAGGCGATCGATGCCCTGCCGGAAGCGGATCGCAGCAAGGCGCGCGAAGCGTTCACGCGGTTGATGGCGTTCGACGGCAAGCTCAGCCCGACCTCGGCGGATACGGCGATCTACGAACTGTTCCTGCAAGAAAGCATGAAGCAGATCTTCCTCGACGAGCTCGGTCCGGAATCGAGTCCTGCGTGGAAGGCGTTTATCGCCAATGGTGATCTGTCTTACGCGGCGCAGGCTGACCATCTGTTGGGACGTGAGGACAGTCCGTTCTGGGATGACATTCGTACGCCGCAGAAAGAAGACAAAGCGCTGATTCTTGCCCGTAGCTTCGCGGCGGCGATCAGCGCTGGCGAGAGTCAGTTGGGCGGCGATCACCGCGCCTGGCAATGGGGCAAGCTGCACAGTTATGCCTGGAAGAACAGCAATGGACAGACTGTGCGCGGACCACTGGCGGCCGGTGGCGATCACACCACGTTGAACACGTCGGCGTTCGCCTGGGGTCAGGATTTCACCACGACGCGTGCGCCATCGATGCGTTTCATCGTCGACTTCGGCCAGGCTGAACCGCTGATGGGGCAGAACGGTACGGGGCAGTCGGGTAATCCGGTGAGTCCGAACTACCTCAATGGCATCGATGCGTGGCTGAAGGGGCAGTACATCGGCTTGCCGATGCAGCCGCAGAACTTTGACCGGGTCTACGGCAAGACCCGTCTGACGCTTACTCCCGGCAAATAGCTGTACATCAAAAGCCCCTCACCCTAACCCTCTCCCGGAGGGAGAGGGGACTGATTGGGGGATGCTTGAGTCATACGCAGACCTGAACGTGCACTGCCGAATCCAGAATCAACTCAGTTCGTGCCTTGCCGAATCCGTAATCGACTCGGTCTTTCAGGTCGATGTAGCTGGCCAGACACCTCAGTCGGCCCCCTCTCCCTCMGGGAGAGGGCTGGGGTGAGRGGCTTTTGATCTGGTCCAGAATCTGTGTTCGACTCGGTATTTCACGTCGGCGTAGCTCTCCCAGACACCKCGGTCGGCYCCCTCTCYCTCAGGGAGAGGGCTGGGGTGAGGGTTGCTCTTCAAAGTCGATAGAACTTCCAGCCCAGCGTCAGCCTCATAGCTAACAAGCCCCCCATTCTGGTAAGGACATGGACCTTGTTATCGCCCGCCCCGAGGGTTTGTACTGCCCTGCCGGAGATTTCTACATAGACCCGTGGCGCCCCGTCGAGCGCTCGGTGATTACCCATGCCCACGGCGATCACGCCCGTACCGGCAATCAGCACTACCTCGCCAGCAGCGCCAGCGAAGGGATTTTACGCGCGCGTCTGGGGCAGGACATCAACCTGCAAACCCTCGCCTACGGCCAGCGCCTGACGCACCACGGTGTCACCCTGAGCTTTCATCCCGCCGGCCATGTCCTCGGCTCGGCACAGGTACGCCTCGAATACGGTGGTGAAGTCTGGGTCGCATCGGGCGACTACAAGATCGAACCGGACGGCACCTGCGCCCCGTTCGAACCGGTGCGCTGCCACACCTTCATCACCGAATCGACCTTCGGCCTGCCGATTTATCGCTGGCAGCCCCAAGCGCAGGTGTTCGGCGAGATCAATCAGTGGTGGGCAGCGAACATCGCGGCCGGCAAGGCCAGCGTGTTGTTCTGTTACTCGTTCGGCAAGGCTCAGCGAATTCTCCACGGCATCGACGAAAGCCTCGGTCCGATCCTCAGCCACGGTGCGGTCGAGCCGCTGAACCGGGTCTACCGCGAGGCCGGCGTGTATTTGCCGCCGACGATCTACGCCGGAGAGGTGAAAAAAAACGACCCGATCATGCGCCAGGCCCTGGTCATCGCCCCGCCTTCGGCCGGTGGCAGCAGCTGGATGCGCCGATTTGGCGAGTTCAGCGACGCGTTTGCCAGTGGCTGGATGCGTTTGCGCGGCACCCGCCGGCGGCGCGGTGTCGATCGTGGTTTCGTGCTCTCCGATCACGCCGACTGGCCCGGCCTGCTCTGGGCCATCGAGCAGACCGGCGCGGAACGGGTGATGGTCACCCACGGCTCGATCGGCGTGCTGGTGCGGCATCTGCGCGAACAGGGTCTGGATGCCCAGGGTTTCAACACCGAATACGGCGATGACGAAGAAGAACACCTCGCCACCGAACCGACCATCGCAGAGATGCCCGCATGAAAGCATTCGCCGAACTGTACGCCGAACTCGACGCGACCACCTCGAGCAACGCCAAACTGGCGGCGATGCAAGCCTACTTCGCCCAGGCCGAACCGCACGACGCCGCGTGGGCGGTGTACTTTCTCTCCGGTGGCCGGCCCCGGCAACTGGTGCCGGTGAGAATTCTGCGCGAACTCGCCGTCGAGATCTCCGGCCTGGAACCGTGGTTGTTCGAGGAAAGCTATCAAGCGGTCGGCGACCTCGCGGAAACCATTTCGCTGGTACTCGCAGAAAACCCGCACAGCTCCGACGCTGGCCTCGCCGAGTGGATCGAAGACAAACTGCTGCCACTGCGCGGTGAAGCACCGGAATATCTGAACCGGCAACTGCCGGCCCTGTGGGCGCAATTGGATCGATCAAGCCTGATGCTGTGCATCAAATTGATCACCGGCAGTTTCCGCGTCGGCGTCTCGAAATTGCTGGTCACCCGGGCCTTGGCCTCGATGGCCGGGCTGGACAGCAAGCGTGTGGCGCAGCGTCTGGTCGGTTACACCGATCTGTCCAACCGGCCGAGCGCCGCCAGTTACCTGAAGCTGATTGCCCCTGAATCCAGCGATGAACATGCTCAGCGGGGTGGTCAGCCGTATCCGTTCTTCCTGGCCCACGCCTTGTCGCAACCGGTGGAAGAATTTGAAACGCTGATCGGCCCGCCCAGCGATTGGCAGATTGAATGGAAATGGGATGGCATCCGCGCCCAAGTGGTCAAGCGAGAGGGCCGACTCTGGATCTGGTCGCGGGGCGAGGAACTGGTGACCGAGCGTTTTCCCGAACTGGAGGTCCTGGTACACGGTTTGCCCGATGGCACGGTGATCGACGGCGAAATCGTCGTGTGGAAAAGCACGCATCCGAGCACCGAAGACGCCTTTGATCCGCAATCGACCGAACCGCCAGCCGTGCAGTCCTTCGCCCTGCTGCAACAACGCATCGGCCGCAAGACCCTCGACAAGAAAATCCTTGAAGACGTGCCGGTGGTGGTGCTCGCCTACGACCTGCTCGAATGGCAAGGCGAAGACTGGCGCAACCAGCCGCAAGCGAAACGTCGGGCGCAACTGGAAGCGGTGATTGCGCGCTGCAACAGCCCGGTGCTGCTGGCCTCACCGGTGCTGACCGGCACTGATTGGTTGGACCTCGCCCGCCAACGCGAGTCCTCGCGGCGACTGGGTGTCGAGGGCATGATGCTCAAGGCGCGCGACGCGTTATATGGCGTCGGGCGCACCAAAGACATGGGCGTATGGTGGAAGTGGAAAGTCGACCCGTTCAGCGTCGATGCGGTACTGATTTACGCGCAGCGCGGGCATGGCCGGCGGGCCAGTCTGTACAGCGATTACACCTTTGCGGTGTGGGACGGCCCGCCCGATTCGAGCCAGCGTGCGCTGGTGCCGTTTGCCAAGGCCTATTCGGGGCTGACCGATGAGGAAATGCGCAAGGTCGATAGCATCGTGCGCAAAACCACCGTGGAAAAGTTCGGCCCGGTCAGCAGTGTGAAGCCGAGTCTGGTTTTTGAACTGGGCTTTGAAGGCATTGCCCTGTCACGCCGACACAAGAGCGGGATCGCGGTGCGTTTTCCGCGGATGCTGCGCTGGCGGCAGGACAAGACCGTGGATGAAGCGGATAGCTTGGCCACTTTGCAGGATCTGCTGGCCTGACCCCTTTTCCCGGGACAACACATGACGCGGCCACAAATCGGTGCACGCTTTGGGCAATGCCCATTTCCGTGCACTCAGTTCCCCTCATCCCTCCCCGCCCAACCTTTTAAAACACTTGTTCGGGACTCTGGTTCGGAAATTGCTACTTTCTATAGGTCGTACGCGTTCCAGTAACAATAATTCTGCGCCACAAGCGCTCATATTGGTTCTTAGGGATTGAATAATGAAAAAAGCATTGCTGACCCTTTCTGCACTGGCGTTGTGCATGGCCGCTGGCTCCGCGCTGGCCAAGGAATACAAAGAGCTGCGCTTTGGCGTTGACCCTTCGTACGCACCGTTCGAGTCGAAAGCGGCCGACGGCAGCCTGGTGGGCTTCGACATCGACCTGGGCAACGCGATCTGCGCCGAACTCAAGGTCAAGTGCAAGTGGGTCGAAAGTGACTTCGACGGCATGATTCCGGGCCTCAAGGCCAACAAATTCGACGGTGTGATCTCGTCGATGACCGTGACCCCGGCTCGCGAAAAAGTCATCGACTTCTCCAGCGAACTGTTCTCCGGCCCGACCGCTTACGTATCGAAAAAAGGCTCCGGCATCACCGCCGACGTTGCTTCGCTGAAGGGTAAAACCGTCGGCTACGAGCAAGGCACCATTCAGGAAGCCTACGCCAAAGCCGTGCTGGACAAGGCCGGCGTGAAAACCCAGGCCTATCAGAATCAGGATCAGGTGTACTCCGACCTGACCTCCGGCCGTCTCGACGCCGGTATTCAGGACATGCTGCAAGCCGAACTGGGCTTCTTGAAGTCGCCACAGGGTGCCGACTATGACGTCAGCAAGCCAGTCGACAACGAATTGCTGCCAGCCAAAACCGCTGTCGGTATTAAGAAAGGTAACACTGAGCTGAAGGCGCTTTTAGATAAAGGTATCAAAGCGTTACACGATGACGGCAAATACGCCGAGATTCAAAAGAAACACTTTGGCGATCTGAATCTGTACAGCGGCAAATAATGCCCCGGCGCCCATCCTCGATGGGCGCCTTTTCCATCCGCTCAGGTTGCTGATTTATGTTCGAAAACCTCTTACAAAATCTGGGGCTCTCCGCCTTCAGCCTCAAGGGCTTCGGCCCTTTGCTGTTGGAAGGCACCTGGATGACCATCAAATTGTCGGCGTTGTCGCTACTGGTGGCCGTGTTGCTCGGTCTGCTCGGCGCCAGCGCCAAACTGTCAAAAATTAAACTGGTGCGCCTGCCCGCCCAGCTCTACACCACGCTGATTCGCGGGGTGCCGGACCTGGTGCTGATGCTGCTGATTTTCTACAGCCTGCAAACCTGGCTGACGTCCCTGACTGACTACATGGAATGGGAATACATCGAGATCAACCCGTTCAGCGCCGGGGTGCTGACGCTGGGCTTCATTTATGGTGCGTATTTCACCGAAACTTTCCGTGGCGCGATCCTCGCCGTGCCGCGCGGTCAGGTTGAAGCCGCCACCGCGTATGGCCTCAAACGCGGCCAGCGCTTTCGCTTCGTGGTGTTCCCGCAAATGATGCGTTTCGCCCTGCCGGGCATCGGCAACAACTGGATGGTGATGCTCAAGGCCACCGCGCTGGTGTCGATCATCGGCCTCGCCGACCTGGTCAAAGCGGCGCAGGACGCCGGTAAAAGCACTTACCAACTGTTCTACTTCCTGGTCCTCGCCGCGTTGATCTATCTGCTGATCACCAGTGCCTCGAACTTCATCCTGCGCTGGCTCGAACGCCGCTATGCCGCCGGTGCCCGGGAGGCCGTACGATGATCGAACTTCTGCAGGAATACTGGCGCGCCTTCCTCTATACCGACGGCCAGAACCTTACCGGGCTGGCAATGACGCTGTGGCTGCTCAGCGCCTCGATCTTCATCGGTTTCCTGGTGTCGATTCCGCTGTCGATCGCACGCGTCTCGAGCCACTTCTACATCCGCTGGCCGGTGCAGTTCTACACCTACCTGTTCCGTGGCACGCCGCTGTATATCCAGCTGCTGATCTGCTACACCGGGATCTACAGCCTGGCCGCCGTGCGTGCGCAGCCGCTGCTCGACAGTTTCTTTCGCGATGCGATGAACTGCACGATCCTCGCCTTTGCCCTGAACACTTGCGCCTACACCACGGAGATTTTCGCCGGGGCGATTCGCAGCATGAACCACGGCGAAGTCGAGGCGGCCAAGGCTTACGGGCTGACCGGCTGGAAACTGTATGCCTACGTGATCATGCCGTCGGCGCTGCGCCGTTCGTTGCCGTATTACAGCAACGAAGTGATCCTGATGCTGCACTCGACCACCGTGGCCTTCACCGCGACCATCCCCGACATCCTGAAAGTTGCGCGGGACGCCAACTCGGCGACCTTCCTGACCTTTCAGTCGTTCGGCATCGCCGCGTTGATCTACCTGACCATCACCTTTGCGCTGGTCGGCCTGTTCCGCCTTGCCGAACGCCGATGGCTGGCCTTCCTCGGGCCGACTCACTAGGCCCAGTTCAGGAATAAAGAGATAAAAAATGCGCCACCTGATTCATGACTTGCTGGCCCCGCTGCCGGGGACCGCACGACAGATCCACAGCTTCCACTTCGGCCCGGAGCAGGCCAAAGGCAAGGTCTACATCCAGTCCTCGCTGCACGCCGATGAATTGCCCGGCATGCTCGTGGCCTGGCACCTCAAGCAGCGTCTGGCGGAGCTGGAAGCCGCCGGACGCCTGCGCAGCCAAATCGTGCTGGTGCCGGTGGCCAACCCGGTCGGCCTCGAACAAGTGCTGATGGACGTGCCGTTGGGCCGCTACGAACTGGAGAGCGGGCAGAACTTCAACCGCTGGTTCGTCGATCTCAGCGAAGAGATCGGCAACGCCATCGAAGGCAAGCTGAACGACGATCCGCAACACAACCTCGAACTGATCCGCACGCATCTGCGCGACACGCTCGCCCGCCAGACCGCCAGCACGCAACTGCAATCCCAGCGTCTGACCCTGCAACGGTTGGCCTGCGACGCGGACATGGTGCTGGACTTGCACTGCGACTTCGAATCGGTGGTGCACCTTTACACCACGCCCGAAGCGTGGCCGCAGGTCGAACCGCTGGCGCGCTACATCGAAGCTCAGGCGAGCTTGCTGGCCACCGACTCAGGCGGTCAGTCGTTCGACGAATGCTTCACCCTACTGTGGTGGCAACTGAAGGAGCGCTTCGGCGAACACTTCGAGATTCCGCTGGGCAGTTTTTCAGTCACCGTCGAGTTGCGCGGCCAGGGCGACGTCACCCATCCGCTGGCCAGCCGCGACTGCCAGGCGCTGATCGATTATCTGATCCAGTCCGATGCGATTGTCGGCGAGACCAAATCGCAACCACCGTTGCCGTTCCCCGCTACGCCGCTGGCCGGTGTGGAACCGGTGACCACCCCGGTCGGCGGGCTGCTGGTTTACACCGCCACGGCGGGTCAATACCTCGAAGCCGGGCAACAGATCGCCGAAATCATCGACCCGATCCACGATCGGGTCACCCCCGTTCATTGCACCAGCGCCGGCGTGATGTACGCCCGCTCGCTGCGACGCATGGCCACTGCCGGCATGGTTATCGCCCACGTCGCGGGCGCTGAAGCCTATCGCAGCGGCTACCTACTTTCGCCTTGAGGATGTCTGTCCCATGTACAAACTGACCGTTGAAGGCCTGCACAAAAGCTATGGCGACCATCAGGTGCTCAAAGGCGTTTCGCTCAAGGCCAAGACCGGCGACGTGATCAGCCTGATCGGCGCCAGCGGCTCGGGCAAAAGCACCTTTTTGCGCTGCATCAACTTTCTCGAACAACCCAACGATGGCGCCATGAGCCTCGATGGCCAGGCGATCCGCATGGTCACCGACCGCCACGGCATGCACGTCGCCGACGCCGATGAACTGCAACGCCTGCGCACGCGGCTGGCGATGGTGTTCCAGCACTTCAACCTGTGGAGCCACATGACCGTGCTGGAAAACATCACCATGGCCCCGCGCCGGGTGCTGGGTTGCAGCAAACAGGAAGCCGACGACCGTGCGCGGCGTTATCTGGACAAGGTTGGCCTGCCGGCACGAGTGGCCGATCAATATCCGGCGTTTCTCTCAGGCGGTCAGCAACAGCGCGTGGCGATTGCCCGGGCGCTGGCGATGGAGCCGGAGGTAATGCTGTTTGATGAACCGACCTCGGCGCTCGATCCGGAATTGGTCGGTGAAGTGTTGAAGGTGATTCAAGGGCTGGCCGAGGAAGGCCGGACCATGATCATGGTGACCCACGAAATGAGCTTCGCCCGCAAAGTCTCCAGCCAGGTGTTGTTCCTGCACCAAGGTCTGGTGGAAGAAGAAGGTGCGCCCGAGGATGTACTCGGCAACCCTAAAAGCGAACGCCTGAAACAATTCCTCAGCGGCAACCTCAAATAGCCATTAGTGCAAAACCCTGTGGGAGCGAGCTTGCTCGCGAAAGCATTCTGTCAGTCACATTGATTTTGAATGTTCCGCCGCCTTCGCGAGCAAGCTCGCTCCCACAGTGGACCTCCGCAGCCTACAAAAATCAAACTTGTCCGCCCGCCCCGTGGTCACTGGAAGAACCCCTCCAGAGCGCGCGCAGCCCGCATGGCGAAATCCTCCGACCTGGCAAAAATCTGGTTCAGCGCCCGCAACTGGAAGCCGTTCGCCTTTCAGAAACAGGTCTGGGCGGCGGTCAAAAACGGCCAATCCGGTCTGCTCCACGCCAGCACCGGTGCCGGTAAAACCTATGCGGTGTGGTTTGCCGCGCTCAATCGCTTCGCCAAACCCGCCGCTGTTGTTGAAAGCCCACGCAAGCGCAAACCACCGGCCGAACCACTGACCGTGCTGTGGATCACCCCCATGCGCGCCCTCGCCGCCGACACTGCGCGCGCCCTGCAAACACCGGTCGATGACCTGCAGATCCCATGGAGCATCGGCCTGCGCACCGGCGATACCAGCAGCAGCGAACGCGCCCGGCAGAGCCGGCGCCTGCCGACCACGCTGATCACCACCCCGGAAAGCCTGACCTTACTGCTCGCTCGTGCCGATGCGCAGGTGGTGCTGGCGAGTCTGCGCATGATCGTCGTCGATGAATGGCACGAACTGCTCGGTAACAAGCGCGGCGTGCAACTGCAACTGGCCCTCGCACGCCTGCGGCATTGGCAACCCGAACTGATCGTCTGGGGGGTGTCCGCCACTCTCGGTAATCAATCCCACGCCGAACAAGTGCTGATCCCACAGGGCGGCGGCATCAGCATTCAGGGGCAAAACGAAAAAGCGCTGAAGGTCGACACCCTCCTCCCACCGGCGATTGAACGTTTTCCGTGGGCCGGACACATCGGCCTGAAGATGCTGCCGCAAGTGGTCACCGAACTGGAGGCCTGCGCCAGCACTTTGGTGTTCACCAATACCCGGGCGCAATCGGAAATCTGGTATCAGGCACTGCTGGAGGCACGGCCGGACTGGGCCGGGTTGATCGCTTTGCATCACAGTTCACTGTCTCGCGAGACTCGCGACTGGGTCGAACAGGCCTTGAAAGACGGGCACCTCAAAGCCGTGGTCTGCACCTCGAGCCTGGATCTGGGCGTGGATTTCCTGCCAGTCGAGCGCGTGCTGCAAATCGGCTCGGCCAAAGGCGTCGCGCGCCTGATGCAACGCGCCGGTCGTTCAGGCCACGCGCCGGGACGCACCTCGCGAGTAACGCTGGTGCCGACTCACAGCCTTGAGCTGATCGAAGCCGCTGCCGCCCGTGATGCCGTCGAACAACGGCGTATCGAACCACGCCAGTCACCGCACAAACCGCTGGATGTGCTGGTCCAGCATTTGGTCAGCATGGCCCTTGGCGGTGGATTTTTACCCGATGAGCTGTACGAAGAAGTCCGTGGCGCCTGGGCTTATCGTGACCTGACCGCTGCTGACTGGGCCTGGGCGCTGGCTTTCGTACGCCATGGCGGGATGTCTCTGACAGCCTATCCGGATTACCGCCGGGTCGAGCCAGACGAGCACGGCGTCTGGCGGGTGCCGGATGCGCGATTGGCGCGGCGCCATCGCATGAGCATCGGCACCATCGTCAGTGACGCGAGCATCCATCTGAAATTCTGGAGCAAGGGCGGCGGTGGCAAACAGTTGGGCAGTGTCGAGGAAGGTTTCATCGCACGGCTTAAACCGGGTGACGGTTTTCTCTTCGCCGGGCGTTTACTGGAGTTGGTGCGAGTGGAAAACATGACCGCTTACGTCAAACGCAGCACCGCAAAAAAAGCCGCCGTGCCGCGCTGGAATGGCGGGCGCATGCCGCTTTCCAATGAGCTCGCCGCCGCCGTCGTCAGTCGTTTCAGCGCGGCCGCGCAGGGTGAGTTTGTCGGGCCGGAAATGCACGCACTGCGGCCGTTACTGGAAACGCAGATGCGCTGGTCTGGACTGCCCACCACCGAAAACCTGTTGGCCGAGGTGCTGAAGTCCCGCGAAGGCTGGCACCTTTTCCTCTATCCCTTTGCCGGGCGCCAGGTGCATCTGGGACTGGCGAGCCTGTTGGCATGGCGCGTCAGTCAACGGCAGCCCGTGACGTTTTCCATCGCGGTGAACGATTACGGCCTGGAATTGCTCAGCGCCACGCCGATCGACTGGGCCGAGTATTTGAATGCCGATCTCTTCAATGCCGATGATTTATTAGCGGACGTTCTGGCCAGTCTGAACGCAGGCGAACTGGCCTTGCGCCGTTTTCGCGAGATCGCGCGGATTGCCGGACTGGTCTTCGCCGGCTACCCCGGCGCACCGAAAAGCACCCGACAGGTGCAGGCGTCCAGCGGACTGTTTTTTGAAGTGTTCAAACAATACGACGCAGATAATCTGTTGCTGGCCCAGGCCGGGGAAGAAGTCCTGCGAGAAGAACTGGATATTCGTCGCTTGGAACAGACATTGGAGCGGATCAACGGGATGAAACTGGACGTGCATCAGGTTAAACGTCCTACACCACTGGGCTTCCCGCTGCTGGTGGAGCGCATGCGCGAAAGCATGAGTTCGGAAAAACTCGCTGATCGCATCAGGCGAATGGTTGGTGATCTGGAGAACAGCGCCGACAAGGATAAATCCTCATGAGTTCAGGCTACCCGGTACGCCTGGCCGGCGAAGAACTATGGCTTTTGCCGGAAAAAGCCCTGTACTGGCCCGCGCAACAGGTCCTGCTGATTGCCGATGTGCATTTCGGCAAAGCGGCGGCTTACCGCAGTCTGGGTCAACCGGTTCCGCACGGCACCACGGCGAGCAATATCGCAGTGATTGATCGGCTGCTGGCGAAGCTGCCCTGCCGGTTATTGATCTTTCTCGGTGACTTCCTCCACGGGCCCGGCTCTCATGCGCCAGGCACGCTGGACGCGCTGGCACAATGGCGCGCGCGCCACGCTGATCTGCCGATGACACTGATTCGCGGCAATCATGACAAACGCGCCGGTGATCCACCTGAATCGCTGAATATCCGGGTGGTGCCGGAACCGCTGCTGCTCGGGCCATTCGCCTTGCAGCACGAGCCTGATCCGCACCCTGAAAGGCACGTGCTGGCGGGTCACGTACACCCGGTCTATCGGCTGCGCGGCAAGGGTCGGCAAAGCTTGCGCCTGGCGTGTTTCAGGCTCGGCGAACGCCTCAGCCTGCTACCGGCATTCGGCGCCTTCACCGGCGGCTATGCGGTCGAGCGCGAAGAGAGTTGCAGGATTTTCGTCATCGGCGATAACGAAATATGGCCAGTCAGTTGAAGTCTTTGCAGACCTCATCTGACTGGCCATTGGTTTTCAATGCAGATCAGGCAACCGGTGCCGGTGGCGGCTCGTCCGGAAGCGTCGGTTCGCCAGGCTCGCTTGGTTGCTCGTTGGGGGTATCGGGATTGGGCTGTCCGGGAATTCCGCCGGCCATGCTCAGTGGCGGATGCGCCAACAAGGACCAGGCCAATACGCCAATCTGATTGGGCTCGAGCCTTGCCAGTTCGGCAGTGATTTGCGGATCGATCTTCATAGGGCACTCCTCGGCGAAGGCCCGTTTTGCCGAAAGCAAAAACGGGCAGTACACCCCATAGAGTGTCTGCCCGCCAAAGAATTCCCGCGATCTGTCGGATGGACCGATCAGGTGCGCGGCAAGGTCACGCCACGCTGGCCCTGGTACTTGCCACCGCGATCCTTGTAGGACACTTCACATTCCTCGTCGGATTCGAGGAACAGCATCTGTGCCACGCCTTCGTTGGCGTAGATTTTCGCCGGCAGGTTGGTGGTGTTGGAGAATTCCAGGGTCACGTGGCCTTCCCACTCAGGCTCAAGCGGCGTGACGTTAACGATGATGCCGCAACGTGCGTAGGTGCTTTTACCCAGGCAGATGGTCAGCACATTGCGCGGAATGCGGAAATATTCGACGGTGCTGGCCAGGGCGAAGGAGTTCGGTGGAATGATGCAAACATCGCTGTGGACGTCGACGAAGCTGCCCGGATCGAAGTTTTTCGGGTCGACGATGGACGAGTTGATGTTGGTGAACACCTTGAAGTGATTGGTGCAGCGCACGTCGTAGCCGTAGCTCGATACACCGTAGGAGATCACTCGGCTGTCATCGCTGCCGCGCATCTGGCGCTCGACGAACGGCTCGATCATGCCCTGTTCCTGCGCCATGCGGCGAATCCACTTGTCCGATTTGATGCTCATGGCGGGGTGTCCTGAATAGCGAGGTGGAAAAATTCTGTCCGGCATCTTACCGGGCGCGCCGCCGGGTTCAAAGTGCGCGGTGCAATTCTCGCCGAACACCCATGAAATACGGGCTTTGGCGACGAACCGTCACACCGCCGATCCCGAAAACAGAGAAACCTTCGCAAGAAGCATTGGCACTTCTCGGAAACTGGGTTAAGGTGGCGTCACTGTGTTGCTTGTGTCACTGAGAATCTCTACACGATATGTTGAATTTCGATCCAACCATCTACAAGAATTTTTCCTGCTCTTTGCACTCAGTCTCGGCCAGGGTTCTTCCTGAGTCGCAGTTATCTTTGTTCAAGGAGTTACACCATGTCTAATCGCCAAACCGGTACCGTTAAGTGGTTCAACGATGAAAAAGGCTTCGGCTTCATCACTCCACAATCCGGTGACGACCTGTTCGTTCACTTCAAAGCTATCCAATCCGACGGCTTCAAAAGCCTGAAAGAAGGCCAACAGGTTTCTTTCATCGCTACCCGCGGTCAGAAAGGCATGCAAGCTGAAGAAGTACAAGTTATCTAACTTGTAGCTTCTTTAGAAAAGAGCCCCGCCCTTAAAAGCGGGGCTTTTTTGTGGGCGCCTGTTTTGTACAGGCAAAAAAAATCGCAGCCTGCCAGGGCTGCGATTTTTTGTGGGTGCCTTACCAGGCCACGCCAAACCCGGCGGTATAACGGGTCTTGTTCAGATCGGCATCGTTGGTGCCGCTGATGATGTCGCGTTCAGCCTTGAGGTTGAGCGACGCCCAGTCGGTGACCTTGTAGCGCAGCCCCAATTCAGCATCCAGCGCGTAATCGGCGACACCGGACAGCGGCTTGCCCACTTCACCGTTGGTGAAGAACTCGACTTTCTTGCCGATCAGGTAACGGTTGTAATCCCACTTCATCGCGACGGAATAGAAGTTGTCTTTGCTACCATCGCGATACTCGTAGTCGGTGCGGTTAAGCAGCGAGCCCAGCGAGAACGCGCCCAACTCGTCGTCCCAGAACTGGTAGCCAGGACCGGTACCGACCACACGCTGGCGTGCCAGCTCTTCGATGTGATCGCGCTTGTAGTTCAGACGGCCTTGCCAAAACCATTTATCGGTCAGGAAGCGGTCGAGTGCGTATTCGGCGCGCCAGTTGTCGGTGGTGGTCTCGTCGTCCTGCACTTCGCGGTTGTATTCACCCTCGGCGGTATGACGCCAGCGCCCATGCCGTGCTGTGGTCTTGAAGCCGACATCGTAGTCATCAGTGTCTTTCTCGGCGCGTTGATAATCCAGCGCCAGGTCGACATTGCCCTTCCACACCAGATCCTCGACCACCGGTTTCGGTTTGAGAATCTGCTGAATGCTCGCCAGCTCAACGGTTTTCGGCGCCTCACCGTTGGCCAGGGTGACCTTGCCATCTTCGGCAGCCGTCAGCGACTTGGACACTTCACCGCTGTAGGCATCCTGTTTGACCAGCAAGTGCTGATCACTGTCCAGCGTCTTGACCTCTTTCCAGTCAATGGTGACCGCACCGGCGTATTTGGTCTGGATCAACAGCTTGCCGCCATCGAACACGGTGATGGTGCCGCTCAACTTGTCACCGTTCTTCAACCAGACGGTGTCGGCAAGCAGGGGCGTGGACGCACTGAAAACAGCAAGGCACAGCAGGGATCTGGACAACATAAGCAAATCGAAGGCTCAAGTTTGCGAAAAAAGGTCGGCATTATCCGTAGGAATAAGACCCTGACAAGGACTGACCGGACTATTTCCGATGAGTTCATTTCTCAATTGCGCGATCACCGATTACTCTGAAAGCCATCAAACTGTTCATGCTCAGGAACCGCGCACGTGAAAGACCCGCTCGACAGCGTTGAAAACGATGCGCAAATCCGACGCACGGCGCTCTACTCGACGCTCGCCCAAGTGCCCGAAGGCAAAGTCGTCAGTTATGGTCAGTTAGCTGAACTGGCCGGGCTGGGGCGCGCCGCCCGCTGGGTCGGCCGCACCTTGAGTCAGTTACCCAGCGATACAAAGCTGCCCTGGCACCGTGTGCTGGGCGCCGGCGGTCGGATCAGCCTGCCGGTGGGCACCCCGTCCGGCGATGAACAACGGGCTCGATTGCGCATGGAAGGCATCACCGTCCTGAACAATCGTGTGGATATTCAGCGCCATGGCTGGCGTCCGGTAGAGCACAGCGGTTAGAGTGCGCGCTTTGTTTCCGCAATCTTGAGGCAGACTTCAGCCCATGCCCCGTAAAACCTGGCGCGCCGCGCTAGCCGCTTATGCCAGTCCTTCGACGCTCGTGCTGTTGTTGCTCGGTTTCGCCGCCGGCCTGCCGTACATGCTGGTGTTCTCTACGCTATCCGTCTGGCTGCGTGAAGCCGGTGTCGCCCGTGAAACCATTGGCTACGCCAGCCTGATCGGCCTGGCCTACGCGTTCAAATGGGTCTGGTCACCACTGCTCGACCAATGGCGCCTGCCTTTGCTGGGCAAACTTGGCCGTCGCCGTTCGTGGCTGGTGCTCTCACAAGCCCTGGTCATCCTCGGCTTGATCGGCATGGGTTTCTGCGACCCGCAAAAGCACCTGTCCTGGTTGATCGCCATTGCGGTTGTCGTCGCCTTCGCCTCCGCCACCCAAGACATCGCGGTCGACGCCTATCGCCTGGAAATCGCCGAAGACAACCGCCAGGCCGCCCTCGCCGCCAGCTATATGTCCGGGTATCGCGTGGCTGCACTGCTGGCCACCGCTGGCGCGCTGTTCTTCGCTGAGGGCTTCGGCTCCACTGGCTTCAACTATCAGCATTCGGCCTGGGCCGGCACCTACGCGCTGTTCGGTGCCTTGATGATTCCCGCGCTGCTGACCACGCTGTTCATGCGCGAGCCACCGGTGCCGCTACGCACTCAGTTGCAGGCCGGGCGTTACACCTTCATGCACCAACTGATGTCGGTGTTTGTGCTGATCGTGTTGCTGGTCTCGGTACCGGCGATGTTCACCCAGCTCTACAACACTGATTTCGCCAGCGTACTGTTCGGCGGCATGAGCCCGCTCGACCTGCTGCTTGAAGACCGCGCGTTTCTGCGCGCCATTCTGTATACGCTGCTGACCGGTCTGTGCCTGTCGACCATGGGCCGTCGCGGCCTCGCCCCGGTGCTGACGCCGGTCAACGACTTCATTCTGCGCTATCGCTGGCAGGCACTGCTGTTGCTCGGCCTGATCGCCACTTATCGAATGTCGGACACGGTGATGGGCGTCATGGCCAACGTGTTCTACATCGACCAGGGTTTTACCAAGGATCAGATTGCCAGTGTCAGCAAGATCTTCGGCCTGATCATGACGCTGGTCGGCGCCGGCATGGGCGGCCTGCTGATCGTGCGCTTCGGCATTCTGCCGATCCTGTTCATCGGCGGCGCGGCCTCGGCAGCCACCAACCTGCTGTTCGTCATGCTCGCCGACATGGGCCCGAACCTGCAGATGCTGGTGGTGACCATATCCCTCGACAACTTCAGTTCCGGCCTGGCGACGTCGGCGTTCGTTGCCTACCTGTCGAGCCTGACCAACCTGAAGTTCTCGGCCACGCAATACGCGCTGCTCAGCTCGATCATGCTGCTGTTGCCGCGCCTGATGGGCGGCTATTCCGGGGTTCTGGTGGAGAAGTTCGGTTACCACAGTTTCTTCCTGATCACCGCCCTGCTCGGTGTGCCGACTCTGCTGTTGATCGCCCTGCACTGGTTCCAGGAGAGCCGCCGCCAAGGCCCGACGCCAACGCCCGAGCCTGTGCCGACACCGGTCGCAGAAGAATCGTAAGACGTTTCGGCAACGGCGGGAGGAATCCCGCCGTCGTGCCTCCCTACTGACCTCACGCCTGTACGTCGGCAAAACTCGCCGGTACACTGCGGAGTCATTTCCAGTCATAGCAACCGACAACGGCCAACCATGCGCACCAGTCAATTTTTGCTCGCCACACAGAAAGAAACGCCTTCCGACGCGGTCGTGATCAGCCACCAGCTGATGCTGCGCGCCGGCATGATCCGCAAGCTCGCCTCCGGCCTGTACACCTGGCTGCCCATGGGCCTGCGGGTAATGCGCAAGGTTGAAGCCATCGTTCGCGAAGAGATGAACGCTGCAGGTTCTCTGGAAGTGTTGATGCCGAGCACCCAACCGGCCGAGCTGTGGCAGGAATCGGGGCGCTGGGAAGAGTACGGCCCTGAGCTGCTGCGCATCAAAGACCGCCACGGTCGCGACTTCTGCGCGGGCCCGACCCATGAAGAAGTGATCACCGATCTGATGCGCAACGAGTTGAGCAGCTACAAACAGCTGCCGATCAACCTGTACCAGATCCAGACCAAATTCCGTGACGAAATCCGCCCACGCTTCGGCTTGATGCGTGGCCGTGAATTCATCATGAAAGATGCTTACTCGTTCCACGCTGATCAGGCATCGCTGCAGGTCACCTATGACCGCATGCACCAAGCGTACTGCAACGTGTTTACCCGCTTGGGCCTGAAATTCCGTCCGGTTGAAGCCGACAACGGTTCGATCGGTGGCGCCGGTTCGCACGAATTCCACGTACTGGCCGAGTCCGGCGAAGACGACATCGTCTTCAGCAACGGTTCCGACTACGCGGCGAACATCGAAAAAGCCGAAGCGGTGCCACGCGAAACTTCGCGCCCTGCTCCGACCGAAGAGCTGCGCCTGGTCGATACGCCAGACACCAAAACCATCGCGGCGCTGGTGGAAAAATTCAATCTGCCGATTGAAAAGACCATCAAGACCCTGATCGTGCGCGCCGAAGAAGAAGGCAAGCTGATCGCGCTGGTCATCCGCGGCGACCACGAACTCAACGAAATCAAGGCTGCCCAGCAACCTGGCGTGGCCAGCCCGCTGGTCATGGCCACCGATGCCGAACTGCGTGACGCCATTGGCGCCGGCGCCGGTTCGCTCGGCCCGCTCAACCTGCCGCTGCCAATCATCATCGACCGTTCGGTCGAGCTGATGAGCGACTTCGGTATCGGCGCGAACATCGACGACAAGCACTACTTCGGCGTGAACTGGGAGCGTGACCTGCCGGTTCCGACCGTCGCTGACCTGCGTAACGTAGTCGCCGGTGACCCAAGCCCGGACGGCAAAGGCACGCTGGAAATCAAGCGCGGCATCGAAGTCGGGCACATCTTCCAGCTGGGCAACAAGTACAGCAAGGCGATGAAGTGCGAAGTGCTGGGCGAGAACGGTAAGCCAGTCACCCTGGAAATGGGTTGCTACGGCATCGGCGTATCTCGCGTGGTGGCTGCGGCCATTGAGCAGAACAACGACGCCAACGGCATCATCTGGAGCGACACCTTGGCGCCGTTTCAGATCGCTCTGGTGCCGCTGCGCTATGAAACCGAGCAGGTGCGCGAAGCCACCGACAAGCTGTACGCCGAACTGACAGCTGCCGGCTTTGAAGTGCTGCTGGACGATCGCGACAAGAAAACCAGCCCGGGCATCAAGTTCGCGGACATGGAGCTGATCGGCATTCCACACCGGATCGTGGTCAGCGACCGCGGCCTCGCCGAAGGCAACCTGGAATACAAGAGCCGTACCGAGCCGGAAGCGCAAGCGCTGCCGGTCGCCGATGTGGTGTCCTTCCTTCAGGCCCGTATCCGCCGCTGAAACCAGATAGAGACGTCATGTTCAAGCGAAACACCTTAGGCCTCGGTGGCACCGCCCTGTGCGGTGCCCTGCTGGTCAGCGGCTGTGCCAATCACATGTCACAACGCAGCGAGCACGAAGAGCGGGTCGAGCGAAAATTGCTCGACCACAGCCTGCAGATCGATGTCGGTGAGCCTAAGGAGCTTGAGCTGCCGCAGCGACGCGTAAAGATCAACGAGCAGAAGACCTTCGAAGTCACCGAGTTCGAAGTGACGCGTCGCTACGATCGCTACACGCCTTACCAGCCTTGGCGGGAGATCTATGAGATTCCGCTGGGCGCGGTAGCCGTGGTGGGCGGCATCGGCGCCAACGTGGTCAATGTGTTCGCCCTCGGCAACTTGCCGGACAGCGTCACCAAGGAMTGGCTGAGCTATGGTTTTGCCGGGCTCAACCCGTTCATGAACGCGCAGTCCAACGGTCGTGCGCAACAGAACCTGGCCGGCATCGATGAAGTCCAGCGCGACAAGCGTACGGAGTATTCGAGCCTGCCGTGGAGCGAACGCCCGGTGCAGGTCAAGGCTGGCAAACAGACCTTCGACATGACCACTGATCGTAACGGTGTGCTGCGCCTGAACCTGCTCGACAGTCCGTTTGCCGAAAATGACCTCAATCATGTCGGCAAACTGCAGATCAGCGTCGAAGACGCCAAGGATGACGTGCACTCTGACTCATCGCTGATGATCAGCAGTCATCTGCGCGGCAAGTTGCTGGAAGCGCACGGGCTGATTTATGACGACCTGGAAGACGACGAAGTGAGCCAGTGGGTGCACCGGGTCAAACGTCTGTCGGAACTGGGTCTGGAAGAAGAAGCCAGCGAGCTGGAACAAAGCCTGATCGAATTGACGCGCAATGATCCTGAGTTGCAGACCGAGTTTCTCAAGTCGCTGACCAAGGATGCCGGGCGTCTGGTGGCGGATCCAGGGCCGAACTGACAGCTGAAAGCTTCGCGAGCAGGCTCGCTCCCACAGGGGATTGGTGAACCACACAAATCCAATGTGGGAGCGAGCCTGCTCGCGAAGAGGCCCTGACAAACACCGCAAATCTACCGCTCAAACAACTCCATCTGCTCAAACCCGCCGCGCAAATCCTCCAGCCTTACCCCAACCCCCAACAACCGCACCGGTTTACCGCCGCGATTAAACGCCTGCGTCAGCATCAACTGATAACTGCCCAGATCCCGCCCCGCCCCGGCCTGCTCCAGTGTGGTCTGGGTGAAATCATGAAACTTCACTTTGACGAACGGCTTGCCCGGCCGATAACTGCTGTCGATCCGCGCCATACGGGTTTTCAGGGTTTCGAGCAGTTCGGGCAATTTATCCAGGCAACTGCGCAGATCCGGCAGATCAACGTCGTAGGTATTTTCCACACTGATCGACTGACGCCGGCTGTCGTTATGCACCAACCGATCATCGATCCCACGGGCCAGACTCCACAGTCGCTCGCCAAAACTGCCGAACTCGCGCACCAGCGCCAGCTTGTCCCACTCGCGCAAGTGCTGGCAGTCGACGATCCCCAGCTTGCCGAGCTTGTCGGCGGTGACCTTGCCGACGCCGTGCAACTTGCTCACCGGCAAACCGCTGACAAACTCCTCCACCTGATCCGGCGTAATAACGAACAAGCCGTTCGGCTTTTTCCAGTCACTGGCGATTTTTGCCAGAAACTTGTTCGGCGCCACGCCCGCAGACACGGTGATGTGCAATTGATTGGAGACCCGCCGGCGAATGTCTTGGGCAATGCGTGTGGCACTGCCGCCGAAATGCGCGCTATCGGAAACATCCAGATAAGCCTCATCCAGCGACAGCGGTTCAATCAGGTCGGTGTAGTCGCTGAAGATCGTGTGTATTTCTTTCGACGCTTCGCGATAGGCGTCCATGCGCGGCTTGACGATGGTCAGGTCCGGGCACAGCTTCAAAGCATGTCCCGAAGCCATCGCCGAACGCACGCCATAGGCCCGCGCTTCGTAATTGCAGGTGGCGATCACCCCGCGCCGGTCCGCCGAGCCACCCACCGCCAACGGCTTGCCGGCCAGACGCGGGTCATCGCGCATCTCGATGGCGGCGTAGAAACAGTCGCAGTCAATGTGGATGATTTTTCGCTGAGTCATGTCAGAAAAGTAAACGTGGCGAACCGGATCGGCAGTATCTCACTGACACCTGTATATAGCACCAGTGGTATGAAGGTTCTTTCCGAACGGCAGGAAATGTCCTTTGAATTTATTTTATCAATCGACGAGAGGCATCCAATAGAGCTGAAAGCCTTGCGCCACCTGCCCTGCAGCAGGAAAAACACCCGACAAAAAGCGCTAACCGATTGAACCTCAACAGATTTTATCCAGATTGCGGGTTGACACCCCTGCGTTCCTCTGTAGAATGCCGACACACAGACGCGGGATGGAGCAGTCTGGTAGCTCGTCGGGCTCATAACCCGAAGGTCGTCGGTTCAAATCCGGCTCCCGCAACCAAACATCAAAAAAGGCTACTCGAAAGAGTGG
>NZ_JBFUIR010000043.1:0-40816 GCF_056401755.1 Pseudomonas sp. P4_D7 | reverse complement strand
ATCCAATGTGGGAGCGAGCTTGCTCGCGAATGCGGTAGTCCAGTCAACATTTAAGTCGACTGATACTCCGCTTTCGCGAGCAAGCTCGCTCCCACATTTGTTTTGTGTCGCTGGTTAGCCCTTCACGGCTTTCCAGATTTTGCCGACAACGGAAACCACCGCCAACACCACAGCACCAGCGATGATCCCCGCCACACCATTGAGCAACATCGGCACCGCAAACCCGGCACTCCCCGCCGCGGCGCCAACGCCTTCAATCCAGTCATGCACGACCGGCACGCCATGGGTGAGGATGCCGCCACCGACCAGGAACATCGCCGCCGTGCCGACCACCGACAGGGTTTTCATCATGTACGGCGCGGCACTGAGAATGGCGCTGCCGATTTTCTTCGCCAACTGCCCAGGCTTTTGCGTCAGCCACAAGCCGAGGTCGTCGAGTTTGACGATGCCCGCCACCAGTCCATACACGCCCACCGTCATCACAATCGCGATACCGGACATGACGATCACTTGCTGAGTCAGCGAAGCAGTAGCCACGGTGCCCAGGGTGATCGCGATGATTTCTGCGGAGAGGATAAAGTCAGTGCGGATCGCGCCTTTGATCTTGTCTTTCTCGTAGACCACCAGATCGGTCGCCGGATCGGCTACCGCCTCAGTCAGTTGCGCATGTTCGACCTCGTCTTCAGCCTTGCTGTGCAGAAACTTGTGCGCAAGCTTCTCAAAACCCTCAAAGCACAGATACGCACCGCCGACCATCAACAATGGTGTCACCAACCACGGCACGAACGCACTGATCGCCAGCGCCGACGGCACCAGAATCAGTTTGTTGACGAACGAACCCTTGGCCACGGCCCAGACCACGGGGATTTCCCGTTCGGCACGCACGCCGGAGACCTGCTGGGCGTTGAGCGCCAGATCATCGCCGAGTACGCCGGCGGTCTTCTTGGCGGCCATTTTGCTCATCAACGCCACGTCATCCAGCACAGTGGCAATATCGTCGACCAGCACCAGCAAACTGCTTCCTGCCATGAATCCTGTTTCCTTTTATGTATGAATGGTGCGAAGCATAACGCGACCACAGACCACACGGGGCATTCTTGAGCGCCGCGCGAGGCCGGTGCTACCATGCGCAACCGCCAGAACAGGCAAGGAACCACCGGGTTTATGAGCACAATCCGCGAGCGCAACAAAGAACTGATCCTGCGTGCCGCCAGTGAGGAGTTTGCCGACAAGGGCTTCGCTGCGACCAAAACCAGCGACATCGCCGCCAAGGCGGGATTGCCCAAGCCCAATGTCTACTACTACTTCAAGTCCAAGGAGAACCTCTACCGCGAGGTTCTGGAAAGCATCATCGTGCCGATTTTGCAGGCCTCGACCCCGTTCAATCCGGACGGCGTACCGAGCGAAGTGCTGAGCGGCTACATCCGCTCGAAAATCCGCATCTCCCGCGACCTGCCCTTCGCCTCGAAAGTATTCGCCAGCGAAATCATGCACGGCGCCCCACACCTGAGCGCCGACCTGGTCGAGCAACTCAACGGCCAGGCCAAGCACAACATCGATTGCATCCAGAGCTGGATCGACCGCGGGCAAATTGCCCCGATCGACCCTAATCACCTGATGTTCAGCATCTGGGCCGCGACCCAGACCTACGCCGACTTCGACTGGCAGATTTCTGCGGTGACCGGCAAGGACAAGCTGGACGAGGCAGATTATGAAGCGGCGGCGCAGACGATTATCCGGCTGGTGTTGAAGGGGTGTGAGCCGGACTGATAGACCGCGGCGACTGCTTCGCGAGCAAGCTCGCTCCCACAGGGATTCGTGAACGCCACAGATCCAATGTGGGAGCGAGCTTGCTCGCGAATGGAGCGACTCGGTTAGCCTGTCAGACCCACATCGCATCCCACAGGGGATAGTCGCCAAACTTCTGCACTAAACCTGCCCGCAATGGGTTGGCCACGACATAACGCGCCATTTTCACCAAATCGTCTTCCCGCCTCAGCGCACGGTCATGAAATCCCTGCTGCCACAAACTGCCTTTTCTATCCGCAGCCATATTCACAGCCCGCGCGCTCAAGGATTTGGTCCGTTGCATCAGGTCACTCAAGGAACCTCGCTTCAAATCGATCAACCAATGAAAGTGGTCAGGCATAACCACCCACGCCAAAGAGTCGGCAAAGCCCTGCTCTTGGGCGCGTCGAAATTGGTCAACGACCAACCTGCCCAACGCAAAATCGTGGAAAACAGGTTCGCGATATAGGGTATTGGCAGTCAGCAGATAAATTCGGTTGGGCTCGTCGTAACGACCAAAGCGCAAGCGATGTGAAGCGGACAGTTTCGGCATTCCTTTGCCCCTTTCAAGAGATGACCTGAAAGGTTAGATCTGTACACGGGGAGGAAGCGTCAAGACTGTTAGCCAGATGTGTCCGTTGAATCGCCTTCGCGAGCAAGCTCGCTCCCACAGGGGATTTGAGGTGTTCACACTTTATGTGACAGAACACAAACCTGTGGGAGCGAGCTTGCTCGCGAAGACTTCAGTTCAGACGCTAAAGATCAAGCAGCCACCCCCGCATCCGCCCTCAACTCCAACGCCTCCACTGCCCTGATCGCCACCTGCTCATCAATATCCGACAAATCCCCGCTAATCCCGATCGCGCCCAGCACGTTCCCTGCCTGATCCCGAATCAACACACCACCCGGTGCCGGCACGACGCTGCCCTGGCCCATGCTGTTCAGCGCGGCAATAAAGGCTGGGCGTTGTTGCGCGTCGAGTGCCAGCAGGCGTGAGCCTTTGCCCAGCGCGATGGCGCCCCAGGCTTTGCCGATGGCGATGTTCGGGCGTAGCAGGCTGGCGCCGTCTTCGCGTTGCAGGGTGATCAGGTGGCCGCCGGTATCGAGTACCGCGATGGTCAGCGGCGCGGCATTGATGCCGCGCCCTGCGTTGATGGCTTCGTTGACCAGGTTGACTGCGACTTTCAAGGTTAAAGCGCTCATGGTGCCGTCCTCATTTTGTTATAGGGAAAGTCGTGGGCCTGCGGTTTTCTGCCGCAGGCCGATGCAACAAATAGAACACAATGAGTTATTTTTTTGTATACAATAATTCTCGAAAAGCGCCACATGCGACGAAAAGCCACAGTCCGACAGGCTTCCGACGAATGAAACAGGCGCTTGAGAAAATGGATTGACCTGCGCCGTCCGCCGTGAATACACTCTGCGCAAAGCCACTTGTATACAATTACAAAACGTAAAGAGGCACAAAACCATGAGCAAAATGAGAGCAATCGAAGCCGCCGTTCTGGTGATGCGCCGTGAAGGGGTTGATACCGCTTTTGGCATCCCGGGCGCTGCCATCAACCCGCTGTACTCCGCCTTGCAGAAGGTCGGTGGCATCGATCACGTCCTTGCTCGCCACGTTGAAGGCGCCTCGCACATGGCCGAGGGCTACACCCGCACCAAGGCCGGCAACATCGGCGTGTGCATCGGTACTTCCGGCCCTGCCGGTACCGACATGGTCACCGGGCTCTACAGCGCCTCGGCCGACTCGATTCCAATCCTCTGCATTACCGGCCAGGCACCCCGCGCCCGTATGCACAAGGAAGACTTCCAGGCTGTCGACATCACCAGCATCGTCAAGCCAGTCACCAAGTGGGCGACCACTGTTCTGGAACCGGGCCAGGTGCCTTACGCGTTCCAGAAAGCGTTCTTTGAAATGCGCTCCGGCCGTCCTGGCCCCGTGCTGATCGACCTGCCGTTCGACGTGCAGATGGCCGAGATCGAATTCGACATCGACGCCTACCAGCCGCTACCGCTGGCCAAACCGACTGCGACCCGCGTTCAGGTCGAGAAGGCTTTGGCTTTGCTGGATCAGGCTGAGCGTCCATTGCTGGTGGCCGGCGGCGGCATCATCAACGCCGACGCCAGCGATCTGCTGGTTGAATTCGCTGAGCTGACCGGCATCCCGGTGATCCCGACCCTGATGGGCTGGGGCACTATCCCGGACGATCACCCGCTGATGGTGGGCATGGTTGGCCTGCAGACTTCGCACCGTTACGGCAACGCGACCATGCTGAAATCCGACGTGGTGTTGGGTATCGGTAACCGTTGGGCCAACCGTCACACCGGTTCGGTTGACGTTTACACCGAAGGTCGCAAGTTCATTCACGTCGACATCGAAGGCACGCAGATCGGTCGTGTGTTCACGCCGGATCTGGGCATCGTTTCCGACGCCGCTGCAGCACTGACCGTGTTCATCGAAGTGGCGCGTGAGTGGCAAGCCGCCGGCAAGTTGAAAAACCGCAGTGCCTGGCTGCAAGACTGCCAGCAGCGTAAAGCCAGCCTGCATCGCAAGACCCACTTCGACAACGTGCCGGTCAAACCACAGCGCGTTTACGAAGAAATGAACCAGGTGTTCGGCAAGGACACCTGCTACGTCAGCACCATTGGTCTGTCGCAGATTGCCGGCGCGCAGTTCCTGCACGTCTACAAGCCGCGTCACTGGATCAACTGTGGCCAGGCCGGTCCGTTGGGCTGGACCATTCCGGCAGCGCTGGGCGTGGTAAAAGCCGATCCGAGCCGGAAAGTCGTGGCCCTGTCGGGGGACTATGACTTCCAGTTCATGATCGAAGAACTGGCGGTCGGCGCTCAGTTCAAACTGCCGTACATCCACGTCGTGGTGAACAACTCGTACCTGGGTCTGATCCGTCAGGCCCAGCGCGGGTTCGAAATGGACTACTGCGTGCAGCTGTCCTTCGATAACCTGAACGCGCCGGAACTCAACGGTTACGGTGTTGACCACGTCGCAGTGGCTGAAGGCCTCGGCTGTAAAGCGCTGCGTGTATTCGAACCGTCGGAAATCGCCCCTGCCCTGCGCAAGGCCGAACAGATGATCGAAGAGTTCAAGGTGCCGGTGATCGTCGAGATCATTCTGGAGCGTGTGACCAACATCTCCATGGGCACCGAGATCAACGCCGTCAACGAATTCGAAGACCTGGCGCTGGTCGGCAACGATGCGCCAACGGCGATTTCGCTGCTTGATTAACTGCTGACCGCTGATCGTTCCCACGCTCTGCGTGGGAACGCAGCCCGGGACGCTCTGCGTCCCAAAGCGGACGCAGAGCGTCCATTGAGGCATTCCCACGCAGAGCGTGGGAACGAGAATCTAGAACGGGAGACCACCATGCCGCGTTTCGCAGCCAACCTGTCCATGCTGTTCACCGAACAGGATTTCCTTGCCCGTTTCGACGCCGCCGCCAAGGCTGGTTTCAGCGGTGTCGAGTACCTGTTCCCGTACGACTTCAGCTCCGCTGAAATCAAAGCCAGGCTCGACGCCAACGGTCTGACCCAAGTGCTGTTCAACCTGCCGGCCGGTGACTGGGCCAAGGGCGAGCGCGGTATCGCGTGCCTGCCGGATCGGGTTGAAGAGTTCCGCGCCGGGGTCGATCTGGCGATTGCCTACGCGCAAGTGCTGGGCAACACCCAGGTCAACTGCCTGGCCGGTATTCGTCCGCAAGGCGTTGACGATGCCACCGTGGAAAAGACCTTCGTCGCCAACCTGAAATACGCCGCCGACAAGCTGCAGGCAGCGGGCATCAAACTGGTGATGGAAGCGATCAACACCCGCGACATTCCGGGTTTCTACCTGAACAACACAGCGCAAGCCCTGTCGATTCGCGAGCAGGTCGGCAGCGCCAATCTGTTCCTGCAATACGACATCTATCACATGCAAATCATGGAAGGCGATCTGGCCCGCACCCTGCAATCGCACCTGGGCGAGATCAACCATGTGCAGCTCGCGGACAACCCGGGGCGCAACGAACCAGGCACCGGTGAAATCAACTACCGCTTCCTGTTCGAACACCTCGATCGCATCGGTTATCAGGGGTGGGTGGGCTGTGAATACAAGCCGCTGACCACCACCGAAGCAGGCCTCGGCTGGCTGAAAACCCATAACGCAATTTAAGAACACTGCAAAAACCCTGTGGGAGCGAGCTTGCTCGCGAATGCGGTGGTTCAGTCAACACGGATATTGAATGTTCCACCGCATTCGTGAGCAAGCTCACTCCCACACAGAGCAGCTCCCCTATTTGCTTGAGCAAGACAAAAACAAGAGGATTTTCTCATGGCTAAAATCGGATTTATCGGCACCGGCATCATGGGCCACCCAATGGCTTCGAACCTGCAGAAAGCCGGTCACAGCCTGTTCCTGTCGGCGCACCACGACGCCGCCCCGGCCGATCTGGTCGCCGCTGGCGCCGTCGCCCTGGCCAACCCGCGCGAAGTCGCGCAGGAAGCAGAATTCATCATCGTCATGGTCCCGGATACCCCGCAGGTCGACGACGTACTGTTCCGCGCCGACGGCGTTGCCGCCGGCCTGAGCAAAGGCAAAATCGTCATCGACATGAGCTCGATTTCGCCGACCGCGACCAAGGCGTTCGCCGCCAAGATCAACGAGAAAGGCGCGCAGTACCTCGACGCACCGGTGTCCGGTGGTGAAGTCGGCGCCAAAGCCGCGACTCTGAGCATCATGATCGGTGGCGACGCCGATGCCTTCGAACGCGCTCTGCCGCTGTTCCAGGCCATGGGCAAGAACATCACTCTGGTCGGTGGCAATGGCGACGGTCAGACCGCCAAAGTCGCCAACCAGATCATCGTCGCCCTGAACATTCAGGCCGTCGCTGAAGCCCTGCTGTTCGCTTCGAAAAACGGTGCCGATCCAGCCAAGGTGCGTGAAGCACTGATGGGCGGTTTCGCCTCCTCGAAGATTCTTGAAGTGCACGGCGAGCGCATGATCAAAGGCACTTTCGATCCAGGCTTCCGCATCAGCCTGCACCAGAAGGACCTGAACCTGGCCCTGCAAGGCGCCAAGGAGCTGAACATCAACCTGCCGAACACCGCCAACGCCCAGCAAGTGTTCAGCACCTGCGCGGCCATCGGTGGCAGCAACTGGGACCACTCGGCGCTGATCAAGGGTCTGGAGCACATGGCCAACTTCTCGATTCGCGACAACAAATAAGCCACTGCCCCACCGCTTAAACCTGTGGGAGCGAGCTTGCTCGCGAAGAGGGCGTGTCAGTCGACATGGATATTGACTGATCCACCGCTTTCGCGAGCAAGCTCGCTCCCACAGGGATCTCTACCGCCCTTTCGAATAACAAGAATTCCGGGAGCCCGCCATGTCGGTCGATCCGCAACAACTGCTGCGCGAGCTGTTTGCCACAGCCATCGACGCGGCCCATCCGAACCAGGTCCTCGAAGCCCATCTGCCTGCTGATCGCAGCGGTCGGGTGATCGTCATCGGCGCCGGCAAAGCCGCTGCTGCCATGGCGCAAGTAGTCGAGCGCTGCTGGGAAGGTGAAGTCACAGGCCTGGTGGTGACCCGTTACGGTCACGGCGCCCCGTGCGAAAAAATCGAAGTGGTCGAAGCCGCGCATCCGGTGCCGGACGCTGCCGGTCTGGCCGTGGCCAAACGCGTGCTCGAACTGGTCAGCAACCTGAGCGAAGACGACCGCGTGATCTTCCTGCTCTCTGGTGGCGGCTCTGCCCTGCTGGCGCTGCCGGCCGCAGGCATCACCCTCGCTGACAAGCAGTCGATCAACAAAGCCCTGCTCAAATCCGGCGCAACCATCGGCGAGATGAACTGCGTGCGCAAGCACCTCTCGGCGATCAAGGGCGGGCGTCTGGGCAAGGCCTGCTGGCCTGCCACTGTTTATACCTACGCGATTTCCGATGTACCGGGCGACCTCGCCACGGTCATCGCTTCCGGCCCGACCGTGGCCGATCCAAGCACCTCCGCCGAAGCGCTGGCGATCATCAAACGCTACGGCATCGAGATTCCGGTTTCGGTACGCACCTGGCTGCAAAGCCCTGAGTCGGAAACCGTGAAACCCGGTGATCCAAGCCTCGCGCGCAGCCACTTCCAGTTGATCGCTCGCCCTCAGCAATCGCTGGACGCTGCGGCGGTGAAATGCCGTCAGGCCGGTTTCAGCACGCTGATCCTCGGCGACCTCGAAGGCGAATCGCGCGAAGTGGCAAAGGTCCACGCCGGTATCGCCCGCCAGATCATCCATCACGGGCAGCCATTGGCGGCACCGTGCGTGATTCTCTCCGGCGGCGAAACCACCGTGACCGTGCGCGGCAATGGCCGTGGCGGGCGCAACGCCGAGTTCCTCCTTAGCCTCACCGACAGCCTCAAAGGCCAGCCCGGGGTTTACGCCTTGGCCGGTGACACCGACGGCATCGACGGCTCGGAAGACAACGCCGGCGCAATCATGACCCCGGACAGCTACGCCCGCGCCGCCGCTCTTGGCCTGAGCGCCAGCGACGAGCTGGATAACAACAACGGCTACGGCTATTTCGCGGCGCTCGATGCGCTGATCGTCACCGAGCCGACCCGCACCAACGTCAACGACTTCCGCGCCATTCTGATCCTTGAGAGCTGCAAATCATGACGCCTGATAAAAAGGTCAAAATCCTCGCCACCCTCGGGCCTGCTGTCGATGGCATCGAAGACATCCGTGAACTGGTCGAAGCCGGGGTCAACATCTTCCGCCTGAACTTCAGCCACGGTGATCACGCCGACCACGCCAAGCGCTATCAGTGGATCCGCGAAGTCGAGCGCCAGCTCAACTACCCACTGGGCATTCTGATGGACTTGCAGGGACCGAAACTGCGCGTCGGCAAGTTCGCCGACGGCAAGGTGCAGTTGCATCGTGGTCAGGCGTTCCGTCTGGATCTGGACGCGACACCGGGCGATGAGCGCCGGGTGAATCTGCCGCATCCGGAGATCATTGCCGCGCTGGAAGCCGGCATGGATCTACTGCTCGACGACGGCAAACTGCGTCTGCGTGTGGTCACCAAATACGCTGACGCGATCGACACCACCGTGCTCAACGGCGGCGAGTTGTCGGATCGCAAAGGCGTCAACGTGCCGCAAGCAGTGCTCGACCTCAGCCCACTGACTGCCAAGGATCGTCGTGACTTGAGCTTCGGTCTGGAACTGGGTGTGGACTGGGTCGCGCTGTCGTTTGTGCAACGCCCGCAAGACATCATCGAAGCCCGCGCACTGATCGGCGACAAAGCCTTTTTGATGGCGAAAATCGAGAAGCCTTCGGCCGTTGAGCAACTGCGCGAAATCGCTGAACTGAGCGACGCGATCATGGTTGCCCGTGGCGATCTCGGCGTTGAAGTACCGGCCGAAAGCGTGCCGCAGATTCAGAAGAACATCATCACCACCTGCCGCGAACTCGGCAAACCGGTGGTGGTGGCGACGCAGATGCTTGAGTCGATGCGCTTCTCCCCTGCCCCGACCCGCGCCGAAGTGACTGACGTTGCCAACGCCGTGGCCGAAGGCGCCGATGCGGTGATGCTGTCGGCGGAAACTGCCTCCGGTGAATACCCGCTCGAAGCGGTGCAGATGATGAGCAAGATCATTCGCCAGGTGGAAAACGGTCCGGACTATCAGACCCAGCTCGACGTCAGCCGGCCGAAAGCTGAAGCGACCGTTTCCGATGCGATCAGCTGCGCGATTCGTCGTATCAGCAACGTGCTGCCGGTGGCGGTGCTGGTCAACTACAGCGAGTCCGGTGCGTCGAGTTTGCGTGCAGCGCGGGAACGGCCGAAAGCGCCGATCCTCAACCTGACGCCGAACCTGCAGACCGCACGGCGTTTGAGCGTGGCGTGGGGCATTCATTCGGTGGTCAACGATCGCCTGCGTCAGGTCGATGAGGTTTGCTCGACCGCGCTGGAAATCGCCCAGGCGCAGGGTATGGCCGAGCGCGGCGACACGCTGCTGATCACTGCGGGGGTGCCGTTCGGGCAGCCTGGGTCGACTAACTCGCTGCGGATCGAAACGTTGATTTAAGCCCCCCACCATGATCGTTCCCACGCTCTGCGTGGGAATGCGGCCCGGGACGCTCTGCGTCCCAAGAGCAGACGCAGAGCGTCCTTTGAGGCATTCCCACGCAGAGCGTGGGAACGATCAGTATCGAATGACCTGCCATGCCTGCCAATCACTTCAACACCCACTGCCCCGACTGGGCCGAGGCTTTGCTCAACGGTTTCAGTCAGATATTCCTTCAGCGCCATCCGCTGTGTGGTCTGCTGTGCCTGTTGGCGATCCTGCTGACAGCACCGGTGCTGTTCGCCGGTGCGCTGCTCGGTGCCGTCGCCGGATTGCTCACCGCACAACGGCGCAACTACGCCAAAGCTGATCGCCAAGCCGGGTTGTTCAGCTACAACGGCATCTTGCTTGGCCTGCTGCTGAGCCTGTATTTCCCATGGTCGCCGCTGCTGCCGCCGCTGATTCTCGCAGCCGGCGGACTGAGCGCGATGGCCACGCAGCAATGGCTCAAACATGTGTACCGCAGCCGCTCGATTCCGGCCTACACCTCGCCGTTCGTGGCGCTGAGCTGGATCCTGCTGTTGTTCGCCGAACCGTCGGCGCCCATGGCGCACATCGAGATGAACACGCTGAACCTGCTCGCCGCTGAACTGCGTGGTTTGGGCCAGGTGATGTTCCTTGGTCATCCACTGGCCGGCGCGTTGATCGCCATCGGCTTGCTGATCGCTGATCGCCGTGCATTCTGCTGGGCGCTGCTGGCGTCGGCGATCGGCCTCGGCTCCAGTCTGCTGCACCACGAAACCAGTGCTGCACTGTTAGGCCTCGGCAGCTACAACGCCGTACTCGCCGCCCTCGCCTTTTCCGCGCAACGCCAACAACCGTGGCTGCCGCTAGTCGGCATCGTGTTAGCGCTGCTGGTTACACCGCTGTTTGCCGCCGTCGGCCTCGCCACGTTGACCGCGCCGTTTATCCTCGCCGGCTGGCTGATCCGCGCCGGGATTCAGATGCTCGGCAAAGCCACCGTCGAGCGTGCGCCTTGCGCTCACGGGGAGAATCAACCTAGGCTGCGCTGATTTGGGGCCAGGGCGATTCGAATGAATAACAACGACACGTGGCGTAATCGCCTGTACGTGATCATTTTCCAGACCGATACGGTGGCCGGCCGCCGTTTCGACAGCACCCTGTTGCTGATCATCCTCGCAAGCCTTGTGATCGTGATCCTCGACAGCATCGATGAAGTCCATCAGAACTACGCCAACGTGCTGGCGTATATCGAATGGGGCTTCACGATCATCTTTCTCGGCGAGTACATCTTGCGTCTGTACTGCTCGCCCAAGCCGTTGCGCTACGCCTTCAGTTTTTATGGCCTGGTGGATCTGCTGGCCATCGTCCCGGGCATCCTTGCGCTGTATTACAGCGACGCCCAATACCTGCTGATCATCCGCATCATCCGGATGCTGCGGATATTTCGTGTGCTCAAGCTCGGGCCCTATCTCAAACAGGCGCATTACCTGCTCGACGCGCTGCGCGGCAGCAAGCAGAAAATCCTCGTATTCCTGCTCAGCGTCTGCACGCTGGTCACGGTATTCGGCACCTTGATGTACGTGGTTGAAGGCCCTGAACACGGCTTCACCAGCATTCCCAAAGGCATCTATTGGGCTATCGTGACCCTGACTACAGTGGGTTATGGCGACATCGTGCCCAAGACCATCATCGGCCAGATCATTTCGTCGCTGGTGATGATCACCGGTTACTCGATCATCGCCGTGCCGACCGGAATTTTCACCGCTGAACTGGCCACGGCCATGCGTGGCGGACAACAGCAGCACGACTGCCCGGTGTGTTCGAAAAACAGCCATGAACACGAAGCGGCGTTCTGCTCGCGATGTGGCAATGCCTTGTTCAAGAAACTGGAATAAGCAAAGAGCTTTTTAATCTTTAAACGACTATGCGCGCGCCGTTATAGTCAGTGGCAATTGAACATCACCCCCTGCTTCTACACCGATAAAACAAGGAATGCGCAGTGAAAAAACTCTTTGGCGCCTCACTTCTCGCCGCCGGCCTGGCCTTGGCCAACATCGCTCAGGCAGCCCCGACACTGCTCAACGTTTCCTACGACGTGATGCGCGATTTCTACAAGGACTACAACACTGCGTTCCAGAAACACTGGCAAGCCGAGCACAACGAAAACATCACCGTGCAGATGTCCTTCGGCGGCTCGAGCAAGCAAGCGCGTTCGGTCATCGACGGCCTGCCGGCTGACGTCATCACCATGAACATGGCCACCGACATCAACGCCCTCGCCGACAACGGCAAACTGGTCCCGGAAAACTGGGTCACGCGTCTGCCGAACAACAGCGCACCGTTCACCTCGGCCACGGTGTTCATCGTCCGCAAAGGCAACCCGAAAGCCCTGAAAGACTGGCCGGATCTGCTCAAGGACGGCGTGCAAGTGATCGTGCCAAACCCGAAAACCTCGGGTAACGGCCGCTACACCTACCTGTCGGCCTGGGGTTATGTGCTGAAGAACGGTGGCGACGAGAACAAGGCCAAAGACTTCGTCGGCAAACTGTTCAAGCAAGCGCCGGTACTCGATACCGGTGGCCGTGCGGCGACCACCACGTTCATGACCAACCAGATCGGCGACGTGCTGGTGACCTTCGAAAACGAAGCGGAGATGATTGCCCGCGAGTTTGGTCGTGATCAGTTTGAAGTGATCTATCCGAGTGTTTCGGCAGAGGCTGAGCCGCCGGTTTCTGTGGTCGATAAAGTAGTCGACAAGAAAGGCTCGCGTGCGGCGGCGGATGAGTACTTGAAGTACCTGTGGTCGCCAGAAGGTCAGGAGATCGCGGCGGCAAACTACCTGCGTCCACGTGACCCGGCGGTGCTGGCGAAGTACACCGATCGCTTCCCGAAAGTTGATTTCCTTTCGGTGGAGAAGACCTTTGGTGACTGGCGTACGGTGCAGAAGACTCACTTCAATGATGGTGGGGTTTTCGATCAGATTTATAGTGGGCAGTAAGGTTTAAGCCGTGATGAAAAAGGCGACTCTCAGAGGTCGCCTTTTTTGTGGACGCTTTACCCTCACCCCAGCCCTCTCCCGGTGGGAGAGGGGGCCGACCGAGGTGTCTGGCGAGTTACATCGACCTGAGAAACCTTATCGATTATGGATTCGGCATCGCAGTTTCAGGTCGGCGTATTCCTTCAACATCCCCCAATCGGTCCCCTCTCCCTCCGGGAGAGGGCTAGGGTGAGGGGCTTCTACATCGGCGGCGTCACCCCATCCTTCCCCGCAGAAATAGATTGCGCCGTCAGCGTGCCATCCGCACCCTGCGTGACGAACGTAACAATCTTCACCCCCACCTTCAGCAAAGTCCGATCCCCGGGCACCAGATTGACGATCGGCACATCCTCCGGCACCAGAATCTTCTGCTGCCCGCCCTTGTAGTTAACCGTCAGCACCCGCCCGTTGCTCACCACCAGGTCGCCGACGCTGCCATTGGTCATGCTGCTGCCCTTGGCCAGATCAAACGGCCGATGGCCGTCGCCGCTGCCCGCCAGTTCCGGCGGAAACACATGCACCTCCAGTGCCTTGAGCGTGCCATCCTCTTGAGGCATCGCCGCCGAACCAATGTAACTGCCGGGTTTGATGTCCTCGATATTGGCCAGGGTGACCGCGCGAACTTTGGTGTCACCAGTCAACTGGATCACCACGTTCTCGCCGCTGTTGACGTGGACTTTGAGGCTGTCGGCGCTGACCCCGGTGATCTCGCCGCGTACACCGATGCGCATCCCCGGTGCGTCGGCGGCCTGTGCGCTCATCGCGCCGAGCAGGCTAGTCAGGACAATCGTTGCGATAAGACGAAGCTTCATTGCAATCCTCCGGTCATGAATGTTGAACAAGCCAATACAAACATAAGCACGCTATCGAACAGGATGTAAGTGAATGTATCATCGACCCGCAACGGTCGGACGCAAGGTCCGCCGATGGATGACACGCTGCTAGCACCCCGTCATTGCGCAACGGAATAACTGATATCAACCGAAGGCGTCTTCTGCCCATCCGGTTTGCCCCATAGCCTTAGCGCATTCTTTCGCTGGATCGAGAAACCTTATGACCACCACCACTCACGCAATGACCCGAGGCATGGTGCTGCTGTTCGCCTTCTGCTGCGGCGCCATCGTTGCCAACATTTACTACGCGCAGCCGATCATCGGCCTGATCGCGCCGGACATCGGCCTCTCCGACACCATGGCCAGTTTCATCGTCTCGCTGACGCAGATTGGCTATGCGCTGGGCCTGTTCTTTCTGGTGCCGCTGGGCGATCTGCTGGAAAACCGCCGTTTGATGATCACCACCACCGTGGTGGCGATTGCCAGCCTGTTGGCGGCGGCGTTTACCGATCAGCCGAACGTGTTCCTGCTGATCTCGTTGCTGGTGGGCTTCAGTTCGGTGTCGGTGCAGATCCTGATTCCATTGGCTGCGCATCTGGCACCGGAAGAATCCCGTGGCCGGGTGGTCGGCGGGATCATGGGCGGCTTGTTGCTGGGTATCCTGCTGGCGCGACCGGTGTCGAGCGTGGTCGCTGACCATCTCGGCTGGCGGGCGATGTTCATGATTGCTGCCGCGCTGATGGCGGCGATCAGCGTGGTACTGGCGTTGACCGTGCCCAAGCGCCAGCCCGATCATAGCGCCACGTATGGCCAGTTGATCGGTTCGCTGTGGACACTCCTGCGCCAACAACCGGTATTGCGTCAGCGGGCGTTTTATCAGGGCTGCATGTTCGCCACCTTCAGCCTGTTCTGGACCTCCGTGCCGCTGGAACTGGCGCGCAACCATGGTTTGTCGCAAAGCGAAATCGCGATCTTCGCCCTGGTCGGCGCCATCGGTGCCATCGCCGCGCCGATCAGCGGACGCCTGGCCGACGCCGGACACACCCGCATCGCTTCGCTGCTGGCGATGATATTCGCCAGCCTGAGCTTCCTGCCCGCCTTCATCCATCCGGCCTACAGCGTCATCGGCCTGGCCGTGACCGGCGTGGTGCTCGACTTTTGCGTGCAGATGAACATGGTCCTCGGCCAGCGCGCGGTCTACTCGCTGGACGCCAAAAGCCGTGGTCGTCTGAACGCGCTGTACATGACCAGCATCTTCATCGGCGGCGCCTTCGGCTCGTCGGTGGCCAGTGCGGTGTATGAGCATGGCGGCTGGTTGTGGATCGTGATTGTGGGAAGTGCGTTCCCGCTGTTGGCGTTGTTGCGGTTTTTGAGTGCTTCGCAGCGCAGTTCATTGGCAACGGCGTAAGGTCGCAAAAGCTTCGCGAGCAGGCTCGCTCCCACGGGTTATTCATTTAGCCTGAGGGAGCGATGAAGCTTAGTAACGAACCAGTTTCTCCATCGCCGCATCCGCCAGAAAGGAGGAACGGCTTTTGACGTTGTGTTCGCGCACATAACGATCGATGCGCTGAATTACATAGCCAGGCAACGTCACGTTGACCTTTTCGGTCTTGCCGAGATAGGGCGAAATGTCCAGCTCGAGCATGCCCCAACCCATGTCGGCAAAGTCCGGATTACTGCGATGAGCGGATGCCGAAGTCGGCATAGGAATCGACTCCCCGTCCGCCGCAATCTCCTGCAGCAGGATGTGGGCGACTTCAACCGCCGCGTTGTAGGCATCTTCAAAGCTATCCCCTGCTGTAACGGCGCCGGGAATATCGGGGATCTGAATACCGATGGCAGTGTTCTCGTCTCCCCACTCGATACAGATTGGATATTGCATTATGGATCTCCTTCGAAACTGGCTGGCGGGTTGTACAACCCGGCACGTCTCCTGATGCTTTTGACTGTCCCCAACGGCAAATCCTTTTTCGGATGAGGAACGGGAATCGTGTAAGGGTTGTAACGGTGCCTGAAAATGTGATGACTGCCGGTAATCCGGTCCAGCGTCCAACCCGCCTCCTCCAGCTCCTTGATCAATAACCTGCTTTGCACCAATCGCCTCCTTGCCCCGGCCCATTAAAAATAACCCTAGAGTTATCTTTACTCAAGCACGAAAATCCACAGAGAGACGTCCGGTTGTTTTACAGAGTGTGATTGAAACGCTAGATCCTGAGCTTTACGCAGCACTTCCTTGAGCAATTTCTGTGCGAACCCAACAGGCACACAGCAAAACGGCGATCCAAAGATCGCCGTTTTCATTTACTGCCCAAACTGCTTGCCCAACCCCGGGGGCACGCCGTGGATGTTGGTGTCTTCCCACGGGCCATTGGGGCTGACGGAGCGGCTCCAGCCGTTGTTCCAGCGGTAGTAGGTGCGCTGGCGGTAGAAGGTGTTGGTCTGGTCGTCGAGCACGTAGACGCCGAGTTTCTGGTCCCAGTGGCTGTTGCCGCCCGGTGGCGGTGCGAAGCTGGCCGAGGTGCGCGGGACGGGTTTGGCCGGTTTTGCCGGGATGCTTTTGCCTGGGGCCGGCGAGGTCGACGGGGTCGGGCTCGGTTGCGAAGGCGGGATCGGCGGCAGGTTGGTGGTCGGTTCCGGTCGTTGCACCGCACATGCACTCAAGCCCAGGGCCAGTGTGAGGACTGTGATTCGGGCGATGGTGTGCATGGCGGTGCTTTCCTGTTGTGTCCGGCTATTGGTCCGGGCTGTCGATGGTCAGTTTTTGTAGCGCAGTGGTGCTGCTGGCCAGAGGGCCGCTGCGACCGACCCACTCGCCGGCAGTCGGTTGGCCGGCGCGGGAGATGCGCGCAACCAGTTGGACTTCAGGGAAGTTCGACAGTTTCAACTGCGGCATCATTGCGTCGGCATCGCCCAGTTCGACGGTCACCGGTAGATCGGCCACGGTTAGACGCTTGGCGGCCAGTGGTGCCGGCGGGCCGGAAGTCGCGCGGGCAAAGATGAACACACTGTCGCCCGGTTGCACTTTGCTTCGGAGTTCGCTGGAAAGATCGACGCTGACTTTCAACAGCGCAGCTTTCGCGGCTTGCGGTGCCTGAGCAACCTTGCCACCGCTGGCTTCCAGACGTTCGGCGGCACGTTTGATCCCGCCTTGCAGCGCCGCGCGGGAATTGTCTTCCGGCGGCAATTGCGCCAGCAAGCGGGTCCAGTAGTCGATGGCTTCCTGATAACGCTCGCCTTCGAAAGCGGCGATACCGAGCAGACCAAGGCTGGTGACTTCTTTCGGATCAGCCTTCAGCGCTTCGTCGGTCAGCGCCTGAATCTTCGCCGACCATTTCTTGCCATCCGCAAAATACTGCGCCTGCGCCCACTGGCCGAGCAGTTCCGGCTGACGACCGGCAAGGTTGGCGGCACGTTCAAACATCTTTGCCGCGTCCGCCGGACGCTCTTGCGCCATGTAGGTACGACCGAGGAAATACAGGCCTTCAGCGGAGTCCGGCTGCGCCGCGACGGCACGTTCCAGACGCTGGGTCATCTCTTCCATCGACTGCGGCGCCTGGGCGAATTCGCGGGTCAGTTCGACTTTGTCGGCAGCGCCGAAATGCAGATACAGACCCAGGCCCAACACCGGCACCAATACAGCCGCCAACAACGGCAACGGTTTACCCAGCTTCGACACACGCGGTGCGGCAACGCCTTCGGTATCCGCCAGCAACTCACGCGCCGCCTCGGCACGGCCGCTGTCCATTTGTGCCGCGTCGAGTACACCTTCAGCCTGTTGCGACTGCAATTCGGCGACGCGCTCCTGATACAGCGCGACGTTCAGGGCAGTACGATCCTCTTCACGCTGGGCGCGACGCTCACGCAGCACCGGGATCAGCAGAAAACTCAGGGCGACCAGAAGCAACAGCCCTGCGGCAAGCCAGAAATCAATCATTCTTGGTTTTTATCCAACAGTTGATCGAGGCGCTGACGCTCTTCGGAGGACAGCGATTGCGGGGTGTCGGCGCGTTGTCCGCGACGACGGCGGACGATGACCGCGATCACCACGAAACCACCGAGCAGCAGACCGGCCGGGCCGAACCACAGCAGTGCGGTCTTGGCATTCAATGCCGGTTTGTAGCGGACGAAATCACCGTAGCGATCGACCATGAAGTCGATGATCTGCTGGTTGTCCTTGCCCTCGCCGAGCATGCGGAAAATCTCTTTGCGCAAGTCCGCGGCAATCGGCGCGTTGGAGTCGGCGATGTCCTGGTTCTGGCACTTGGGGCAGCGCAGTTCCTTGGTCAGTTCACGGAAACGCTCACGATCAGCTTCTTTGGCGAACTCGTACGTATCGATCGCAGCATGGGCGACGCCGGCCAGACTCAAGCCCAAAACCACGGCAGCCAGAAAGCGCTTCATGGCTTGGCCTCATCGACCAGCGCCTGATACTTGGCGGCGAGTTTTTCGCGCCAGACCTGCTCGTCGATCACGCCGACATATTTGTCGCGGATGATGCCCTTGGCGTCGATGAAGAAGGTTTCCGGTGCACCGTAGACACCCAGATTGAGGCCTAGCGAGCCTTCGTCGTCACGGATATCCAGCACGTACGGATTGTGGAATTCGGCCAGCCACTTCAAGGCATCAGCGTTGGTGTCCTTGTAGTTGATGCCGTAGATCACCACACCGCGCTCGGCGAGTTTGTTCAGCACCGGATGTTCGACCCGGCAGGAAATGCACCAGGTGCCCCAGACATTGACCAGCGCCGGTTTGCCGAGAATGTCAGCCTTGGTCAGGGTCTTGTCGCCCTGCACCGCCGGCAACGAAAACTCCGGGAACGGCTTGTTGATCATCGCCGACGGCAGCTCCGCCGGATCAAGGTACAGACCGCGATAAAGAAATACCGCCACCAGCAGGAAAATCGCCAGTGGCACCAGCATCAACCAACGTCTCATGCAGCCGCTCCCGTCATGCCCAATGCTTCACGCACCTTGGCTTTCACCTTGACCCGATAACGTCGATCCAGCGCCGCCAGCAAACCACCCAAACCTGTGAGCAAACCGCCGAACCAGATCCAGCGCACAAACGGTTTGACGTGCACGCGCACCGCCCATGCGCCATTGTCCAGCGGCTCGCCGAGGGCAACGTAGAGGTCGCGAGTGAAACCAGCGTCGATCCCGGCTTCGGTCATCATCGAACTCTGCACGGTATACAGGCGTTTTTCCGGGTGCAGCACGCTGACTTCCTTGCCGTCGCGGATCACCCGAATGGTGCCTTTGTCAGAGGTGAAGTTCGGCCCTTCGAAGTGCTTGGCGCCTTCAAAGATGAAGTGATAACCGGCCAAGTCCATCGACTCGCCCGGCGCCAGACGCAGATCGCGCTCGGCACTGTTCTGGCTCGACAACACCACGCCCAGCGCGCACACGGCGATGCCCAGGTGCGCGATCTGCATGCCCCAATAGCTGCGAGTCAGCGTCGGCAGACCTTTGATCAAACCTTTGTGGCGAGTCTTGTCGACGATGTCACGCGCACCGGCGAGCAACACCCACGCAGCGAGCAGGAAGGTCGCGATCACTGCCCAGTTGAAATCGCCGTAAGCGACACCAGCCACCACGGCCAGCGCGACGCTGCCGAGCAATACCGGGGTCAGCATGCCGGCCAGCCATTTCACCGGCGTGTCTTTCCAGCGCACGATCACGCCGATCGCCATCACCACCATCAGCAATCCCATCAACGGGATGAACAGCGCGTTGAAGTACGGCGGGCCAACCGACATCTTGGCGCCGCTCAAGGCATCGAGAATCAGCGGGTACAGCGTGCCGAGCAGGATCATCGACGCGGCGACGACCAGCACCAGGTTGTTGCCCAGCAGCAGGGTTTCCCGCGACCACAGGTTGAACCCGACCTGACTCTTCACCACTGGTGCGCGCAGGGCGAACAGCGTCAGCGAGCCGCCGACCACAAACAGCAGGAAGATCAGGATGAACACGCCGCGCTCCGGGTCAGAGGCAAACGCATGCACCGAGGTCAGCACGCCGGAACGCACGAGGAAGGTGCCAAGCAGGCTCAGCGAGAACGCGGCAATCGCCAGCAACACCGTCCAGCTCTTGAACACGCCACGTTTTTCCGTGACCGCCAGCGAGTGAATCAGCGCGGTGCCAACCAGCCAAGGCATGAAGGATGCGTTTTCCACCGGGTCCCAGAACCACCAGCCGCCCCAGCCGAGTTCGTAATACGCCCACCACGAACCGAGGGTGATGCCGATGCCGAGGAAGGCCCAGGCGACGATGGTCCACGGACGCGACCAACGCGCCCACGCGGCATCAAGGCGACCGCCCATCAACGCTGCGATGGCGAAGGCGAACGCCACCGAAAAGCCGACGTAGCCCATGTACAACATTGGCGGGTGAACGATCAGGCCGATGTCTTGCAACAACGGATTCAAGTCGGCGCCATTGCTGGGCATTTGCGGCAGGATGCGTTTGAACGGGTTGGACGTGAGGATCAGAAACAGCAGGAAACCGGTGCTGATCATGCCCATCACCGCCAGTACACGAGCGAGCATGACTTGCGGCAACTGCCGCGAGAACACCGACACCGCGAAGGTCCAGCCGCCGAGGATCAACGCCCACAACAGCAACGAACCTTCGTGGGCGCCCCACACGGCGCTGAATTTGTAATACCACGGCAACGCGGTATTGGAGTTGTTTGCCACGTAGGCGACGGAGAAGTCATCGGTCATGAACGCGTAGGTCAGAATGCCGAACGCGAACAGCAGAAAGGCAAACTGCCCCCACGCGGCTGGCTGGGCCAGGCTCATCCAGAAACGGTCGCCGCGCCAGGCACCGACCAATGGCACCACGGCCTGCACCAGCGCAAAACACAGCGCCAGAATCATCGCCAGATGGCCGAGCTCAGGAATAAAAATTGCCGAGGTCATCGATCAACCCTCCTTCGCAGGCGTTGGTGCCGATTGACCACTGTCTTTCAAGGCTTTGGTCACTTCCGGCGGCATGTACTTCTCGTCGTGCTTGGCCAGCACTTCATCGGCCACCACCACGCCGTCGGCGTTGATCTTGCCGAGGGCGACGATGCCCTGCCCTTCGCGGAACAGATCCGGGAGGATGCCGCGATAGGTGATGGTCACGGATTTGTTGAAGTCGGTGACAACGAATTTGACGTCGAGCGAATCCGGCGAGCGTTGCAGCGAACCCTTCTCGACCATGCCGCCAGCGCGGATGCGCGTGTCTTGCGGTGCTTCGCCGTTGGCAATCTGGGTCGGCGTGTAGAACAGATTGATGTTCTGCTGCAGGGCGCTGAGCGCCAGGCCGACGGCAGCGCCGACCCCGACCAGAATGGCCAGAATGATGATCAGACGTTTCTTGCGCAGCGGATTCACTTGCCGTTCTCCCGGCGCAGACGACGCGCCTCTTGTTGCAGATAACGCTTGCGGGCCGCGATCGGCGCCACCACGTTGAGGATCAGCACCGCCAGACAGATGCCGTAGGCCGACCAGACATACAGGCCATGATGGCCCATGGCGAGGAAGTCGCCGAATGAAGCAAAACTCATCGAGCGGCCTCCAGACTGTGCTGCACTTCTTCTTTCACCCAACTGGCACGGGCCTCACGCTTGAGCACTTCAAGACGCATGCGCAGCAACAGCACGGCGCCGAAGAAGCAGTAGAAACCCAGCACCGTCAGCAGCAGTGGCAGCCACATTTCCGCGGGCATCGCCGGTTTTTCGGTGAGGGTGAAGGTTGCGCCCTGGTGCAGGGTGTTCCACCACTCCACCGAGTATTTGATGATCGGGATGTTGATCACGCCGACGATGGCCAGCACCGCGCAGGCCTTGGCGGCGCTGTCGCGGTTGCTGATGGCATTGCCCAGCGCGATCACACCGAAATACAGGAACAGCAGAATCAGCATCGAGGTCAGGCGCGCGTCCCAGACCCACCACGAACCCCAGGTCGGTTTGCCCCAGATCGCCCCGGTGACCAGCGCCACGGCGGTCATCCACGCGCCGATCGGTGCGGCGCATTGCAGGGCGACGTCGGCCAGTTTCATCTTCCACACCAGCCCGACCACGCCGCACACCGCCAGCATCACGTAGATCGACTGAGCGAGCATCGCCGCAGGTACGTGGATATAGATGATGCGAAAGCTGTTGCCTTGCTGATAATCCGGCGGCGCGAAAGCCAGGCCCCAAACGACGCCGACGCCAATCAACAGCAACGCTGCAATGCTCAGCCATGGCAAGAACTTGCTGCTGATGCCGTAGAACCACTTGGGCGAGCCGAGCTTGTGAAACCAGGTCCAGTTCATACTGTTTCCATCACGGGTGCCGCTCATCGGTGTGAGCAGTCTCAGGGTCTTTGCTGGTTAAATTTTAACCAGACCTCATTATTCGCCGACGCTGATCTTCAGGCCAGCAGCTATTGCAAACGGTGTCAGGGTGATCGCCAGGGCGGTCAGGCTACCCAGCCACAGCAGATACCCGGTCGCCGGCATGCCTTGCAAGGCGGCCTGCAAGGCGCCACTGCCAAGGATCAACACCGGGATGTACAACGGCAGAATCAGCAGCGCCAGCAACAGGCCGCCACGCTTCAAACCGACCGTCAGTGCCGCGCCCACCGCGCCGAGCAAGCTCAGCACTGGTGTTCCCAGCAACAACGAAAGCAGCAAAACCGGCAGACAGGCGGCAGGCAAACCGAGCATCAACGCCAGCAGCGGTGAGAGCAGAACCAGCGCCAGACCGGAGAAGAGCCAGTGTGCCAGCACCTTGGCCAAGACCAGAAGTGGCAGCGGGTGCGACGAAAGGACCCACTGTTCCAGCGAGCCGTCTTCGAAATCACTGCGGAACAGCCCGTCCAGCGAGAGCAGGACCGACAACAGCGCCGCCACCCAGACTAACCCGGGGGACAGGTTTTGCAACACTTGAGTTTCCGGGCCGACGGCCAGCGGGAACAACGCGATGACGATGGCGAAGAAAATCAGCGGATTGGCCAGCTCCGCCGGGCGGCGAAACAGCAGTCGGGATTCACGGGCAACCAGCAGGCCGAACACACTCATACTGCCCAGTTCCCCAGATCGATGTCGCGATAACCGGCCGGCATCCGGCTCAGCGTATGGTGCGTGGTCAACACCACCAGACCACCGCGTTCGCAGTGCCCGGCCAGATGCTCTTCGAGCTGCGCCACGCCCTGCTTGTCCAGTGCGGTAAACGGCTCATCGAGAATCCACAGCGGCGGGCTGTCCAGATACAAACGAGCCAACGCCACGCGGCGTTGCTGACCGGCGGACAGACTGTGGCAGGGAACATCTTCGAAACCGCGCAATCCTACGGCTGCCAAGGCTTGCCAGATGGCGTCGCGTTCGGCGGGATGATGCAGGGCGCAGAGCCAGGAGAGGTTTTCTTCAGGGGTCAGCAAATCCTTGATCCCGGCGGCGTGGCCGATCCACAGCAGATTGCGTGCGAGTTCGCTGCGTTGTTCGGTCAGCGGCTGGCCATTGAGCAGGACGTGCCCGGCGGTCGGCTGCATCAGCCCTGAAAGCAGACGCAACAGGCTGGTCTTGCCGCTGCCGTTGGGACCGCTGATCTGCACCATATCGCCACTGGCGAGTCTCAATTCGAGATTTTCGAAGAGCAGCCGCAGATCACGTTCACACGCGAGGGCAACGGTTTGCAGGACAGGACTGGTCAAGGGATCGCGGGCCTTATACGGTTCAAGTCGGCTCTGGCGCGGCCGTTAAAGAGATGCAGCATAGATGCATTGACGGCTCGATCTAGAGAGCTGGGTCAAACAATTGCTATGTTTTTTATTCGAAGCGCAAGACGGGCGGCATTATACATGTCGTGCCTTACTCTCAAGAGTGCATTTTCCTCAGGTTGTGTCCGCGTATGACAGGCGAAATAAACATCCTCCCGCTCCCGCCCACCACCCCGGCGACCGTTCGCCCGCAGGTCGGTGAGCTGCTCAAGCTGCTGACCCCGGTCGAAGGCCTGATCGGCGCCGGGCAAAGCGCCAAGGCCGAGGTGTTATCGCTCAAGCAGGCGGATCAGACTTTTCAGCTATTGCTCAAGGTGACCGTCGACGGCGGACGTCAGACCACCGTGCAAGCGACCAGCAATCTGCCGCTACCCCAAGGCACCAGTCTGGCGATCACTCAGCCCTCGGCGGGCAATCTGGCGATTACTGTGCAACAAGCCATTGCCAGCAGCGTCGCCGCCCTCACCCGCATCGACACCGCACAATTGCCGGTCGGCACCCTGCTGCAAGGCAAGGTGCTGACCTCGCAGGCGCTGCCGCAGACGCCGGGGCAGGCAGCGGTGTTCCGCTCCTTGGTCAGTTTGCTCAACACCGCGCAGAGCGGCAGCACACTGACCATCGACAGCCCGCAGCCGCTGCGCATCGGCACTTTGCTGTCGGCGTTGGTCGAAGACGCACAAACCCTGAAATTCCTGCCAATGAGCAGCCGTCAGGAACAACTGGCCGTAAGTCAGCAACTGCTCGGCCAGCAAAGTCGTCAGGCGTCGCTGAGCGGGTTGTTGAACGCGCTGCAAAACCTGCCACCCGCCACCGACCAAACCTCTGCGGATCTACGCGCGGTGGTCGACAAGCTCCTTGCCAGCCTCCCGGACGTGCAACAACTGAGCACCGCCAAAGGCGTGGCCCTTGCCCTGGCCAACAGCGGCGTGTTCCTCGAAGGCAAGCTGCTGACCGGGCAGAACCCGACGCTGGCACCCGACATGAAAGCCGATCTGCTCAAGCTGATCGCACAACTGACCCCGGGCCTGCCGAGCAGCACCAGTTTCAACGCAATCATCGCCGCCAACACCCTGGCGCAAGCGCTGCCGAGTTTCGTGCGTAATGCGCTCGGCATGCTCGGTCAGGTCAGCGCCAAACCCGTGCCAAGCAGCTTCCCGCTGCCCGAGCGTTTGCTGCAAAGCCTGGACGGCGAAGGCGATCTGGAACAGTTGCTGCGCCTCGCCGCCGCCGCTGTTTCGCGCCTGCAAAGCCATCAGTTGTCGAGCCTGGAACAGACCGGCGTCACCGACGATGGGCGCCTGCTCAGCACCTGGCAACTGGAAATTCCCATGCGCAATCTGCAGGACATCGTGCCGTTGCAGGTCAAGTTTCAGCGTGAAGAAGCGCCGGAGCGAGAACCGCAACCCAACGAACGCCGCGACGAGCGCGAGCCCAAGCAACAACTGTGGCGCGTCGATCTGGCGTTCGACATGGAACCGCTCGGGCCGATGCAAATTCAGGCGCAGTTGATCGCCGGCAGCCTGTCCAGCCAACTGTGGGCCGAACGGCCGTACACCGCCGAACTCATCGAAAACAACCTGTTTGCCCTGCGCCAGCGCCTGCTCGATCGCGGGCTCAACGTCGGCGACATCGACTGCCACCATGGCACCCCGCCGCAAGGCAACCAAACCCGTCTTGAACATCGCTGGGTCGACGAAACCGCATGAACGATTCCACTGCCCCACGCCAGGCCATCGCCCTCAAATACGACGGCAACCACGCGCCAACCCTCACCGCCAAAGGTGATGACGAACTGGCCGAAGAAATCCTGCGCATTGCTCGCGACTGTGAAGTGCCGATTTACGAGAACGCTGAACTGGTGCGGTTGTTGGCGCGAATGGAGCTGGGCGACAGCATTCCCGAAGAGTTGTACCGCACCATCGCCGAGATCATCGCGTTTGCGTGGAATCTGAAGGGCAAATTCCCCGAGGGGCAGGACCCGAATGCGCCGATGGTCGAGAAAGACGTCACCGATCGCGGGGATGATTACTGAGACTTCGAAGACGCCTTCGCGAGCAAGCTTGCTCCCACATTGGTTCGGCGTACACCGATCTAATGTGGGAGCGAGCTTGCTCGCGAATAGGCCATCAGCTTGAGCGCAAAAATCAGTTTTTGTGAAGTTTGCGCATCAACTCCGCCTCAGCCTGTGTCAACCCGCATGACTGAGTCAGTTCATCGACGCTTGCGCCCATGCCCACCAGTTTCGCCGCTTGGGCGAATGACAGGCTCGACGGGTCGCGTTGTTCAAGCGCGACAATCTTGTCCGGCAACGGATTCACCACCGCGCGCAACTCGTGCAGGGCGTCGCCCATGCGCACGTTGCCGTTCTGGTAGTCGTCGACACGCTTGGCCAGGTCTTTGATGCGCTGGTCACGCAACGCATCGCCCTGAGCCTGTTGCGCAGCGATCACCCGCTGCGCCTTGATGTACGACACAAACATTGCCAGTGTGCCAGCCCAGAAGAGGAACAGGACAATGACCGCAACCTCGAGAATCAATCAGATGCTCTCCAGTTCCGACCATTCTTCTTCGCTCATCATCTTGTCCAGCTCGACCAGGATCAGCAACTCGTTGTTCTTGTTGCACACGCCCTGGATGAACTTGGCCGACTCTTCGTTGCCGACGTTCGGCGCCGTCTCGATTTCCGACTGACGCAGATAAACCACTTCGGCCACGCTGTCGACCATGATGCCGACGACTTGCTTGTCGGCTTCGATGATGACGATACGGGTGTTGTCGCTGATCTCGCCGCTGTTCAGGCCGAAGCGCTGACGGGTGTCGATCACGGTGACCACGTTACCGCGCAGGTTGATGATACCCAGCACGTAGCTTGGCGCGCCCGGCACCGGAGCGATCTCGGTGTAGCGCAGCACTTCCTGAACGCGCATCACGTTGATGCCGTAAGTCTCGTTGTCCAGTTTGAAGGTCACCCATTGCAGGATCGGATCTTCAGAACCTTTTGCATTCGTCGCCTGACTACTCATACCCTGACCCCTCGAAAAAACCGCTCTGAGCGGTGTGTGTTCTGTGTGGCGGCATTCAACAATGCCGTCGCCTGATTGTTATGTCGGCTGCTATGTCGGTTTATGTAGCGGCTTGTGGCCGCCGAGGTGCTTTGCCCCACCGCTGGCGATCAACTCGGCCAGTGCGGAAACGTCAAGCAATGCACACATGTGCTCAATCACGGTGCCGGCGAGCCATGGCCGCTGACCCCGGTGACTTCTCCATTTGATTTCATTCGGGTCCAGACGCAACGAGCGGCTGACCTGATGCACCGCCAGCCCCCACTCGTAACCTTGTACCGAAATCACGTACTGCAGGCCCTGACGGAAGTCATCGCGGTAGCGATCCGGCATGACCCAGCGCGCGGTGTCCAACACTTTCAAATTACCGGCCTGGCTCGGCAGGATGCCGAGGAACCATTCCGGCTGACCGAACAGCGGCGTCAGCTCGTGGCCGGCCAGCGAGTAGATCGAGCCGAGGCACACCAGCGGCACGGCCAGCGTCAGGCCGGCGACGTCGAACAGCAGGCATTCGAACGCTTCCGAGGCCCAGGCCGGGCGACCATCGGTTTCCACCGGTGGCGGCGTATTGCTCGGCGGCAGATGTACCTCCACCAGCGGCGGGACCAGCGTCTGTTCGACGGGCGCGGGTGCAACCGGAGCTGGGGCCGGTTCGACCACTGCCGGTTCCGGCGCGGTTTTCAGCAATTGGGTTTGCAGCAGCGGTGCCAGTGTCGAGACCGGTGCGCGAACCGGCTCGGCTTCTTCAATCAATGCAACCGGTGCCTTGGCGACCGGTGCGGCGGCAGGCGCGACAACCGGCGCAGCAGGCCTGGTCGCTTTCTGTGCGTCACGCGCCTGCTCTTCCAGCACTGCGGCCTGGAATTCGTCCAGCATTTCGGTGCTTTCGACGACTTCAGGCTGCGCCTCAATGACCGGCGGCAGCTCCTCAGGAATTTCCAGCAGCAAATTATCCAGATAAGACTGCAGCGCCAATTGCGGACGCGATGTGAGCTTGACCGGGCGATTCATGCTCACGCCACCTGCGGAACAAGTTGTTGCGCCAACAGATGCTTGAGCAGCGCGCGATACGCCAGCACGCCACGGCTCTTGCCGTCGAATTGCGAAGGCGTGACACCGGCCCGGCTGGCGTCGCGCAGACGGGTATCGACCGGAATGTAACCCTGCCAGATCTCGTCGGGGAATTTGTCGCGCAGCACGCGCAAGGTATGCATCGAGGCCTGGGTACGGCGGTCGAACAGGGTCGGCACGATGCTGAACGGCAGCGCCTGTTTGCGCGAGCGGTTGATCATCGCCAAGGTGTTGACCATGCGCTCCAGACCTTTGACGGCCAGATGTTCGGTCTGCACCGGAATCACCAGTTGCTGGCTCGCCGCGAGGGCGTTGACCATCAGCACGCCGAGCAACGGCGGGCTGTCGATCACCGCGTAATCAAAATCCTGCCACAGCTGCGCCAGACTCTTGGCGATCACCAGACCGAGACCACTCTGCCCTGGCGACTGACGCTCCAGGGTGGCGAGTGCAGTGCTCGATGGCAGCAGGGAAATGCGTTCGTCGCTGGTCGACAACAGCAACTGCCCCGGCAGGCCTTGCGGCACGCTGCCCTTGTGCAGAAACAGGTCGTAATTGCTGTGTTCCAGGCTGTCGGGGTCATAGCCGAAATAGCTGGTCATCGAGCCGTGCGGGTCGAGATCGACCACAACCACGCGCTTGCCCGCCTCCGCCAGCAATCCGGCTAAAGCGATGGAAGATGTGGTTTTACCGACACCACCCTTTTGATTGGCGACTGCCCAGACTCTCATTCGGTTCGTTCCTCCCGGCCGATATGCTCGACCGAGACATAGCTCAGCGTGTTAATGCGGGTGACGGAGAATTGACGGCACTCTCGCGTCCCGGCGTCTTGACCGGGGTAGGTGCAGTTTGTGTGCCAGCACGCTTCAACGCAGCATCCGGTTGCGCATGGGCGGTTCCAGTGCCGGTCAGGCTGCGGCGTACATCGAGGTTTCGCGACACCACCAGCACGACGCGACGGTTCTTCGCGCGGCCTTCAGCGGTGGCGTTGTTGGCCACCGGCTGGAACTCACCGTAACCCACTGATGCCAGGCGACCAGGGTTGACACCCTGCATTGCCAGCATGCGCACGATGCTCGCCGAACGCGCCGAGGACAGCTCCCAGTTGGTCGGGTACTGCGCGGTGCGGATCGGTTGATCGTCAGTGAAACCCTCGACATGGATCGGGTTATCGAACGGTTTCAGAATCGCTGCAACCTTGTCGATGATGTTGAAGGCGATGTCACTCGGCATGGCGTCGCCGCTGCCGAACAACAGGCTGGAGTTGAGTTCGATCTCGACCCACAACTCGTTGCCGCGCACGGTCATCTGATTCGAGCTGATCAAATCGCCGAACGCGGCGCTGATGTCATCGGCGATGCTTTTCAGCGGATCGCTGGCACCGGCAATACCGGCGTCAACCTGCTCAGCGTCCTTGACCAGCGGCTTGGCCGGGGTCACGGTCTTCGGTCGTTCATCGCCAATCGGGATCGGTTTGAGCGAGCGGTCGGAGTCGGTGAAGACGCCGATCAGCGCTTCGGAAATGACTTTGTACTTGCCTTCGTTGATCGACGAAATCGAGTACATGACCACGAAGAACGCAAACAGCAGCGTGATGAAGTCAGCGTAGGAAACCAGCCAGCGTTCGTGGTTTACATGCTCTTCCTGGTGGCGACGACGTGCCATGAGGTTATTCCCTTAATCCATGAAGCCTTGCAGCTTCAACTCAATGGAGCGAGGGTTTTCACCTTCGGCGATCGACAAGATCCCTTCCAGCAACATTTCGCGATAACGCGACTGCCGCAACGCGATTGACTTCAGCTTGGCCGCCACTGGCAGCAACACCAGGTTGGCACTGGCCACGCCGTAAATGGTCGCGACGAACGCCACGGCGATGCCGCTGCCCAGTTGTGTTGGATCAGCCAAGTTGCCCATCACGTGGATCAGGCCCATCACCGCACCGATGATGCCGATGGTTGGCGCGTAGCCGCCCATGCTTTCAAAGACTTTCGCCGCTTCGATGTCGCGGGCTTCCTGGGTGTAGAAATCCACTTCGAGGATGCTGCGGATCGCTTCCGGCTCGGCGCCATCGACCAGCAGTTGCAGGCCTTTGCGCGAGTAGTTGTCAGGTTCGGCATCGGCCACGCCTTCCAGGCCCAGCAGGCCTTCCTTGCGCGCGGTGAGGCTCCAGTTGACGACGCGATCGATGCCGCCGGCCAGATCGACCCGTGGCGGAAACAGAATCCAGGCAAGGATCTGCATGGCGCGTTTGAACGCGCTCATCGGCGATTGCAGCAGTGCGGCACCGATGGTGCCGCCCAGTACGATCAATGCCGCCGGGCCGTTGGCCAGCGCACCGAGGTGACCACCTTCAAGGTAGTTACCACCGATGATGGCGACGAACGCCATGATGATCCCGATAAGGCTTAAAACATCCATCAGAGACACGCCTCGACAATGTGCTTGCCGATGTCGTCGAGGCTGTACACCGCGTCGGCGAGGTCGGCTTTAACGATGGCCATCGGCATGCCGTAGATCACGCAACTTGCCTCATCCTGTGCCCACACCGCGCTGCCGCCCTGCTTGAGCAGACGCGCGCCTTCACGGCCGTCGGCGCCCATGCCGGTCAACACCACCGCCAGAACTTTGTCGCCGTAGGATTTCGCCGCCGAACCGAAGGTGATGTCCAYACACGGCTTGTAGTTCAGACGCTCGTCGCCCGGGAGGATTTTCACCGCGCCACGGCCGTCGATCATCATTTGCTTGCCACCCGGGGCCAGCAACGCCAGGCCCGGACGCAGGATGTCGCCATCCTCGGCTTCCTTGACGCTGATGCGGCAGAGCTTGTCGAGACGTTCGGCGAAGGCTTTGGTGAATGCCGCCGGCATGTGCTGGATCAGCACGATCGGCGCCGGGAAATTCGCCGGCAACTGAGTCAGCACGCGTTGCAGGGCCACCGGGCCGCCCGTCGAGGTACCGATGGCAACCAGTTTGTAGGCTTTGCGTTTCGGCGCTGGCGACGAAGCGCTGGCGGCCGGGGCGCGAGTCGGCGCTGGAGCTGGAGCCGGACGCGTTGGTGCACTGGTGCTGTGGCTGTTGAAGCTCGATGCTGCCGGAGCAGGCGTCGGCGCTGGTGCCGCAACCGGCGCAGGCGCGCTGTAGGCACTGAAACGACGATTACTGCGCGAGATGCTATGGACCTTCTCGCACAGCAGTTGCTTGACCTTCTCGGGATTGCGCGAGATGTCTTCGAAATTCTTCGGCAGGAAATCCACCGCGCCGGCGTCCAGCGCGTCCAGAGTTACCCGGGCGCCTTCGTGCGTCAGCGAGGAGAACATCAACACCGGGGTCGGGCAGCGCTGCATGATGTGCCGCACCGCCGTGATGCCGTCCATCATCGGCATCTCGTAGTCCATGGTGATCACGTCCGGCTTGAGCGCCAGCGCCTGATCAATCGCCTCTTTACCGTTGGTTGCAGTGCCGACCACCTGAATGCTCGGATCCGCAGAAAGAATTTCCGAGACGCGGCGGCGGAAAAAACCCGAATCGTCCACCACCAGGACTTTGACTGCCATAAACACTCCATTAGGTGCAGCGGGACGTTGTCGCCCCGCCGCCCCGGATTCAAATACGCCGTGCGGCGTAACGCTTGAGCATGCTTGGAACATCGAGAATCAGCGCGATGCGGCCGTCACCGGTAATGGTGGCGCCGGACATGCCCGGAGTGCCCTGCAGCATTTTGCCCAATGGCTTGATGACCACTTCTTCCTGACCGACCAGCTGATCGACGACGAAGCCGATCCGCTGAGTGCCCACCGAAAGGATTACCACGTGGCCTTCACGCTGCTCTTCGTGAGCAGCGGAGCTGACCAGCCAGCGCTTGAGGTAGAACAACGGCAGCGCCTTGTCCCGCACGATCACCACTTCCTGACCGTCGACGACGTTGGTGGTCGACAGGTCGAGGTGGAAGATTTCGTTGACGTTGACCAGCGGGAACGCAAACGCCTGATTGCCGAGCATGACCATCAGGGTTGGCATAATCGCGAGGGTCAGCGGTACCTTGATGACGATCTTCGAGCCCTGGCCCTTGGTCGAGTAAATGTTGATCGAACCGTTGAGCTGGGAAATCTTGGTCTTCACCACGTCCATGCCGACACCGCGGCCGGACACGTCGGAGATCTCGGTCTTGGTCGAGAAACCCGGGGCGAAGATCAGGTTGTAGCACTCGGTATCGCTCAGGCGATCGGCTGCGTCCTTGTCCATCACGCCGCGCTTTACCGCGATGGCGCGCAGGACGTTCGGGTCCATGCCTTTGCCGTCATCGGAAATCGACAACAGGATGTGGTCGCCTTCCTGCTCGGCGGCCAGAACAACACGACCGCCACGGGCCTTGCCCGATGCCTCGCGCTCTTCCGGCGACTCGATGCCGTGGTCAACAGCGTTGCGCACCAAGTGGACCAGCGGGTCGGCCAGGGCCTCGACAAGGTTTTTGTCGAGGTCGGTTTCTTCACCCACCAGTTCCAGGTTGATCTCTTTCTTCAGCTGACGAGCCAAGTCGCGAACCAGACGCGGGAAGCGCCCGAAGACCTTCTTGATCGGCTGCATCCGCGTCTTCATCACCGCGGTCTGCAAGTCAGCCGTGACCACGTCGAGGTTCGACACGGCCTTGGACATGGCTTCGTCGCCGCTGTTGAGGCCCAGGCGCACCAGACGGTTACGCACCAGCACCAACTCGCCGACCATGTTCATGATTTCGTCGAGACGGGCCGTGTCGACGCGCACGGTGGTTTCGGCTTCGCTCGCCGGTTTTTCTGGCGGCGGTGCGGCGGCAGCACGGGCCGGAGCCGGTGCAGCAGCGGCAGCCGGTTTCGGCGCTTCGGCTTTCGGCTCAGGCTTGGGAGCTGCCTTTGGCGCAGCAGCCGGAGCGGCCGCAGCCTTGGCGGCAGGCGCAGCCACCGTGGAAGCAGCGCCGGCAGTCGCGGCGCCAACGTCAGTGAACTTGCCTTTGCCGTGCAATTCGTCGAGCAGCGATTCGAACTCGTGATCGCTGATCAGATCGCTGCCGGCTGCGGCGGCTGCCGGCGCGGCTGGCGCAGCCGGTGCCGAGGCAATTGCTGATTCCAGTGCTTCAACGGCAAAGTTGCCCTTGCCATGCAGTTGATCGAGCAGGGCTTCGAATTCGTCGTCGGTGATATCCGAGCTGTCGCCCGCCGCCGGGGCTGCTGGAGCCGCTGCGGTCGGTGCCACGGCATCCGCCGCGAACTGGCCTTTGCCATGCAACTGATCGAGCAACGACTCGAACTCGGCGTCAGTGATTTCGTCGCTCGCGGCTTCAGCCGCCGTTTGCGCAGGTGCAACAGCGGCCGGGGCTTCAGCTTCAGCCTTGACGGCGTTCAGCGAGTCCAGCAGTTGTTCAAATTCGTTATCGGTGATGTCGCCCGACGAGTCGCCTTCAACGACCAGTTCTTCGATCATCTCGGCCACCGGCGATGCCGGGGCGGCGTCCGCCGATTGCGGTTCGGCCAGACGCGCCAGGGCGGCCAGCAGTTCCGGGGTAGCGGCGGTGATCGGTGCACGCTCACGGACTTCGCTGAACATGCTGTTCACCGCGTCCAGTGCTTCGAGGACAACGTCCATCAGTTCTGCATCAACGCGACGCTCACCCTTGCGCAGGATGTCGAACACGTTTTCGGCGATGTGACAGCACTCCACCAGCTCGTTGAGCTGAAGGAAGCCGGCGCCCCCTTTTACAGTGTGGAAACCGCGAAAAATTGCGTTGAGCAGATCTGCGTCATCCGGACGGCTTTCCAGCTCGACCAGTTGTTCGGACAGTTGCTCAAGAATCTCGCCGGCCTCAACCAGGAAATCCTGAAGGATCTCTTCATCGGCGCCGAAGCTCATTAATGGGGTGCTCCTACAGGTCTAAAAACCCAAAAAACCTAAAATTCCACAACTCTAGAATCCGAGGCTGGATAACAAATCGTCCACATCGTCCTGACCGGACACAACGTCTTCTCGTTTATCGGCATGAATCTGCGGACCTTCACCCTGCGAGAGATGTTTTTGTGGATCTTTTTCTGCAAGCATCGCGGCGCGATCATGTTCGATGCCCGCAAAGCGGTCGACCTGACTGGCCATGAGCACGAGTTTGAGCAAATTGCTTTCGACTTCGGTGACCAGTTGGGTCACACGCTTGATCACCTGACCGGTCAGGTCCTGGTAATCCTGGGCCAGCAGGATGTCGTTGAGATTGCTCGACACCGCACGGTTGTCCGTGCTGCTGCGTGACAGAAAACCGTCGACCCGGCGCGCCAGCTCGCGGAACTCTTCAGCCCCGACCTCGCGACGCATGAAGCGACCCCAATCGGCGCTCAAGGTCTGCGCTTCATCAGCCAGACTGTTGACCACCGGCGTGGCGCTTTCCACCAGATCCATGGTGCGGTTGGCCGCGGCTTCTGTCAGCTTGACCACATAGCCCAGGCGTTCGGTGGCGTCGGTGATTTGCGACACTTCCTCGGCCTGCGGCATGTTCGGATCGATCTGGAAGTTGACGATCGCACTGTGCAGTTCACGTGTGAGCTTGCCGACTTCCTGGTACAGGCCACGGTCACGGGTCTGATTGAGCTCATGGATCAGTTGCACAGCGTCGCCGAACCTGCCTTTTTCAAGGCTTTCGACCAGTTCGACCGCGTGTTTTTTCAGGGTCGACTCGAAATCGCCCTGTGAAGATTCGTTATGCTCCATAGCTCCCCCGCGCGTTCATCAGCCGATGCGTTCGAAAATCTTCTCGATTTTGTCTTTCAACGCCTGAGCCGTGAAAGGTTTGACTACGTAGCCGTTTACACCAGCCTGAGCGGCTTCAATGATCTGCTCGCGCTTGGCTTCTGCAGTCACCATCAGCACTGGCAAGTGCTTGAGCTTTTCATCGGCACGCACGTGACGCAGCAGGTCGATACCGGTCATGCCCGGCATGTTCCAGTCCGTTACCAGAAAGTCGATGCTTCCGCTGTTGAGCACTGGAATGGCAGTCACGCCATCATCCGCCTCGACAGTGTTGGTGAACCCCAGATCACGCAGCAGGTTCTTGATGATCCGCCGCATCGTTGAGAAGTCATCAACGATGAGGATTTTCATGTTCTTGTCCAATTCGACCTCCAAGCAGTCTTAAACGCGCCCAGCACCTGGACGCGCCATTTCAATCATTCCGGCGTAGCACTCGAAGACTGTCTGGAGCACAACAGAGCAAGACCGGTGCCGTTCATCACCGCACCAGCCTCGTTCGCAGTGTCCCCACACTGCCTTCAGCGCGCTCGCCACTCCCCCAAACGCCCCCGCAAACGGGCCGCGCACTGGCTGTGTAACTGGCTGACCCGCGATTCACTGACGCCAAGGACTTCACCGATCTCCTTGAGGTTCAGCTCTTCGTCGTAGTACAGCGCCAACACCAGTCGCTCACGCTCCGGCAAATTGGCAATCGCGTCCGCCAACGCTGCCTGGAAACGTTCATCTTCCAGATCGCGTGACGGCTCCATATGAGCACTCGCGCCATCCTCGTGCAGCCCTTCGTGTTCGCCGTCCTGCAACAGGTCGTCGAAACTGAACAGGCGACTGCCCAAGGTGTCATTCAAAATCCCGTAGTAATCGTCGAGACTCAATTGGAGTTCGGCCGCAACCTCGTGATCTTTAGCATCACGGCCGGTTTTAGCTTCAATTGAGCGAATCGCGTCGCTGACCATACGGGTATTGCGGTGAACCGAGCGTGGCGCCCAGTCCCCTTTGCGCACTTCGTCGAGCATCGCGCCGCGGATTCGTATGCCCGCGTACGTTTCGAAACTGGCGCCTTTGCTGGCGTCGTATTTGGTCGAGACTTCAAGCAGGCCGATCATCCCGGCCTGGATCAGGTCTTCGACCTGCACACTCGCCGGCAAGCGCGCCAGCAAGTGGTAGGCAATGCGTTTGACCAGTGGCGCGTAACGCTCGATCAACTCGTACTGCGCGTCACGTGCCGACTTCTTGTAGTAGTTCATACCGCTTGCGGTCATAGCACGGGCCCTGCCGTTTGCTGCACGAGGCGCTCGACGAAAAACTCAAGGTGGCCACGCGGGTTGGCGGGCAGCGGCCAGGTGTCGACCTTCTGCGCGATCGCCTTGAACGCCAGCGCGCACTTGGAACGCGGAAAGGCTTCGTACACCGCGCGCTGCTTCTGCACCGCTTTACGCACGCTTTCGTCGTAAGGCACGGCGCCGACGTATTGTAGGGCCACGTCAAGGAAGCGATCCGTGACCTTGGTCAACTTGGCGAACAGGTTGCGCCCTTCCTGCGGGCTCTGCGCCATGTTGGCGAGGACGCGGAAGCGGTTCATGCCGTAATCGCGGTTGAGCAGTTTGATCAGCGCGTAGGCGTCAGTGATCGAGGTCGGCTCATCGCAGACCACCAGCAACACTTCTTGCGCGGCGCGAACAAAACTGACTACCGAGTCACCAATACCCGCAGCGGTGTCGATCACCAGTACATCGAGATTGTCGCCGATGTCGCTGAACGCCTGAATCAGGCCGGCATGTTGCGCCGGGCTCAGGTGCACCATGCTCTGGGTGCCGGACGCCGCCGGCACGATGCGAATGCCACCAGGGCCTTGCAACAGCACGTCGCGCAGCTCGCACCGGCCTTCGATGACGTCGGCCAGCGTGCGTTTAGGGGTCAGCCCCAACAATACGTCAACGTTCGCCAGACCCAGGTCGGCGTCCAGCAGCATGACCCGACGGCCAAGCTCTGCCAGCGCCAGCGACAAGTTCACTGACACGTTAGTCTTGCCGACGCCACCTTTGCCGCCGGTCACCGCGATCACCTGTACGGGATGCATGCTGCCCATGTTATTTCTTTACCTTGTCTTGCATAGACGGAGGCCACATTACTGGCTGCGCGTTCACAACCGGAACAATGCATGGCAGACCATCGATGTAGGTACAAAAACTGTTCATGAATACCTCAGCCTACCTGCTTGGTCGGGCTGTGATAGATATCAGCGAACATGTCAGCCATGGCTTCTTCGCTGGGTTCTTCCTGCATTTGCACGCTGACGGCGCGGCTGACCAGTTGATGACGGCGCGGCAGATGCAAATCATCCGGAATCCGTGGGCCATCGGTCAGGTACGCGACCGGCAATTCATGACTGATCGCCAGGCTCAACACTTCGCCAAGGCTGGCCGTTTCATCCAGTTTAGTCAGGATGCAGCCGGCAAGCCCGCAACGCTTGTAACTGTGATAAGCGGCGGTTAGAACCTGTTTCTGGCTGGTGGTTGCCAAGACCAGATAATTTTTTGAACGAATGCCACGCCCGGCCAGACTTTCCAGCTGCATGCGCAGGGCCGGATCGCTGGCTTGCAGGCCGGCAGTATCGATCAATACCACGCGTTTGCGCAGCAGTGGATCCAGCGCTTGCACCAGCGATTGGCCCGGATCGACATGGGTCACTGGCACATTGAGAATGCGGCCCAGCGTCTTCAGTTGTTCCTGAGCGCCGATACGGAAACTGTCCATGCTCACCAGCGCGACATTCTGCGCGCCGTATTTCAGTACATAACGCGCGGCCAGCTTGGCGAGTGTAGTGGTCTTGCCCATGCCGGCAGGACCGACCATGGCAATGATACCGCCCTCTTCCAGTGGCTCGACTTCCGGTACGGCAATCATCCGGGCCAGATGCGCGAGCAGCATGCGCCAAGCCTGACGCGGTTCTTCGATATCAGTGATCATCGCCAGCAGATCGCGCGACAACGGGCCGGACAGGCCGATACGTTGCAGACGGCGATACAGATTGGCTTGCGCCGGACGGCTGCCTTGCAGCTGATTCCAGGCCAGGGTGCCGAGCTGAACTTCCATCAGCTCGCGCAGGCTGTTCAATTCAAAGCGCATCGAATCCAGTGCACGCGGATCGATACCACCGGAGGACTGCGCAGGTGCCGGGGCCGGACGCGCCGGAGCGGCGTAAGTCGGCTCGCTCAGCGGTTCAGCGGCGGTCAGCGGCAGGCCGGCGGTCAATGGCAGCCCGGCGAAAATCTGGCGATTGCTATTGCCATCGGCTTCGCCACGCAGGCTCAACTCGGCCTGAGCGGTGACGATGCGCGACTGGGTCTTGCGCAGTTCGTCCTCGAGCTCCATGTTCGGAACCCGTGGCGCCAGCGCCGACAATTTGTAATCCAGTGCCGCCGTCAACTCGACACCGCCGGCAATGCGGCGGTTGCCAATGATGGCAGCATCAGCGCCCAGCTCATCACGAACCAGCTTCATGGCCTGACGCATATCGGCGGCAAAGAAACGCTTAACTTGCATAAACCACTACCTCAGCCGTTGGGCCCTACTGTCGCAACGATGGTCACTTGCTTGTTGTCCGGTATTTCCTGGTAGGCCAGCACATGCAGTCCAGGGACGGCGAGGCGGCCAAAGCGCGAGAGCATCGCGCGGATCGGGCCGGCGACCAAAAGGATCACCGGCTGCCCTTGCATTTCCTGACGCTGCGCCGCTTCGATGAGCGAACGCTGCAGCTTCTCGGCCATGCTTGGCTCCAGCAGAACGCCCTCTTCCGAGCCTTGTCCTGCCTTCTGCAGACTATTGAGCAATATTTGTTCCAACCTTGGTTCCAAGGTGATCACAGGCAGCTCCGACTCAGTGCCTACAATGCTTTGGACGATGGCGCGAGATACGCCGACCCGCACAGCAGCCACCAGCGCGGCGGTATCTTGACTCTTCGCGGCGTTGTTGGCGATGGCTTCGGCAATGCTGCGGATATCGCGCACCGGCACGTGTTCGGCGAGCAGCGCTTGCAGCACTTTGAGCAACTGCGACAACGTGACCACACCCGGCACCAGCTCTTCTGCCAGTTTCGGCGAGCTTTTGGCCAGCAATTGCATGAGTTGCTGCACTTCTTCGTGGCCGATCAGCTCACTGGAGTGCTTGTACAGAATCTGGTTCAAGTGGGTCGCGACCACGGTGCTGGCGTCGACCACCGTGTAACCGAGCGATTGTGCCTGGGCACGCTGGCTGATTTCGATCCACACCGCTTCCAGGCCGAAAGCCGGATCTTTGGCGTTGATACCGTTGAGCGTGCCGTAGACCTGGCCCGGGTTGATCGCCAGTTCGCGATCTGGATAGATCTCGGCTTCGGCGAGGATCACGCCCATCAGAGTCAGGCGATAGGCGCTTGGCGCCAGGTCGAGGTTGTCGCGAATGTGCACGGTCGGCATCAGGAAGCCCAGATCCTGCGAGAGCTTCTTGCGCACGCCCTTGATCCGCGCCAGCAATTGCCCGCCCTGGTTGCGATCCACCAGCGGAATCAGGCGATAACCGACTTCCAGACCGATCATGTCGATCGGCGTCACGTCGTCCCAGCCCAGCTCTTTGGTTTCCATGGCGCGGGCCGGCGACGGCAGCAAATCCTGCTGGCGCTTGACCTCTTCCAACGCCACGACTTTAGCGACGTTCTGCTTTTTCCAGAACAGGTACGCGCCGCCAGCGGCCAGCGCAGCCATGCTCAGGAACGAGAAATGCGGCATGCCCGGCACCAGGCCCATGACCGCCATCAGACCGGCGGCCACCGCCAGCGCTTTGGGCGAGGCGAACATCTGGCGATTGATCTGCTTGCCCATGTCTTCCGAACCGGAAGCACGGGTCACCATGATCGCCGCCGCTGTTGATAACAACAGTGATGGCAATTGCGCCACCAAACCGTCACCGATGGTCAACAAGGCGTAAACCTTGCCGGCATCGCCGAAGCTCATGTTGTGCTGGAAGATACCGACGGCCATACCGCCGATGAGGTTGATGAACAGAATCAGCAGGCCGGCAATGGCGTCACCACGGACGAATTTGCTGGCACCGTCCATCGAACCGTAGAACTCGGCCTCTTGGGCGACTTCCTGACGGCGCATCTTGGCCTGGTTCTGGTCGATCAGACCGGCGTTGAGGTCGGCGTCGATCGCCATTTGTTTGCCGGGCATCGCATCGAGAGTAAAGCGCGCGCTCACCTCGGAAATCCGTCCGGCACCCTTGGTCACCACGACGAAGTTGATGATCATCAAGATCGCGAAGACCACGATACCGACCACGTAGTTACCGCCGATCACCACCTCACCGAAGGCCTGAATCACCTTACCGGCAGCGGCGTGGCCGTCCTGACCGTGGAGCATCACCACCCGCGTCGAGGCCACGTTCAACGCCAGCCGCAACAGCGTCGCGACCAGCAGAATCGTCGGGAACACGGCGAAATCCAGCGGTCGCAGCGCATACACGCAGACCAGCAGGACGACGATCGACAGGGCAATGTTGAAGGTGAAGAACACGTCGAGCAGGAACGGCGGCACCGGCAACATCATCATCGCCAGCATGACCAGCAGCAACAACGGCACGCCCAGATTGCCTCGACTGAGGTCGGCAACGTTTGTGCGAGCAGTGTTGAATAACTGAGAGCGATCCACCGGTTTTCCCCGTTCCTTTAAAGCAAACTTTTGACGCCCAGAGCGGGCTCACGGCGGGTACTGCAAGAAGCTTTCCAACTTTTGCCGGGGAATGAAATAGAGGGGTTTGATCAAGGAATTTTTGCTGATTGGGCCGGCCCTTTCGCGAGCAGGCTCGCTCCCACAGGGAACCGCATTCCAAATGTCAGATTGAAATGCAATCCAAATGTGGGAGCGAGCCTGCTCGCGAAGGGGCCCTCATGTTCGGCGCAAATTTCTTCATTTAAACGAAGCTGTTTAAAAGACACCGCCAGACACGCCTTTCAGGCTACAAATCCTTGCGCCATTGCCTACAGCCAAGCCAGAATCCGCCGGCTTGTGCGCCTTGGGGGCGGGTTCTATTGTGGTCCGGTCGCTGACGAATCAGCGATCGGGTCTCGCAGCCCGTCGATCTCTGGACGCACAACACCCGCTTTTTTATGGCGGCTGTACGTGGGAGACCTTCGGGTCTGCCGGTTCTAGAGTCCCGGTCTGCGACCTGCATATAGCTGCCACCCTCATTCATCTCGCAGCGAACGTTGGCAGCTCCAATGACTCTAGGGAGCTTCACCATGACCAAACCAACACCCAACCCACCCGAAACAGACCTCGCTTCCCCCTACGAATCCCTCGATTCAAAAAAGCTCAACGACGCCGCCGAACACGCGCTCGATCATTACCTCTGCCCACCCGGCTCCACCCCGCCGCCCCGTAAAACCCGCCGGATGTACGCCGTCACCGC
>NZ_JBFUIR010000042.1:0-41141 GCF_056401755.1 Pseudomonas sp. P4_D7 | reverse complement strand
AGACAATAGTGACTGACACTCCGCATTCGCGAGCAAGCTCGCTCCCACAGGGATTGGCGGCGTTCTTTCAGGCGGGGTAACCGGTGATTTTGCGGATGCTCTGATACAGCGGTTTGAGTTGGCGATACATGCGCAGGTAGACCTCTTTGTACAGTTGCTCGTAGATTTTTTGCGCATCGGGTTGTGGGGTGAAGACAGCCCCTACTCTGGTCATTGAAGCGATCGCCGTAGGGAAATCCGCATGCAGCCCCAACCCCACCGCACAACAAATCGCCGCGCCCAGACCGGACGCCTCATACACATGCGGACGCTCCGCCGGCAGGCCGAAAATGTTCGCCGTGAGCTGCATCGCCGCATCACTCTGCGAGCCGCCACCGGCCACGCGCAACCGCTTGACCGAGACCTTCGAACGCCGCTCGATATTCTCCATGCCCTGACGCAACGCATACGCCAGTCCCTCAAGAATCGCCCGATAAATATGCGCACGGGTGTGCACATCGCCGAAGCCGATCATCGCGCCTTTGGCCTCGACACCCGGCTCGCGAATCCCCGGCGACCAATACGGTTGCAGCATCAGGCCCATCGAGCCCGGCGGCACCGCCTCAACCAGTGCATCGAACAACTGCTCAGGCTCGATACCCTGCTCTTTCGCCTGCTGCATCTCGCGCAATCCGAACTCGTTCTTGAACCAGCTGACCATCCAGTAACCGCGATAAATCATCACCTCGCAGTTGTACTGATCCGGCACCGCAGATGGATATGGCGGGATCAACGGGACGATTTCCAGATAGCGCGAGCGGGTGCTGGTGATCGTCGCCGTGGTGCCGTAGGACAAGCACACCGTGCTCGCATCGACCACGCCAGAACCGACCACTTCGCAAGCCTTGTCGGCGCCGGCAGCGATCAGCGGCAAGCCTTCGGGAATACCCGTATGGCGAGCGGCCTCGGCGGTAATGTGGCCGAGGGTTTCACCGGGTTTGTGCAGGCTCGGCAATTGCTCGGGGCGCACCGCCAGCGCCTGCCATTTCCAGTCACTCGGTGCGGCCCATTTCAGGCGTTTGAAGTCGAACGGCAGGTAGCCGACGCAGCAACCGACCGAATCGACAAAGCGTCCGCAAAGTCGATGGGTGAGAAACCCCGAGAGCAGTAAAAACTTGTCCGTCGCCGCCCACACTTCAGGCTGATGCTGAGCGATCCAGTTCGCCTCAGCCTGGGCACGAAAGTAATCCACAGTGCCCTGCGCGCCGACCAGTTTGAACAACCAGCCCCAAGGCCCTTTGATGCCGCCCTCGACCTCGCTCTGACGCTGATCGAGCCACAGAATCGCCGGACGCAATGGCTTGCCCTCGGCATCGACGTTAATCACCGTGCCGCGCTGCGTGGTCAGGGAAACGCCGGCAATCTGCGCGCGATCAATCCCCGTTTGCTGCCAGACCTGCTGACACGCCTCGCCGAGTTTCGCCCAGTAATACTCAGGATCCTGCTCGGCCCAGCCCGGTTGCGTCGAGTAATACGCCTGCAACTCGACCTTGCCTTTGCCGAGCAGATTGCCCTGCAAATCGAAGAGCAGCGCGCGCACGCTCTGGGTGCCGTTGTCGATGGCCAGCAGGTAACGCTTGTTCGGGTGGTTATCCATGGAGCTCTCTTCTGGGGGCATCAAGGCGTGGCATCCGGCAAACCGTGATGGCGTTGCCACAACGCCCGATAACGCTGTTCTTCCTGCTGCCAGTGTTCGTCGCTCCAGCCCAGTCGTGGCTGGCAGAGTTGGCGGATGGCGGCGAAATACGCTTCGCCACCGCGCGGCAACAGCAGGCCCAGACGCGTGCGGCGCAGGAGCAGATCGTCGAGGTGCAAGACCATTTCCGCTTCGCAGGCGAAGGCCAGTTCTGCCCACAACGTGTCCGTAGCACCGACCGTTTCGTGGCTGACTTCTTTGATCAGTTGCGCCAGCCTCGGCAGGTCGCGGCCATGCCGTCCGGCCAGGCGTCGCCACTGATGGTTGCTCAATTCAGGGATCGCCAGCGCAGGCACAGCGGCAAACACTGGCGCGGCGTCGTCAATGAAAGGACGCTCGAGCATCGCCGCGCAGGCCTTAAGCACTTCGATGGCTTGCGGGCGAAACGTGGTCAGTTTGCCGCCAGCCAGGGTCACGCAACCGGGCTCCTGCCACAGCACATGCTCGCGGGTTTCGTTCGACGGTTTGTCTTTATGATTGCCCGCCGCACTGCCGACTACCGGACGTACGCCCGACCATGTCGACAGCACGTCCGAAGCGTTCACTTGCGCTCCGGGAAACTGTTGCGTGCAAGCCGCCAGCAGATAGTCGAGTTCTTCGCCGCTGATGCTCGCGCTCTGATCCAGATCCTCGCGATGATCGAGGTCCGTGGTGCCGACCACCGTCGCGCCTTCCCACGGGAAAACGAACACCGGACGCCGGTCGCGCTCATGCATGAAAGTGAACGCCTGTGCGACCGGCAAACGCCAACCTGGCAGTAACAGATGACTACCGCGCAACGGCCGCAATTGCCGTGGCGCCTCTGCCGGGCGCAGGCGTTCAGCCCAGGCGCCAGTAGCCACCGCGAGCACGTCGCAGCGCAATCGCAGTGACGAACCGGATTCGCAATCCTCGACCTGAACGCCACACACTCGGCCGTTTTCCCGCAGCAGATGTTCGACGCGCACGCCATTGACCACGACCGCACCCTCGGCCCGCGCCTCGCTCAACACACGCATCACCAGCCGCGCATCATCGGTCAGCGCATCGACAAAACAGGTGCCACCGAGCAAGTCGTTTTCCCTCACGCCCGGCGCCAGATAACGCAGTTGTTGTGCATCATGAAAGCGATGGCTGCGCCGTCCCGCCAAGGCGTCGTACACGCTCAGCAAACCGCCCAGTACACGAGGCCCGGGAAAGCCGCCGCGATAGTGCGGCATCAGGAAACTCATCGGCTCGACCAGCCCCGGCGCTTCGTCGAGCAAGCGCTGACGTTCGCGTACCGAATCACGGGTCAGGCGCCATTGCCCTTTGGCGATATAACGCAAACCGCCATGAACCATTTTCGAAGATCGACTGGACGTGCCCCAGGCAAAATCGCGCTGTTCCAGCAACAGACAGCGCCAACCTCGACGCGCCGCTTCACGCAGGATGCCGGCGCCGCTGATACCGCCGCCGATGACGATCAGATCCCAGCTTTCCTCGGCCAGCGTCGGCAGAATCTGCTGGCGCCACGCGGCGTTCCAGTCCTGACTCATGGCCGTCACTCCGGCAGCAGCGTGCCGGGGTTGAGGCGCCCGGCCGGATCGAAGTGTTTGCTCAGCGCCTGCAAGGTGTCCATCGCCAATGCGCCCTTCTCGCGCAGCAGGTACGGCGCGTGATCCTTGCCGACACCGTGCTGGTGGCTGATGGTGCCGTGGTTGTCGACGATGGTCTGGCTTGCCGCGTGTTTCAGCGCCTTCCAGCGTGCCAGCGTCGCGGGGTAATCCGCTGCTGGGCGAAACACGTAGGTGGTGTAGATGCTCGAACCTTCGCCGTAGACGTGGGACAGGTGGGTGAACACGTGCACGCGCTCGCCTTCGGCGGCCAAGGCCTCGCGCAGGCTGTTTTCAACGAGGTTGAGCAGGTGGTCGACATTGCTCCAGTCGGTGGCGGTTTCGAGCGTGTCGACCACGTAACCGGCGTTCCACAGGTTCTCGCGCAGATAGGGGAAACGGAAGCGGTTCTGCGCCCATTTCTTGCCGAGCAAGGTGCCGGTGAACACGCCGCCGAAGGCCTTGAGGTGTTGTCGCGCCTGTTTCAGCGACAGCGCGTTTTGTCGACGATTGCCGGTCACGCCGAAGGTCAGCAAGCACTTGCCCGCACCGGCGCCGCGCAGTTTCAGATACTTTTCCAGCCAGGCGATTTGTTGCGGATGACCGGCCAGCGCCAGTTGCGTTTCGGTTTCCACGGCGTTGGACAGGCGCAGCATCGACAGCGGTACGCGCGCTTGAGCCAATTGGCGGATCGCCCTTAGCGCTTGCGGCCAGTCGGGCAGAAATACACCGTAGAAACGCTCATCGGCGGGCAGCGCGCTGACCCGCACTTTAACCTCGGAAATGATCCCGAAACGGCCTTCGCAACCGAGCACCACTTCGCGCAGATCAGGACCGGCGGCAGAGGCCGGGAAGGTTGGAATCTCCAGCGGCCCGGCGAAGGTTTCCAGGGTTCCGCCAGCGAATAACTGCTCGATCCGGCCATAGCGCAGCGACTGCTGACCGCTGGAACGGCTGGCGACCCAACCGCCCAGCGTCGACAGCTCCCAGGACTGCGGAAAATGCCCCAGCGTGTAGCCTTTCGCACGCAACTGACTTTCGACCTGCGGCCCACTCGCGCCGGGGCCGAACGTCGCCAGCAGGCTCTGTTCATCGAGGTCGATCAGGCGGTTCATCCGCGCCAGCGACACCGTCACCACCGGCCGCAACGACTGCGGCGGATTGATGTGCCCGGCCACCGACGTGCCGCCGCCATAAGGAATCAGGCACACGTCTTGTTCATGGGCGAGTGCCAGCAACTGGCGGATGTGCTCAGCGGTCTCGGGAAAGGCCACCGCATCGGGATAATGGCCCAGCGCACCTTCGCGCAACGCCAGCCAGTCCGGCAGACTTTGGCCCCGCGCATGCAGCAAACGATCATGGGCATCGACGCTGTACAAAGTGTGCGCCTGCAACCGCGAATTCGGCACACGCGCCAGCGCCGCCTCTAGCGTCGCATCGGGCAGCGCGCGCCCCTCGCCCAGGCGCTCATGAAGAAACTCCGCGCCCTGGGCCGGAAGTTCGACCACCGTGGTTGCATCTCCCCAGCCGTTCCAGCGTCGCATGCGTGTGTCCTTCTTACCGTCAGATCAGTGATATTTCAGGCCTCCATACTAGCCAGCGGCCGCCAAGTGTCACGGTCGCATCCGGCCAGTTCGTGTAGCCAATTGAGTCAAACGTCGCGCAAGCGTCAGCCATTTACTTTAGTCGGGGTTTCAAATTACCTTTCAGGCATTCATCCGCCCACGCGGCCGTCGATCAAAGGAAGGGATCATGCAATCGCTCGGCTTCACCTCAGTTCCGCCACTGCTCAAATACCTGCGCCACGCCGAGCAACTGGGCATGGCCGTCGAACCGGCGTTGGCGGCGGCGGGTTTGCAGGCGCAGCAGTTGAGCGACAACACCCTGCGTTTGCCCGGTGAGGCGCATGAACGCTTGCTGGATTATTTCTGCGAGCACTCGGGCGATCCGTTGTTCGGGCTCAACGCGGCGAATTTTGTCCTGCCCAATTCGTGGAGCGTGCTCGGTTACATCACCATGAACTGCGCGACGTTGGGCGATGCGATGAGCCGGATCATGCCGTTCGAGAAACTGGTCGGCGACATGGGCGTCAGCCGTGCCGAGGTGCAGGACGGTCACGTGCATCTGATCTGGACCTGCCGCTATCAGCGCCCGCGCATTCGTCGGCATCTGGTGGAAAACGTCCTCGGTTCGTGGCTGCACTATGCGCGCTGGATCGCCGACACGCAGATGTCGCCGGCCGGAGTTTGGCTCGAACATCCATGCCCGGCCGAGGCCACGCCAGCGCAGTACGAAGCGTTTTTCGATTGCCCGGTGTTGTTCGATCAGCCGTATTCGGCGCTGGTCGTGCCGCTGGCGTATTTGCAGCTGCCGTTGCGTCAGGCCGATGCGCAGTTGCTGCGAACGCTGGAAGAACATGCGCTGGGCTTGATGGCGACGCTGGAGGATGCGTCGCTTGAGCAGCAGGTGAAAAACATCCTGCGGCAGTTGCTCAAGGAGGGGTTGCCGCGCAAGGAACAGGTCGCCGAACAGTTGAGCGTTTCGGTGCGGACGTTGCAGCGGCAGTTGCATCAGGCGGGGACGTCGTATCAGCAGATTCTCGATGATTTGCGTCAGGAGCTGGCTGAGCATTATTTGCTCAATAGCACGCTGCCGATTCAGGACATTGCGCAGTATCTGGGGTTTACCGAACCCCGCTCGTTTCACCGCACGTTCAAGAGTCGGCGCGGGATGCCGCCGGGGGAGTTTCGGCAGATGCATCGCGGGTGATTGTTCGGGCCTCTTCGCGAGCAAGCTCTCTCCCACAGTAGATCTCGGCGGCTCACAAATTCGATGTTCACTGCAGATCCATTGTGGGAGCGAGCTTGCTCGCGAATGCRCCAACTGCAGCACCCAATTCCTACAGGCAAATCCTCGATACTTGAGCGCAATAAACATCCCGCATCACAGGTGTTTAAAGACACTCAGCGTTACGCGAAACAGCCCACAAATCCTTGCGCCGTAACCTACGCCTGCGCCAGAATCCGCCGGCTTGTGCGCCCTGAGCATGCTGCGTAACTTGATTGCGTCACTGATTCCCAGTGATCGGGTTTAGTAGCCCGGCGGTAATTCTGCTGGTCGTACATTCATCACAGGTACTCGCGTACCTGAGCTTGATGGTGGCTGTACGCAGGGCGCTTCGGCGCGCCGGCTTTTAGCTGAGTTCCCCGGTCTACTAACCTGCGTGCAGCTGCCACCCTTTCGTTTAGTAGCCAAAGGGTTGCCGCTCAACAAAGGGAACACAGCTATGTTCAAGATAACGCCAAACCCGCCGGTCACCGACCCGGCCTCCCCCTACGAATCCGCCGATTCAAAGAAATTCCACGAAGCCGCCGAGCGCGCGCTCGACCACTACCTCGGTCCGACGAACGCCGACCTCATGGCAACGCCCTACTCCCCCAACACGCTGTACATGGCCAACCCCGAGGCAGGCACCGAATCCCTGCTGGCCGACGCCAGCGAAACGCTTGGCTCGGCGACCGTCATGCTCAACAACCATGCCGCGCAGGTTGAAGGCACACACCGCAAGACGCTGCAGGGTATTGCGCAAGTGGTGATGGTGGCGGAAATGGCCGTCAATCGCGTGTTGGACAGGTTAGTGCCGACCGAGTAACGAAAAAGCCCGCTGCCCCAACTGTGATGGTTAGGTGGCGGGCTTCTTTTTGCGGTGTGCCATTTTCCCCTCACCCCAGCCCTCTCCCAAAAGGAGAGGGGGCCGACCGAGTTGTCTGGCGCTAGACATCGACCTGAATGACCGAGTCGATTATGGATTCGACCGAGCAGGTTCAGGTCGGTGCATCTCTCAAGCATCCCCGAATCGGTCCCCTCTCCCTCCGGGAGAGGGTTAGGGTGAGGGGCTTTTCAGCTCAGAGACAAATCGCGTTGGTAAACACCAGCCGATTACCAAACGGATCAACGATCGTCATGTCCTGACTCCCCCACGGCATCGCCTGAATACCCGGGTGGGAGAACTTGTAGTCCTTGGCCACCAACTGCTGCTGAAACGCCTCCAGCTCATCCGTCTCGATACGCAGCGCCGAACCCGGCGTCGCATCGCCATGATGTTCAGACAAATGCAACACACACTCGCCCCGCGACACCTGCAGATACAGCGGAAAATTCGCCTCGAAGCGATGCTGCCAGTCAATCTTGAAACCCAGAAAATCGACGTAGAACTCGACAGCTTTGGCTTCATCGAAGATCCGCAGGATCGGGGTGGTTTTGCCGAAGCTCATGGGGTGCTCCCTGACTGGTTGGCCCCACAGTGTAGACGGGGTGGATGTCAGCAATTCGGCCTGTTGATGACTTTCTTTAATCTCAGAGTGCCACCATGAGACGTGGCGCCATCAGAATCAATGAAACCCTTGGCGCAAATCACCTTCGCGTGCCAGAAAACGCCCTTCTCTCCTGCCATTCGCCTGTCCATCGCGGTAACTCAACACGCCATTGATCCAAACCCCATCAATCCCCTGCGCAGCCCGTTGCGGATCACTGAAGTCCGCGACATCACGCACGGTCGCCGGATCGAACAACACCAGATCCGCCCAATAGCCTTCACGAATCTCACCGCGTTCCTTCAAACCAAATCGCGCCGCCGACAATCCGGTCATCTTGTGCACGGCGGTGTGCAGCGGGAAAAGCCCGACGTCACGACTGAAATGTCCGAGCACCCGTGGGAAAGCGCCCCACAGGCGCGGATGCGGGAACGGGTCTTCGGGCAGTCCGTCAGACCCGACCATCGACAACGGATGGGCGAGGATTCTTCGTACATCCGCCTCGTCCATGCCGTAGTACACCGCGCCGGCCGGTTGCAGGCGTTTCGCGGCATCGAGCAGCGGCAGATTCCATTCAGCAGCGATGTCGATCAGGTCGCGGCCGCTGACCTCGGGGTGCGGCGTCGACCAAGTGATGGTGATGCGATGCGCATCGGTGACCTGCTTCAAATCCAGTGTCGATGAACTCGCCGCATACGGGTAGCAATCGCAGCCGACCGGGTGAGTTTTGGCGGCCTCTTCCAATGACGCAAGCAGTTGCGGACTGCGCCCCCAGTTACCGACGCCGGCGCATTTGAGGTGGGAAATGATCACTGGCGATTTGGCGTGACGGCCAATCTGAAACGCCTCGTCCATCGCTTCCAAAACCGGGGCGAATTCGCTGCGCAGGTGCGTGGTGTACACCGCGCCGAATGCCGTCAGTTCTTCGGTCAGTTGCATCACTTCATCGGTGGAGGCGTTGTAGGCGCTGGCGTACGCCAGACCTGTGGATAAACCCAACGCACCAGCCTCAAGGCTTTCGCGTAACTGCTCGCGCATCGCGGCGATTTCTTCTGGCGTCGCGGTACGGAACAAATCATCCAGATGATTGCTGCGCAGCGCCGTGTGGCCGATCAGTGCCGCCACGTTCAGCGTGGTATTCGCCGCTTCCACCGCCGCGCGGTAATCGCTGAAGCGTGGATAAACGAATGCCGCCGCTGTGCCGAGCAGGTTCATCGGGTCGGGCGGATTGCCCTTCAATGTCACGGGCGAAGCGCTGATCCCGCAGTTGCCGACAATCACCGTGGTCACGCCCTGGCTGAGCTTGGGCAGCATCTCTGGCTGACGAATCACCACCGTGTCGTCGTGGGTGTGCACGTCGATGAAACCCGGCGCCAGCACACGGCCGGTTGCGTCGATTTCTTCGGTTGCCGTGGCGTCGTGCAAGTCACCGATACGCTCGATGCGGCCCTCACGAATCGCCACGTCGGCGCGGTAACCGGGCACGTTGCTGCCGTCGATGATCAGGGCGTTGCGAATCAGCGTGTCGTACAGCATGTCAGTCTCCCAGCGGCAGGTGATCGTCGCCGCCACGGTATTCGTCGAGGGCGAGTTTGATCCGCCGCAGACGCTCTTGATTGTCTTCAGGATTGGCCAGTGCCAGCTCGGTCGCCAGCACATCGATGGCGAGCAGCATGCCGTAGCGGGCCGCCGTCGGTTTGTAGATGAACGAGGTTTCCGCGCCTTGCAGCGGCAGGACGATGTCGGCCAGTTGCGCCAGCGGCGAATCGGCGCGGGTGATCGCCAGAATGCGCGCGCCGTAGTTGCGCGCCAGTTCCACAGTCTCCAGCAACTCCGGAGTGATGCCGGTCAACGAACAAACGATGAGCACTTGCTCGGCGTTCAGGCTGGCGGCGGTGACGCGCATCATCACCGCGTCATGGCACACGGCAATCGGGTAGCCGAGGCGCACCAGGCGGACCTGCAATTCATCGCTGCAGAGGGTCGAGCAACCGCCCATACCGAAGGCGTGAATCATCCGTGCCTGACCGAGCATTTTCACCGCATCGGCAAAGCGCGATTCGTCGAATCCGGCCAGGTGCTGGCGCAGCGTGGTTTCGATGTCGCCGACGATCTGCCCGTAAAACGCCGACTGCTCAGGCGTGCCCGCCGGGTCGAGAAAACGGCTGCCGACGCCGCTGGCCTGAGCCAGTTGCAGGCGCAGATCACGCAGGTCGCGGCAGCCCACGGTGCGGGCAAAACGCGACAGCGTGGCGGTGCTGACTTCGGCGCGTTGCGCGAGGTCTTCGAGGCTGGCGCTGGCGGCAAAACCGACGTCGTCGAGCATCAGCCGGGCGATGCGACCTTCGCCGGCGCTGAAGGAATCCTGGCGGGCGCGGATCTGATAAAGGATGTCCATGGCGGCAGGCTCCGGTTACAGCAGGTAAGAAAGGCCGACGGTCAGGCCGAACGCGACCAGCGAGATCAGCGTCTCGAGCACGGTCCAGGTCTTGAACGTCTGCGCGACCGTCATGTTGAAGTATTCCTTGATCAACCAGAAGCCGCCGTCGTTGACGTGGGAAAAGATCACCGAGCCAGCGCCGGTCGCCAGCACCAACAGTTCAGGGTGTGGATAACCCAGACCAATGGCCACTGGCGCGACCACGCCGGACGCGGTGGTCATGGCCACGGTCGCGGAACCGGTGGCGACGCGCATCAACGCCGCGAACAACCAGCCCATGATCAGCGGCGACAGGTGGAATTCGTGGGCGAGACCGACAATCTGATCGGTGACGCCCGCGTCGACCAGAATGCGGTTCAAGCCACCGCCAGCGCCCACCAGCAAAGTAATGCTGGCGGTCGGCGCCAAGCATTCGTTGGTGAATTTCAGAATCGATTCACGGTTGAAACCCTGGGCGATGCCCAGCGTCCAGAAGCTCAGCAAGGTCGCCAGCAGCAAGGCAATCACCGAGTTGCCAATGAACAACAGGAACTGATTGAAACCGCTGCCCGGGGTGGAAATCAGGTTGGCCCAGCCGCCGATCAGCATCAGCACCACCGGCAATAGAATGGTCGCCATGGTGATGCCGAACCCCGGCAGTTTGTCGCGCGGTTCGCGGTCGAGAAATTGTTTTTCCAGCGGGTTATCTGCCGGCAGTTGAATGCGCGGCACGATGAATTTGGCGTACAGCGGACCGGCAATGATTGCGGTCGGAATGCCGATGGCGATCGCATACAGCAAAGTCTGCCCGACCGACGCCTGATAGGCCTGCACCGCGAGCATCGCCGCCGGGTGCGGCGGCACCAGCGCATGCACCACCGACAGGCCGGCGACCATCGGCAGGCCGACCATCAGAATCGACACGCCGACGCGCCGTGCCACGGTGAACGCGATCGGCACCAGCAACACGAAACCGACTTCGAAGAACAGCGGTAAGCCGACCAAGAAGGCGATGCAGACCATCGCCCAGTGCGCGTTCTTCTCGCCGAATTTATCGATCAGCGTGCGCGCCATCTGCTCGGCGCCGCCGGACTCGGCCATCATCTTGCCGAGCATCGTCCCCAACGCAACCACCAGCGCAATATGCCCCAGCGTCTTGCCCACCCCGGCCTCATACGCCCCCACTACACCCGACGGCGGCATCCCCGCCACCAGTGCCAGGCCGATGGAAATCAAGGTGATGACGATGAACGGATTGAGCCGGTAACGGGCGATCAACACGATCAGCGCAATGATGGCGACGGCGGCATAGACCAGCAGCCAATAGCCGAAGGAAGGCGTCATGCGGTACTCCTCGAAAGGGTCACGTTCGAATGGGTTGTGAAACTCATAAATCATTTCGAGATCGAGATTTCAAACCGCATGAAAGTAATTTTCGTGGAGAGGCAAGGCGTGTCGCTGATGGGTATGTCTTGTCGTGATTAATGAAAATAGCGGGGCGGGATTTACATGGTTTTTCGGTGAACGAGAAACCAATGTGGGAGCGAGCCTGCTCGCGAAGGCGGCTTCACATTCAACATCTCTGCCGACTGATCCAGCGCTTTCGCGAGCAGGCTCGCTCCCACAGTTTTGATCGCATTCTTCCAGACAGAATGCGCAAAACCTGTGGGAGCTGGCTTGCCAGCGATGATGGCTGCACATTCAACTTAGATGCTGACTGGCCGACCACTATCGCTGGCAAACCAGCTACCACCGGTTCGGTGTCCAGCCATACCTTATATTTTTCAAATCCAGCCAAGCGCTATACTCGCCTGACAACCTCCGCGGAGTCCCTGCCATGAGCCCCACGCCTCGCACCAAAAAAAAACTGACAACCGAAACGTTGATTCGCGCAGTTGCCAGTTCGACAGCCATCGAGACGGGTCAAAGCGTGGAGACCATTGAGCGCAAACTCAAACTCAGGTCCAGCAAGTTCCTGCACTTGTCCCTGGCCAAGTAGCTCCGCCTCAAGTCCACAATGCCTGCCGGACCCAATACTCCATGGGTTCGTAGTTGCAGTTAAGCCCTTGGTTGATGGCTGCAAAATAAGCCTCTTTGTTTCGCTCCCAACTGCTGTAGTCCAGCGGCACGTAGCCCGCCTGAACGGCCATGACATCCGCCAGTAATCTCGACAAGCGTCCGTTACCTTCGCGAAAGGGATGAATAAGGATGAACTCGACGTGCGTTACAGCAATGGCGCGAATCAGGTTTTCGTCCAGATCGGGCCGACATGGCGTGTATTTCGCCAGGCAGTCCCTTTCAAATCCATTGAGCAATCGAGGAATTTGCGGCGCAGCAGCAAAGAAAAATCCATCCTTGCCCAAATTTACCGCGCGCACATCACCCGCCCATGGATAGATGTTCCCGAGCCAGTGTCGATGCCAATCCTTCAAATCCTGAACAGTCAGTGACCGATCAGGCAAATGCTCGATAAGTACCGATTGGTAGAGCTTTTCCAACAGAACCAGCTCTGCATCATCCATGTCTTCGGGTTCGACAATTCCCAGTTTATTGCTCAGCACTTGCTCATTCGAGCCGGGCTGAAAGCTGCTTTGCGCCCCTTCTGCTTCATAACGGTTAATCATCCTTGTCCCTGCTGAACTGGCAATGTTCAGAGCACCATAGGTCTGGCGTGACACAAGCGTAAAGCCCGAAACGAAAACGGCTGCCCGATGGCAGCCGTTCTAAAGGGCGATAACAAAGCCCGGTGGGGCTTAAACACCCATCACACCATTTCGTTACGAATCCATTCAACCACCGACGTGCGTTTCGGTGCCCAGCCCAGCAGTTCGCGGGCGTGTTTGCCGCGTACGCGGCTGTTGGAGCCGAGGCCGTAGTTGGCCATTTCGTAGCCCCATTCGGCTTCGGCGTCTTGCAACGGCCAGTCTTGCGGTTGACCCAGGTTCAGGGCTTCGGCCATGGCGGTGGTCATGTCGATGAACGATGCTTCGCCGCTTTCGACGAAGTAGAAAGTACCCGGTACGTTCTTGGTCAGCGCCAGCAGGTACAGGGCGACGACGTCTTCGATGTGCACGTTGGACCAGATGTTCTGGCCAGTGCCAACGTGGCGCACCACACCGCTTTTACGCGCCTGCTTGAGCAGACGCGGCAATTGCACGCTGTCGCGGATAACGCCCAGGCTGTGGCCGTAGATCAGCGTGTTGCAGATCACCGCCGAGTTCACGCCGTCCTGCGCCGCTGCGAGGATCAGGTTATCGATTGCCACGCGCGCAGCTTTGTCGACAGTCGGCTCTGGCAAGTTGTCTTCGTAGTAGATGACATCGCTGGACTTGCCGCCCGATGCATCGCCGACGATGCTCGAACCGCTGGTGTGCAGGAACACTTTGCTGGAACCGCGCAACGCGTCGAGCAATGCTTCGACGGCGCCGCGATGGTCGCTGCTGGCGGCGTTGATTACTGCGTCGGCAGCACGGGCCTGTTCGGCGAGCAATGCTTTGTCGTCGAGGGTGCCGATGACCGGGGTCATGCCCAGTGCCTTGAGCTCAGCCGCTTGTTCAGGGTTGCGCACCAGACCGGTGACTTGATGCCCGGCCTTGACCAGACCGCTAGCGATGGAGCCGCCGATAAAACCGGCAGCGCCGGTGACGAATACGTTCATGGAGAAACTCCCTGCGTGAATAAGTGATGGGTCGAGTATCGGCCTGTGGGTCCGAGGGAAAAACCCGCCCTCGACCAATTCACTCTTGCGCAGAGGTCACGAATCAGCCCTTGAAATCGGCGCTGGCGTAAGCGGCGAGTTTGCTCTGGATAAAGTCGAGGAAACACTGAATGCGCAACGCCAGTTGCGAGTTCCGGTAGTACACGGCGTTGATCGGCTGGCGATAACCGCTGTTGAATTCAGCGAGCAAGACTTTCAGGCGCCCGGCCCGAATGTCATCGATGGTCATGAAGTGCGACAGGCAGGCGATGCCCTGCCCTTCCAGCGCCAGATGGCGCACGGTCTCGCCGCTGGAGGCGCCGATCGCCGGGTTGATCGGCCAGCGGTCACCGTGCACGTAGCGCAGCGGCCATTGGTTGAGGCCTTCGTTCTGAGTGAAGCCGAGCAAGGTGTGTTCGCTCAAGTCCGCGACTTGCTGCGGCGCGCCATGTTTTTTCAGGTAAGCCGGACTGGCGACGATCAGCAGCGGACTGCAACCGAGCGAGCGCGCATGCAGCGTCGAGTCAGCGAGGGTGCCGATACGGATGGCGATGTCGGTGCTTTGTTCCAGCAGGTCAATGATCAGGTCATTGCTGTTGAGTTCGAGCTGGATGTCCGGATAGAGACGGCGGAATTCGTCGATGTACGGGACCACTGCGTGGAGCATGAACGGTGACGCGGCGTTGATCCGCAGGCGCCCGGACGGCGTTTGCTGGCGCGAGGACAGGCGTTCTTCAAGTTGATCCATCTGATCGAGAATCAGCTTGGCCTGCTCGAAGAAATACTTGCCCTCCTCGGTCAGGTCCATGCGCCGCGTGGTGCGGTTGATCAGCGTGGTGTCGAGCTTGGCTTCCAGCTTCGACAATGTGCGACTGACCGCAGAAGGCGTTTGCCCGACCTGTTCGGCGGCGGCGGAAATCGAACCGCATTCGATCACGCAGACGAAAATCTGCAACTCATCGGATCTGGCTTTCACGGGTGTCCTCAAATCGATTGGCCTGCTCCGCAGGCTCAGGCCTTCGATAGTAGCCGAGCATCAGCCCTTGAGGCCAAACACCTCGGTCAGATGCTGCTCGTAACGCGCCACATCTGCCTCGATGTTCGGCCGTTTCATCACGTCGACACAGAGGAACGTCGGCAACCCGGTCATACCGAGAAACTCGTTGGCCTTGTGGAATGGGAAGTACACCGCGTCGACGCCTTTGGCCTCAAAGAAATCCGTCGGGTCATCGAAGGCCTGCTGCGGTGCGTTCCAGGTCAGCGACAGCATGTATTGCTTGCCCTGAATCAGACCGCCGCTGCCGTACTTCTGCGACGCATCGGAACGGGTGCGGCCATCGCTGGCGTAGAGGCTGCCGTGGCCCTCGGTGAAGACTTCGTCGAGGTACTTTTTCACCGTCCATGGCGCGCCCATCCACCAGCCGGGCATCTGATAAATGATCACGTCGGCCCAGAGAAATTTCGCCACTTCTTCGGCAACGTCGTAGCCCTCGTCGATGAAGGTGGTTTTCACATCGACACCGCCGCGATCCAGCACGCTCAACGCGGCTTCATGCAGGGTGGCGTTGTAGCGACCGTCAGAGTGGGCGAATTTTTTACCGCCATTGAGCAACAGCACTTTTTTCATGAGAAAGCCTCGGCGCAGCCATTGGGCTGGATGGAGAAGGGAAACTGGAATGGCGGCAGATTAACGATCCGCCTCGCGCGGAATAAGGCCTGATTGTGCAAAATACATTTGATCAAAAAGCACGAATCAATCACCGATTGTTGCAATAACATCCGCGGCATTCTGAATGTGAGGAGTCGTTGTGATGAGTGAACGCTTGGGTTTTATCCTGCACGCCAAGACCCGCCCGGAACAATCCGAGGCTTTCGAAGCGCTGTTTCGCGCCTACGTCGAACCGAGCCGCGCCGAGCCAGGTTGCATCGAGTACCACATGCTGCGCGACAAGGAAGACCCGACGCTGTTTATCTTCTACGAGATCTGGGCGTCGCAGGCGCATCTGGATGTGCACTCGAACCTGCCGCATATGAAGGCTTTCTTTGAGCGGCGCATGGATTATCTGGAACGTGATTTTGATATCCGCCAGATTGAAATGCTCAGCGAAGCCTCGGCTAACCGCTGATCAACAAGTGCGCGCCGAGCGCGCCCATACCGACAAAGAACACCCGTTTGAACAACACGGCGCTGATCCGTTCGCGCAGCCATTGGCCCAGCAACATACCGAGAATGGCCGGGATCAGCGCCAGCAGCGAAGCACTCAGTTCGCCGCCACCGAGGGCGCCACGCCAGAGCAATCCTGCGGCCAATGCCAGCGTCGAAACGGTGAATGACAGGCCCAGTGCCTGCACCAGTTGATCGCGATTCAAGCCCAGCGCTTGCAGGTACGGCACCGCCGGAATCACGAAGACGCCGGTGGCCGAGGTGATTACGCCAGTGATCAAACCGCACGCCGGACCCAGCCAACCTTCATGGCGCGGATTGACGCTCAGCGTTGGCAGAAACAAACCACTCAACGCATAGAGCAACAACGCCGCGCCCAACCCGCGCACCACCCAATGCCCGCCCGCCATGCCGATCGATAACGTGCCTATTCCGCTGCCGAGGAAAATCATCAGCAGCATCGGCCAGAGGCGTTTGCTCAGTCCTTTCAAGTGCCCGCCGAATGCCAGTTGCCAGACATTGGTCAGTGTTGCCGGGATGATCAGCAACGCGGCTGCCTGCGACGGTGCCATAGCCAGACCGAGCAAGCCCATGGCGACGGTGGGCAGGCCGAGGCCGATCACGCCTTTGATCAGGCCGGCGAGGATGAACGTCAGGATGACCAGTAAGGACAGGGCCAGACCGAGGTTTTGATAGAATTCCGCGAGTGTGTTCATGGCGCTACTGTGCGCCAGTCGGGGTTGGCTGAAAATCTGCCATATACTGATGGTGCCTCTCTTTTAGCAAGAGGCTGATTATTCCATTGAGGCTTCTGGCCCATTCGCGAGCAGGCTCGCTCCCACATTGGATGTGTGTCGTACGCAACTCCCTGTGGGAGCGAGCTTGCTCGCGAAGGGGCCAGCCCGAACACCCTAAAACCAGAGGCCACCCTCATGCACTTCGACCTCACCGACCTGCGCCTCTACCTGCACATCCTCGACACCGGCAACATCACCGCTGGCGCCGTCCGCAGCCATTTATCCCTGGCCGCCGCCAGCGCCAGAATCCGCGCAATGGAAGCCTCGCTCGGCATCGATTTCCTCGAACGCGGCCGTCGTGGCGTCACCCCGACGCCGGCCGGTAAAGCGTTGGCCCAACACGCACGCATCCTCCTGCAACAAGCCGAACGCCTGCAGCAGGATCTGGCCGACTATGCCCAAGGCGTCAAAGGTCAGGTGCGTTTGCTGTGCAACACCACGGCGATCACCGAATACCTGCCGGAAGTACTCGCGGACTTCCTGCGCGATCATCCCAATCTCGACATCGACTTGCAGGAGTTGCCCAGCGCGCGCATCACCCATGCCTTGCGCCAAGGCGCGGCGGACCTCGGGATCGTCTCCGATGCGGTCGACACCCACGGTCTGCAGACCCGGCCCTTTCGCGACGATCCATTGGTGCTGATCCTGCCCCCTGAGCATGTTTTGGCGAGTCAGGCGTCGCTGACGTTTGGTGAAACCCTGGCGCACGACTACGTAGCGCTTGGCAGCCACAGCGCGTTGGCGATTCACCTGGAGGAACAGGCGCTGCACATCGGCCAGCGCATGTCGATCCGGATCCGTGCCGATGGCTTCGAGGGCGTCATGCGCATGGTGGCGCGAGGTGCGGGGCTGGCTATCGTGCCCAAGGTGGCCATCGAACGCTGGGCGGCGGTGCACTCGGTAACGTGCCGGCCGCTGGACGAAGTCTGGGCGCATCGCACCTTGCAACTGTGCGCACGGGACTTCGACCACCTGCCCGGTTACGCCCGGGCCTTGTTTGATGCGCTGGTGCCTTGACTCTACCGCTAGGGGCAGACTCTATCCTGTGAGCTTCATTTCAGGAGTACACACAATGAGCAAACGAATGCTCGTGATACTGGGTCACCCCTCCACCGACAGCTTTTGCGGGGCATTGAGTGAGACTTACGTTCAGGCCGCCAAGGACGCCGGGCATGAAGTGCGGCTGCTGCGTCTGGATGCGCTGGAGTTCGACCCGGTCCTGCACGAAGGCTACAACAAGGTGCAACCACTGGAGCCGGACCTGCTGCAAGCCCAGGCCGATATCACCTGGGCTGAACATCTGACATTCGTCTATCCGATCTGGTGGGGCGGGATTCCGGCACTGTTGAAAGGCTTCGTCGACCGGATTTTCCTGCCGGGTTTCGCCTTCAAATACCGCGAAGGCAAAGCCTTCCCCGACAAGCTGCTCAAAGGCCGCACCGCGCATTTGCTGGTGACCATGGACACGCCGTACTGGTACTACAAATGGATCTACGGCATGCCGGGGCTGAATCAGATGCGCAAGACCACGCTGGAATTCTGCGGCATCAAGCCACTGAAGACCCTGACCTTCGGGCCGATCCTTGGCTCCAAGCCAAACCAGCGCGATGCCTGGCTGGAACAGGCGCGCGTGACCGCCGCCGTCTAAGGCTTTCCAGCCGCCTCAACTGACGGCGCACAAGCCGCCGTCAGTGCCTCTTCGGGCTTCCTCCACGAGCCCGTCCGTCGCCTGTGCACGTCATTTACGCGCAGTTGCCATTTTCAGATGGTATTGGACATATAATCGCCGCCGATCCGGCATGACGCCCGATCGCGCTACGCTATGTTTGACCATCGAGACGGACCTTATGTATATCGGCAAAGCCGCCCAGCTGTCGGGCACCACAGTCAAAAGCATTCGCCATTACGAAGAAATCGGCCTGTTGCCCGAGCCCAAGCGTGAAGGCAAATACCGTATCTACAGCCAGCAAAGTGTCGAAGTGTTGACGTTCATCAAGTGCGCCCAGCAACTGGGCTTCAAGCTCAAAGAGCTGCAGGTGATCCTCAACAACTACCGCGGCGACGAATTCCCGTGGGACATGGCGCAACGAGCCATTGCCGAAAAAAAAGCCGAACTGGTGACCCAGATCGGCGATTTGCAGCAATTGCATGATGGCCTTGAGGCGTTTGAACACAACCTCAACGACGCCCGCCAGGAATGTCAGTTCGAGCGCATCGCCCGCTATGGCGAAAAAAACCCGGTCAATACACTGAACTGAAAACCCTGCTGCGCCGCATGACCGGGTTCGCCCGTCGTCTCAGGGCAGGCGCGCCCGGTCGTTGGCGAATCAGCCCGGTACCGCCTCCCCTTCTGTGCGCAGCGCTTGAACCGGCGCATGCACCGGTGCTATCGCCGCAAAGAACCACGGTGACACCAGCGTCACCAGGACAATGGTCATGACTCCGCTGGAAAACAGCGCCATCGCCACCAGTGCACCCAGATCGACAATCGGCTTGAAGTCGGAAAACAGCAGCGCCATGAAGCCTACGGAGAAGATCACCACGTTGATCACCGTCGAGCGGCCAACGCTGTGCATCGCCTGCAAAATAGCCGCGTCGATCTCAATGCCCTGCTGCACCAGCAACTTGATCCGCGACAGCAGGTGCACCGCGTAATCCACCACGCCGACCACCAGGAACGTCACCAGCGTCGTGCCGATGTTCAGCTCAATGCCGAACAGGAACATGAAGCCATAGACCGTCACCGACGTGGTCAGCAAGGTCAGCATGCCGAGCACACCGAGGCGCACTGACTTGAGCCAGTACATCATCATCAGCGTGACGACCAGCAAGGCCAGGGAAAAACTCAGCACCTGGCCTTGAGTGATTTCCTGCAACACCCCGGTCCAGATCAACGGCGTGCCCGCGTGGGTCACCTCCAGGTTGGCCGGTTTGTTGACCAGCAACCAGGCATCGAGGCGGTCGAGCATGCCCTGATAGTCGCTGGCGACCGACGAGGTCATGGTGTACAGGGTCAAGGCCTTGGAAAAATCGGCGTTGAGCACGTTGTTCAGGTCCGAACCGCCACCGTTCTCGAACAGCATCACGTGCTGCTCGATCAGCGAATTGCCCGGCACTTCAAAACGCTCGACCTGCCCGTCGTCATTGACCGAGGTGACCTTCTCCACGGCATTCGGCACCCGCAGATACTCCGGGTTCATGTCGTTGAGCACCAGGTTCATGCGCTTGACGTACGTGGCCAGAGAGTAGCCGTAACTGACGTTCGGTTGCTGCTTGATGAAGTGGTCGAGCTTGTCGATGAACTGCACCACTTCGGTGGTCAGCACGCCGCGCGGCTCTTTGCTGTCGATCGCGATCCAGCCCGGCGCCGTGCCCGCTACTTTGGCGTGGTTGATGAACTGATCGGACACGCGAATGTGGCTTTCCGGCTTGAAGTAAGCAATGCCGGAGTCTTCGATATCGACGCGGAAGGTGAACACGGTGGCCAGTGCCAGCAGCGGCAGAATGACCATCAGGATCGGTTTGCGAAAGCGGATCATCCAGGCACAGAACGCCACCAGGTACCGCGAGATGATCGATTCCTTGTGTACTTCAGCCTTGGCCTGCTGCGGCTGATCCTTGCCCCAGATCGCGATCCACGCCGGAATCAGCAGCAGCGAAATGATTAACGCTGCCGTCAGACCGATCGACATGAACACGCCGAAATTGCGGATGCTGACAATGTTGTTGGTGGTGGAAATCATGAACGTGGCGATGGTCGTCACGGTCGTCAACACCACCGGCACCACCATCAGACGCTGGGTTTCACGGTTGGCCTCACGATTGCTCTTGCCCGCGTTTTTCTGCTCGTAATATTCAGCCATCACGTGGATCGCATCGGAGCAGCAAATGGTGAAGAGGAACACCGGCAGCACACTGGTCAACAGGTCGAACGGCACCCGCAACAGCGCCATCAGGCCCAAGGTCCAGATGGTGCAGAACAGAATGTTGAACAGCGGCAGCAGCACGCCCAGTGGTTTGCGGAAGAAGAAAATCAGCAGCAAGGTAATCAGCAAAAACACGATCGGAAACAGCACGGCCAGGTCATGATCGATGATCTCCTGCTGCGCGGCGATGAAGATCGGCATGCCGGCAATGAAGATTTCGTCCTTGTACTCCGGGTGTTCGGCCTGATATTGCGCGACGATGCCGCGCACGATCTGATAGGCGCGCAATTGCGCCTGAGCGTCGTCCTGCTTGGTGCCAAGTTCGGCCACCAGCATCGCGACTTTCTTGTCCTTGGACACCACCCCGTCGACCATCAATTCGTTGCCCATGATCTGCGACTCGACCAGCGCCGGGTCCATGTCATAGGCATTCAGGGTTTTGTGGATCAACAGCTCGCCGTCGTCGGTCAGGACGATGTTTTCCAGGTCGCCCATCGAGGCCATTTCGCGGATCGGGTTGATCCGCTCGGCGAGAAAGGTCAGGAACAGCTGATCATGGGAATCCCAGTTTTGACTCTGGGCATGATCACGCAAGGCCTTGGCGTTAGCGTAATCGTTCTGCGAAAAGCCACCCTCGAGAATGTCCCGGGTCAACAACTGCGCACGGCTGTCGTCTGCATGCCGGGCGACGATCTGTGCCAACTGCTCCTTGTCGGCATCGTTGGCCAGAATCATCTTGCGCACTGATTGCGACATCGAAAACAGTGCGTTGAGCGTCGATTTGTTGAACACCGTTTGCGGGTTGTTCAGCGCCACCATGACCGAGTCGAACGTGCCGGTGAATTCACCCTGCAAATCGATGATGGTCTTGCGCGCCGGGTGGCTTTCCTTGAGCAGATAAGGGTTGGTGTCGGACACCAGCGCGCCCAGCGTATAAGTGAAATACGCCGTAATCGCCACCAGCAGGAAAACAATCGCCCGCGCATAGCGCTCGACGAAATTCAGATATCTTTCCATGATCATGCGGTTCCAGGTCGTCGGGGTCGGCGCTTAGCGGGCAGACACGGCAAATTCCGGCAGGTCACCGGTTTTCAGCCCGCGTTTGATGGCGGTCTGGGTGAAGAGGCGATCTTCCAGAGAAACGTTGTACTGCAACTGGTTGAAGCGCATTTCCGAACGCGTACCGTCGATGAAGTGCTCGGTTTCACTGAGCACGATGCTGTCGATCGAATCGATGGTCGCGACTTTCTGCGTGCGCATCTGCTTGATCAATACACCTTTTACGTCGAAGAAATCCTGACGCATGACCAGGAAATTCTGCTTGTCGATCCACACCTTCAGCTTGTTGTAACCGGTCTTGGCCAGCACTTCGGGGGACGCCGGTTCGCGCTCGATCACGTAGCAGTCGCGGCCCTTGATCTGTTCTTCGCCGACGAGTTTCTGCGAATAGTCTTTGACGCGGATCTTGTCCAGATCGGCGTACGAGTACTCACTGCCCATGAACGAGCCACGCTTGTCGGTGGTGGAGATGCGGCGGGTCTGGCGGCTGACTGGCAGGTACATCCACTGGCTGTCTTCCAGGCCAAGGGTTTCGTGCGGGTTTTCGATGTGGAAGGCCACGTCACGGACGTCAGTCGGCGCGGAAAAGTACATGCTGAACTTGTCGCTGTCCGGGTAATCCTTTTGCAGATAGGTGAACTCGCGAACCCGGGTATTACCTTTCTTGTCATGCAGGATCAGCGAAACCTGGGACATGAAGCTGTTCCCGTCATTGCGATCGCGTACCTGACGGATGATCTCATCGGCATTGCCAGCCTCGGCGGCACTGGCGCAGGCGCTACCGARGATCAATGCGGCGGTGGTCAGACTTTTCAAAAACGGCAACATAACAACTTCCTTTTCGTTGGATGAGTGCACCTGCGCGAGCGCGGCAGGCGTGATGGGTCAGAACAGATAACCGGCCGACAGCCGCACTTGATCGCGCTTGCTGTACTCGCCAAAAGACCTGTCGGGTTTGCCGAAGAACACATCCACTTCCAGGCCGAGCTTGATGTAGTCCACCGGCTTGTAGGTGAAGATGCCTTGCAGCAATGCGTTGTCCTGAAACGGTGGTGAGGCAGCAGCGACCAGACGACTCTTGAGACGGTCCTGCCAATGGGTGCCTTCGGCCGACAGGGTGAACAGCGGTTCGCGTTTGTCCTGCAACATGCCGTCCTGCCAGTCGAGCAACACCTGCTCCTGCCATTGCGCGGAGATCAGCCAGTCGCGCAACAGGTAGTCGACACCCAGCAGTGACTTGACCATAGGCGTGCTGTCGGCACCGTAGGCACGCGTCGGATTGGTCACGCGCCAGTTGTCGAAATACGCCACCTCGCTGCGCACCACGATGCTGTGCCCGGCGTCGATCGCCAGCCCGGCACCGCCCATGGTGTAACGGGGAAACTGCCGTTCCAGCCGCGTACGGCCGTCGTCGGCGAGGCCTTCGACCGCGTACACCGGGTCCTGCTGACGCGCGCTCAAGGCGACAAAACTGGTGTCCACCGCGCCGATCCGGCCGTTGGCGCTCAGGCCATAGGAATAGCCCTTGTCGCCGTCATAGCCGGGCTTGGAGTCGAGCAGGAAATACTGCGGGTCCGGCGTAGCAAACAGTGGCGCGGCAAATTCACTGCCCTCAACCGGCGCCTGGTTTTTCACGAAGTCAGTGATCCACAGCGCCTCCAGCTCCCACTCGCCCACCGGTTGCGCAAAACGAACCATCGGCACAGCGATGCGGCTGTCTTCGAGCAACGGCGTCAGACCGTCGCGATAGTCCAGCGGGTTGATCTGATCGAGCACGCGCAATTCATCCGCGCGGCCCCAGACCACTTGCTGCCAGCCCACCGTCACTTCGCCGTCACCCAGCGAATGGCCGACGTAGAGGTGCCGCCAATCAGCGTCGAAACGGTACTTGTCGCGCGCCCGTTCGCTGTACGGATTGTTGCCGTCATAGCGCGCGTCGTAACGCACGCGCCCCTTGGCCTTGTAGTAACCGCCCTCCCAGTTGTCTTCCAGGTTGGCTTTGAAATACACGGCTTTTTGCGTGACCTGATCGTCGCCGTGCAGACGCATGGCCGTGGCCACGCCGACTTCTCCGTCGGCGTAATCGGGCTTCAGATCAGCGACGGTAAATTCGGCCATCGCGGCGGGCGCAGCCATGCACGCCCACACCGCACCCACAATGTGACTGTTGTGAAATCGAAGCATCGCTACATTCCCAACCCGACACCGCCATCGATCACCAGACTCTGCGCGGTCACCCCGCCAGCCTCGGGGCTGGCCAGGTAACGCACCATCGCCGCCACTTCTTCGCTCTGGATGAAACGGCGCATCGGCAGTTTCTTCTTCGCGTTACGCACGATCTGCTCCTGGGTCAAACCGGCAATTGCCGCTTGCGTCGCCAGTTCACCCTGCAACATCGGCGTGTCGATCCACGCTGGCAGAATCGCGTTGACGGTGATCTGCCGCGAAGCAAGATCCAGCGCCAGCGCCTTGGTCATGCCGACGATGCCGTGTTTGGACGCGCAGTACGCGGTGTTGCGCACCTTGCCGGCACGGCCGAGGATCGACGACATGTTGATGATCCGCCCACGGTCGGGCATCAGCGCCAGACACAACGAGGTCACGTAGAACGTGCCGTTGAGGTTGACCGAAATCACCTTGTGCCAGTTGTGCAGATCTTCCGGTTCGTTCTCGTTGCAGATGCCGGCGCTGTTGACCAGCACATCGACGTATTCGACTTGCGAACCGAGGGTTTTAAAGAACGCTTGCATGGCCGGCAGGTCGGCAATGTTCGCCGCATGGGTTTCGACCCGCGCCTTGATCTGCTCCTGTCGCTCGTCGACCCAGCGCTGCAGTTCGGCCAGATCGAGATCCAGCAGGATCAGGCGATTGTCGGCGTCGGCGGCAAAGTTCTCGGCAACCGCGCGGCCGATGCCTTTGGCCGCACCGGTGATCAGAATGGTCCGGCTCATGGCATTTTCAACCCGCCGTTGACCGACAGGACCTCCCCGGTCAGATACAAACCGCGATCGGCGAGGTACAGCACCGCTTCGGCGATTTCTTCCGGTTCGGCGTAGCGTTTGATCAACAGACGCGACTGGATTTCTTCTTCCTGACTGCCGATCAGCGCCGTACTCATCTCGGTCTTGACGATGCCCGGGGCGACCGCGTTGACGCGAATGTTGCGCGGCGCCAGCTCCACCGCCAAGGCACGGGTCAGCGATTCGACCCCGCCCTTGGCGGCGGCATAGTTGCTTTGGCCTTTGCCGGGCTTCTGCGCCGCCACCGAACTGATGTTGACGATGCAACCGCTGCGCTGGCGCAACATGCCCGGCACCACCTGCTGACAGCAGAGCATCGTGCCAATCAGGTTGGTCTGGATCACCTCGACCAGGTCGCGCGCCGACATCGTCGCGAGCAAGCCGTCACGGGTGATGCCGGCGTTGTTGACCAGCAGATCGATACGCTGAAAATGCTGATCGACCCGTTCGAAAAACGCCTTGATGCTGTCGCCGCTGCTGACATCGCACTGCAACGCCAGACAATCGATGCCCAACGCCTGTACCTCATCGCGCAAGGCCATCGCCGCGACTTCATCGCGCACGTAACTGAACGCGATCTGATAACCCGCCCCGGCCAGGGTCTGGACAATCGCCCGGCCGATGCCGCGACTGCCACCGGTCACCACTGCTACTTTATTCGGCATGACCGTTCCTTAAAGCGAGTTGTCGGTTTTGAACTGCGCGAGGCTGAAGCCATGAGTCGCCGCCAGTGCACGAATCTGCTGCACTTGCTCGCGGCTGATGTCGCCGTAGGAGTAGTGCTGTTTCATACCGGACAGGCCCATCAGCACCGACTCGGCCATGCACGCGTACAACTGACCCTGTTTGAGATAGGCGCGAACGTTTTTCACCAGGCCATCGCCCAGCGGCGTCTGCACGATGCCGCCGTGCATGTAGAGCACGTCGGAGCGTTGGCTAGCGAGGTTCTGGTCAACGTTCAGCGGCACGGCGATGTCGCAGATCACGCTGTTTTCGGCGAAGTGTTCGGCAAAGAGAAACGGCTGCGGTGCGTTCGCCGCGCAGAGCACGATGCGTGCCTGTTTCAGTACATCAAGATCGTTGCTGACGGTGATGAAGGCATTCGCGCCCAGGCGTTCTTCGACCAGTTTCGCCACGCGCAGGCCTAGATCGGCACTGCTGCCGTGGGCCTGCAACAGCGCATCGATTCCATCAATTTGCTGCAGGCGACGGGCGAGGCGATCGTGTTCGGCGACACCCTTGAGAATCGCGCGGGCGGCTTCGGCGTAAATCTGTTGCGCGGTTTTTTCCAGACGACGCAGGGAACCGTCGCGGCCGCTACCGATGAGGATCAGGTGCTCGACGCTGGTCGACAGCAGCGAGGCGTAGGTCGAGGCAATATTGCCGGCGGCACCGACCACTGCAGCGGTCTGCTCGCCCAGCTCAAGGCCTTGCTGTTTGCAGCCCTGTTCGATGGCTTCCAGGCCCATGCCGATGGTCAGCGCGTTGCCGGAAGTCAGCGCCATGTCGGGAATCTGCAGCGCCTGGCAATTGTTGGTGACGATCGAGGTGTACATGCCCAGCCCGGCGACGCTGTAGCCGTCGGCGCGGGCATCCTTGATACGGTTGCCGACTTCTTCGCGGATGGTTTGCAGATCGCCGCTGGCGATGTACGCCGCCATGGCGTCGGAATCCATGCACAGCGGGTACAGGGTGAACTCCACGGCGGTGCCGAGTTTCGAGCGAATCTGCACCGGGCCGATTGGCGCGGCACGGCGCTCGGGGGCCATGCGTTTGATGAACTCGCGTTTCTGTTCAGCGCTCAGGGTCGACAGTGAAGGATCGACGTCGCTGAGCATGTCCGAATCAATCAAATGGTTGATGAACGCCACGCGGGCCACCACGCGCACGTTCTCATCAGACTTTGGGCGGGTTTCGGTCTCCTTGAAGCTGACCTCACGCGCCGGTACATCAGCGATGCTGTCGGCGCACACCCCGGCGGCCAGCGGGAAGGCATCGCGGCGGCGCAGCATGTCGCAGACTTTCTGCAAGGAGCCGATCAAGCCGTCGATTTCTTCGAAGGTGATGCACACCGGCGGTTCCAGACGGATCACATTGGCATTGCTGCCCGACGGCGCCACGCGCAGGGATTCGAATTGCAGCAGGTAGCCGGCGATGATGTAGCCCAGCGCATCGTTGTACTGCGCCGAGGCCTGAACCAGTGAACTGGTGCCGGTCAGGTCGTGCAGCTCGAAGCCCAGCAGCAAGCCGCGCCCACGCACGTCGGCGATGACGTCCGGGTACGCTGCTTTGAGTTCCAGCAGCGAAGCCTTGAGGTACTCGCCCTTCTTGTTCACGTCCTTGAGCATCGCGCTGTCGTTCTCGAACAGACGGCGCAAGGCCGACAGGGCGATATGGCAGGACGCGTCATCTTCGGCAAAGGTCGAACTGTGGATGTAGCTGAAATCGTTTTCGTAGTGGCTGGCGCGAATCACCGTCGCGGCGATTTTCATCAGGCCACCGCCCAGCGCTTTCGACAGGCAGTAGTAATCACCCTGCAAGTTGAAATGGCTGGCGCCAAGCAAGGTGCCGGTGCGGCCGAAACCGGATTGCACTTCGTCGATGATCAGCGGGCATTGCTGCTCGTTGCACAGACGCCGCAGGCCCAGATAGAACTCATTGGCGAACTCGTTGATGCCGCCCTCGCCCTGGATCGGCTCCAGCAATACGGCGGTGATCGCACTGAATGCCTCACGGCGCACCTGCAGGGTTTCGCCGCTCCACTCCAGGCTCAGCCAATGACGAATATGACGGGCCGGCAGCTCTTGCAATTGCTGGGGTTGCTGCGGGTCGATGAACTCGACGTTTAGGCCGAAACGGGCGAACGGTTTGCGGTACTGCTTGCCATAGGTCAACTGAACGGTGTTCACCAGTTTGCCGTGAAAGCTGCCGCGCACAGCGAGGAACACCGGCTCGACATGCAACTGCGCCAGGTTGTGCTGACGCACCGCTTCGGCCACTTGGCGCACGGTGACGCAGGATAGATTCTGCGGCAGCAGACCGGCGGGCAAATCGAGATCGTCGATGTCCAGTTCGACGTAAGCCTTGTCGCTGGCAACCAGATTGGCGAGGGCGAAATCGCGCTCGTCGAATTGCTTCTGCAGGTTTTTCTGACGACGGTATTCGGCGTGCTTGACGGCGATCTCCACCGACTCGGCGCCACTGTTGGAGAAGGTCGAAATATAGCGTTCGCTGTTGTTCAGCTCACGGTTGAACGCCTCACTGAGCTCACGCCCCAATTGACCGGCCGCACCGCGCACCGACATCTGCGCATTGAACGGCACATCGGCACGCAGCAGGTCGACGAGTTGATCGACAAATTGCGGATCGTTGTGGCCATACAGCGCGGCGCCGTAACCGCCGAGGAAGTCAGTAACCGTCACCTCTTCGCCCTGGCGGTCGCGGTAAAACAATTTACTGCCCAGCGCTCTGTGGAACTGGCACTCCAGGCCCAGGGCCTGCATCAATTCAACGAATTTCGGCCGTACGTAATCGCGGTAATCCATGACAGTTCTATCCCTTGAGTAAAAAATCAGCTGCGTTTCGTTGCGTGCCGACGGTCAGTCAGCCGCGTGAAATTCGAGTTGGTAACCGGCGCTAAAACCGTTGTCGTCGCGGTTGATGACCAGGCAATCGTGGAGCACGGCATCGCGCGGCCCGCCGATAACGAACGGCAGATGCGCATCCAGCGGTTGCTCCAGGCCACTGACCGGCGGGATGCTCTGCGCCTGCAAAGCCTGCCGGGCAAAGATCAGGTCAACCAGGCTCGGTGCACCACTGAGCATGCCGGTCAGCGGCGTGCTGCTGGTGATGTGCGCGGCGCCGGTTCGCGCCAGCGTGCGGGCCAGATCGGCATCCTTGTGCGGATCGCCAGTGGCGCTGCTGATCAGCAGATCCACCTGTTTGTCCGGCAAGCTCAGAGAGTCCAGACGCGGATGGGCGAACAGTGCTGTCAGGCAGGTTTGCGGCCCTGCCGGCAGGTCATCGGCGCGGCGCAGTACCAGCGCCGCCGCACCTTCGCCGGCAATGCCGCCACGGCCCTGGCGATCAAAGGCACGCAGGCTTGGCGAACCGTCGGTGCTGATCACCCCCGCCTCGGCCAGTGCGGCGAGGGCCAGCGGATCCAGTTCACTGCCCGCGCCCACCACAATGGCCGCATCGATCCGCCCGCTCTGCAACGCCGCGCAGGCTTCGCGCAGCGCCGCCAGATTGCCGGCCACGCCTTGCATGTAGGCGTTGCATTCGCACTCAAGCTTCAAGGCCAGACTGACGACGCCGAGCAAACCGTTGCTCAGGCTCTTGAGCACCAGAAACGGATCGAGCGCGCGCTCCTGCAACACACGTTTGGCCAGACGCTGCATGTCGGCACCGCTCTCGGTCTGACATTCGTGCAGCAGTTCACCGTAAGACGCGAGCGAGGGATGGGTGTAACCGCCCTGGCAGCAATAGAGACCAAAACGCACGTTGTCGCGGCCCGGTTCAAGCTCGGCCTCGGCCAACGCCTGGCGCACCGCACTGACGCCCCAGATCACCGCCGGCGGGCAGTAACGCTGGAGGTTTTGTGCAACGTCCTGACGGCTACGTTGATGATCTCGATCAGCGATATGCCCGAACGCGGTGACCCGCTCGCTGTGGAACAGCGACGAGTTCAGGGGCGAGATTGCGCTGCGCCCTTCGCGGGCCGCCGCCCAGAAACCCTCGACGCCCCAGCCGGTGGGCAATACACAACCGCTGCCGGCGATCGCGACACGTACAGTGGCGTCAGTCATTGTCCATGCTCCCGATATTTGCCAAGGGCCAGCGAAGTATTGAGGCCACCGAAACCGAAGGAATTGCTCAGCGCGTAATCCACTCGGCGGCTGACGGCTTGCCCGGCGCAGTAATCCAGATCGCACTGTTCGTCGGCGTCATGCAGGTTCACCGTTGGCGTGACCAGATCGTTGAGGCAGGCCAACGCGGTGACGATGCATTCAGGGGCGCCAGCGGCCGCGATCAGGTGACCGAACTGTGATTTGTTGGCGCTGACGGCCAGGGTTCGATAATGCTTGTGCTCGGCGAACACGCTTTTGATCGCCAGGGTCTCGGCCACGTCATTGAGCGGTGTCGAAGTGCCGTGGGCGTTGATCAGATCAATCTGCTGCGCGCGCAAACCGGCGTCATCCAGCGCGGCCTGCATCGCCAGTGCCGCACCGCGTCCTTGCGGTTGCGGTGCGGTGACTTTGTAGGCATCCAGACTGCTGCCGAAACCCAACACCTCGGCATACGGCGTGGCGCCACGGGCCAAGGCATGTTCGAGGCTTTCCAGCACGACAAAACCACCGCCCTCGCCGGCAATCAGACCGCTGCGGTCACGATCGAACGGACGGCACAGATCCGCGCCCCAGCGCTGCTCGCCCGACGCGGCACCGAGTAGATACAACGCGGCCATGGTGTCGAGGTTGAGCACCGAGTCGGCGCCACCCGCCAGCGCAACGCTGACTTCTCCGCGACGAATCATCTGGAAGGCATTGCCAATGGCTTGTGAAGCACCGGCACAGGCACTGCTGATATTGATCACCGGTCCTTCACAGCCCAGGTCGTCGGCGATTACCCGCGCCAGACGATCGTTGCTCTGGCGCAGTGAGCCATCGGCATTCACTTGCCCGGCCCGTGGCATCAGGTACGACCAGCTCGGGGTGCCACCATTCGGGGCTTCGGTCAGCAGCATGTCGGCGAGCATGTGCTGCGGTGCTCCCGAGGCACACAGCACCGCCGCGCCCCGCAACTGTTCTGGCTGCAAGCCGCTGTCACCGACTGCCTGGGTGGCAGCCACCCAGCCAAACCGACTGCGCTTTTCCAGCGGCATCGTCCAGGCCGGATGGCTTTGCAGTTTTTCCGGCAACAGGCGCATGTCGACAGGCGCGGCATAACGCACCGCGAACGACGCCTCTTGCAAGTCGTCCGGCTGCCATGGCCGCACGCAATGTTCGGCGCCGAGCATTTTTTCCCAGAGGGTCTGCCATTCGAAACCGAAACCGGTGACGGCGCCCATGCCGGTGATCACAATCCGTGTCGCACTCATGCGTGCTTCTCCATGGTTTCACTGGCCAACAGCAATGCGCCCCAGTGACCGGCGCGAGTGTGGCTGACGAGCAGCGTGTAACCCGGTGCCGCCGCCGTATCACCGCTGAGATGCAAAGTCAGTGCGGCCTCTGTCAGCAAGCCGCTGGCGCCCAGTTCGCCGGTCATGGCGCGGGTACTGCGAATCTCGCGCGGGAAAGCTTCGAGCAACTTCATCACTTGCCCGTCAGCGCAATTGCCGACGATATGCTCGACGTCGCCGACCCGCAGTTTTTCGACGCTCAGGACCTGATCGATGACGCGCCGACCCACCGCCACAGAGCGTTGCGGATCGTTGCTGTAACCGCGGGCAAATCCGGCAATGCGCACGGCGTGTGCCGCACCCGGCGGCGGTGTCGACGCCAGCAACAGCGCGGCGGCGCCCTCACCGAAAATCGCTTCGTTCGCCTGATCGGGCTCGCGCAGATACAGGGCTGGGGTCAGGTTCGGGCTGCTGCTGACCACCAACGCGGCGTCGGCATGTCGCTCGCCAATCTGCTGGCACGCTTCGATCAGCGCATCCAGCCCGGCGTTGTCCTGAGAACAAAATCCACCCATTGGCCCATGGCAATTCAATGCTTCAGCCACATAGGCCATGACGCTGCTGTTGAGCAGGGTCAGCGCATGCAGGGGCGGTGTGTTGGCCAATAACTGCGCCAGGTGTTTTTGCGGCTGTTCGATGATCGCCTGCACCGCATCCCAGCAAGGACTCGGCGCGTCGACTTCAGGAATGGCCGCTGTCAGGGCAATGCGTGACGCGGGCAATTGCAGCGCCGCCAGCGCTGGCGCCAGCCGTGCGGCGCAATGCAACAGGCGCAAGCCCTGCGGTTCGACGCTGCGCTGGATCTTGCGATCAAACAGATCACTGGCCAGTCGCGGCGTCGGCAAGGCAAACGCCTGACGCTGTGCGTCAAAGGCCAGCGGTTGCGCCGCGCAGGGTGTGCCGAGCAAGTCAGCGCATTCACTGCCCGCCACATTCAGCACCGCAGCGGCATTCAGGTAGATGGCTCGGTTCATGTCATGCCCTCCCCAGAACCAGCGAGCTGTTGATGCCGCCAAAGCCGAACGAGTTGGACATCACCACGCTGATCGGCTGTCGCACCGGCTCGCTCAAGAACTTCAGCGAAGGGTATTCGGCACGCTCGGGGTCGTAATTCAGGGTGGGCAACAGCACACCGTCACGCAGGCTCATCAGCGACAGCACCGCTTCGATCGCGCCACTGCCTGCCAGGGAATGCCCGATGGCGGACTTGTTGGCGGTGAAGGTCATGAAGTCCTGGCAGCCGCCGAACAGACGCTGCAGCGCCAACGCTTCACAACTGTCATTGGCCTGCGTGGAGGTCCCGTGGGTGTTGACGTGTTGCACGGCGCTGCGCAGCAGCCCGGCATCTTCGATTGCTGCTTCCATGCATTCCTCGTATTTACTGCCATCGCGGCTGCTGGAGGTCATTTTCTGTGCCTCGCAGACATTCGCGTACCCCAACACCCGGCCCAGGGGCGCAGCCTTGCGCCGCTGTGCGTGTTCAGCAGATTCGAGAATGACCATCGCCGAGCCTTCGCTGAGGACAAAACCGCTGCGGTCAGGCATAAACGGGCGGCTTTGTTCGCTCGCCGGCAAGTCGGCCTGACAGAGCGCGCCGAGGCTGTTGAACATGTAATAAGGCAGTTCGTTGGCCATCAGTTCGACGGCGCCGCAGATAGCCAGATCGATCTCTCCGCGCTCGATCGCCCGGTAAGCACTGCCGATGGCCATGGTGCCGGCGGCACAGGCATCGGAATGGGTCGAGATGTGATCGCGAATGCCGAGCCGATCGGCCAGGTGCTGCGTCTGTTGATCGACCCGCCGGGTGAAAGTCGCGCTGGACGCTGCCGGACTGTCCAGCAGACGGTCGAGATCGACACGTCCGGCCTCATCCATGCACCGGCTGAGCCGCTGCAGGTCGTGGCTGTCGGCACAGTATTTGTTGGCGCCCAGAAACAGACCGCTGCGACTGTGGGCAAAGTCTGCCGGTGTCAGCCCGGCATGCTCCAGCGCCTGCCGGGCAACGTATTCGGCCAGCACACTTTGCCGTGGGTGCAGCGCCGCGTTGCCGCCGAAACCGGCACCGATCCGCTGCCACTGCGTATCGTCGATAAAACCGGCGGCGCTGTTGTTGAATCCCAGCGCCTTGAACCGAGGATGTTCGCGGACACAGGATTGCTTCCGGCAAATCCGCTCGAACAACGTGGCAGCGTCCAGCGCCATGGGCGCCACCAGACCGAACCCGCTCACATAGACTTCTCGTGCCCGCATGAGAACTCCTACACCGCTTCTTTGGTGTGAGTGGTGACAAACTGCTCAACCAATTGACGGGACACTTCATCGCCATCCGCCGGCACCAGACGTGCACTGCACGCGCCGCAGACCACTTGTTGGCGCTCGTTCAGAACCGCTTGGTGAGCGTTGCAATCCGGGCACGCTGCCGGCAGGTAGTTGAAGAGATTGCGGCACTGGTTGGCCCAGTTACGCACGGTGGTAGCAGCGAAGACCTGAGCCGGCTGCATGCCCGCTTTCAGTTGATCCGGGGTGTAGGCGCTGAGACTTTGCTCAAGCAGGCGCTTGCCGCTTTCGGTAATGCGACCGCTGGCGAGAAACTCGCTGGCATCCCCGCAAACCGCCACCGCATGGTCAAGCACGCTGGTTTTCGGCAGTGTGCAGCCATATTGGCGGCCCAGCTGGAAGCTCAGGTCGACGATGTCCAGCGAGTCGGCACCGAGGTCTTCGACGATGCTGCTGTTTTCTTCGATGTCATTCGCATCCATCACCAACAGCTGTGCGAGGATTTCGCGAGTGCTGGCAACGACATGTTCCAAGTCCAATGGATTGTTCATTTCTATCTCCCTATATGTCGTGGCTACTTCATGAATTCGACTTATGAAAAGTAACTTTTCCCACAGCAACTTCTCACGCGGCGGGAATCTAAACTCTGCCCTTAAGGGGAGAGTCAACGAACTATTCAAGGTTTTTTTACAACTCGAAAAAAGTCTGCGAAAGCCCACTGACACCGCACCTCCTTGTTGCGGTTAGCGACTTATTTACTTAACAAAGACGGGGTATGGTGGGGCGCCCGCGGTATCAGGCAGGTTGACTATCGAAAGCAACTAAGGACGCAACGGAACAGACGTACTAAAAGTAAAAACCAGACAAGTAAAATAGTTATAACYTCATAGCCTTTGTTTTAGATCAATACTGCCGTTAATTGATTTTGCTGGAAGGTTTACGTCTCCATTCGTAAAACCTGGCAGCGTTTCTGGATATCTGCATGTCGAGCACAGACATCTGGGCCAAGGCACGGCGCTATAGGGTGCAGCTTCCGTTTGATCGCCTTGTCTGGAGCCGACACATGACCGCCCCTATCACCGTTCTACGCGACACTCATCCGCTGCCGGTACTCGATGCCTGCAAATGGGAAAAACTCGAAGGCGACCCGCACACCGTCAATCTCAACGCCTACACCAGCGAAGACGGCAGCAAGATCATGGGTACGTGGATATGCACACCGGGCAAATGGCGCGTCGATTATGTGAAGTGGGAGTACTGCCATTTCCAGGAAGGCTACTGCGTGATTACTCCGGACGGCATGGCGCCGATTCATCTGCGCGCCGGCGATATTTTCGTGGTTGAGCCGGGGATGAAAGGCACGTGGGAAGTGGTCGAGACCGTGCGTAAATATTTCGTGTTTGCCTGATGCAAAAAAGCCGGGAGATCACCCGACGTGATTTCCCGGCAAACAATGTCTGATATACGCAAATCCCCTGTGGGAGCGAGCCTGCTCGCGAAAGCGGACCGTCAGTCACTTCCTTGTTGAAGCAACCGCCGTCATCGCGAGCAGGCTCGCTCCCACAGTTTGTTCAGCGCTGCCCTTCAATTGCAGGCTTGCGATAGCTGTTGATGATCGCCGAGAAGTCTTTCCCGCCGTCACCGCGCTGGCTCATCGCCTGATACAACTGCTGCGCCACCGCGCCGAGCACCACCGGTTGGTGCGCCTGACGCGCAGCTTCGGTCGCCAACCCCAGATCCTTGAGCATCAGTTCCGCACCGAACCCACCGGTATAACCACGCGAGGCCGGCGCCGTTTCGACGATGCCCGGCCACGGGTTATACATCTCCGAACTCCAGCAACGCCCGGTCGAGCTGTTGATGATCCCGGCCAGCACCGAGGTGTCGATGCCCAACGCATCGCCCAGCGCCATCGCTTCGCTGACACCGACCATCGAAATCGCCAGTAGCAGGTTGTTGCAAATCTTGGCGATCTGCCCGGTGCCGACTTCGCCGCAATGCACAATGTTGCGGCCCATTTGCGCCAGCACCGGTTGCAGGGTGGCGAACAGTTGCGGGGTGGCGCCAACCATAAAGGTCAGCGTGCCGGCAGTCGCACCGCCAGTACCACCGGACACCGGCGCATCGGCCATGGCCACGCCTTGTTTCGCCGCAGCGGCAGCCACATCGCGAGCGGTCTGCGGATCGATGGTGCTGCAATCCACCGCGGGCACACCTTGGCGGATGCCAGCCAGCACACCGTCCTCACCGAGCCAGACACTGCGCACATGCACCGCCGCCGGTAGCATGGTGATCACCAGTTCAGCATCCTCAGCGGCTTCGCGGGCCGAGGCACGAATGCTGCCGCCCAGTTGCTCCAGCTCAGCCAGCACGGTTTTGTTCAGATCGACCAGACTCAGCGAGTGGCCAGCCTTGATCAGATTGCGCGCCATCGGTGCGCCCATGTTGCCCAGACCGATAAATGCGATTTTCATGGTCGATTCCTCAGCGCAGGTTGATGGTGGTGTTCACGCCGTCGTTGACGCTGTCGTCATCGAACCAGCGCGCCGTGACCGTTTTGGTCTGCGTGTAGAACTGCACCACTTGTTTGCCGTACGGACCGAGGTCGCCGAGTTTCGAACCGCGCGAACCGGTGAAGCTGAAGAACGGTACCGGCACGGGGATAGGGATGTTGATGCCGACCTGGCCGACGTCGATTTCCGTCTGGAATTTACGCGCCGCCGCACCGCTCTGGGTGAACAGGCCCGTGCCATTGCCGAACGGGTTGGCGTTGACCAGCGCAATCGCCTGATCAAGGGTGTCGACTTCCAGCACCACCAGTACCGGGCCGAAGATTTCCTGGGTGTAGATCTGCATGTCGGTGGTCACGCCCGAGAACAGGGTCGGGCCGACAAAGTTGCCTTGCTCGTAGCCCGGCACCTTGATGTCGCGGCCGTCCAGTTCAAGCTTGGCGCCTTCCTTGATGCCGCTTTCGATCAGGTCGAGAATTCGCGCCTTGGCTTTCTTCGAGATCACCGGGCCGACGTCGGTGCCCGGCTCATTACCGGCGTTGACGGTGAGTTTCTGCGCCAGCGCTTTCAAATCTGGCAGCCATTGTTTCGCCGCGCCGACCAGCACCACCACCGAGGTGGCCATGCAACGTTGCCCGGCCGCACCGAAACCGGCGCCGACCAGGGCATTCAGCGCCTGCTCGCGATTGGCATCGGCCAGCACCACGGCGTGGTTCTTCGCGCCCATCATCGATTGCACGCGTTTGCCGTGCTTGCCGGCCAAGTCGTAAACGTGAGTGCCGACAGCGGTCGAACCGACGAAGGACACGGCTTTGATGTCCTTGTGCGTGCACAGGCCATCGACCACATCTTTACCACCATGAACCACGTTCAACACGCCCGCCGGAACGCCGGCCTCAATGGCCAACTCCACCAGCAACATGGTCGACAGCGGATCCTGCTCCGAAGGCTTCAAAACGAAAGTGTTGCCGCAAGCGATGGCCATCGGGAACATCCACAGCGGAATCATTGCCGGGAAGTTGAACGGGGTGATGCCGGCACACACGCCGATTGGCTGACGCAGGGTGTAGGTATCGACGCCGCCGGCGACGTTTTCAGCGAACTCGCCCATTTGCAGGCTGCCGATAGAGCACGCGTGCTCGACCACTTCCAGACCACGGAAAATATCGCCCTCGGCGTCGGCAATGGTTTTGCCCTGCTCGGCACTCAGGACGACGGCAATACGTTTGGAGTGCTCGCGGATCAGCGCTTGCAGCTTGAGCATGATGCGCATGCGCGCGCCGATCGGAGTCAGTTTCCAGGTCTGGAAAGCACGCTGGGCGGCGCTGACGGCGGCATCGACTTCAGCGGCGGTGGCAAACGGCACTTTGGCCAGCACCTGTTGGGTGGCCGGGTTGACGATGTCGTGCCATTCGGTGGTCTGCGACTCGACCCACTCGCCGTCGATCAGCAGTTTGACCTTCTGCAGCGTGGTGTCGTTGGGCGTAAGCGATGCGTTCATGCTGGTCTCCGAAACTTGTTTTTATCGTAGGAGCCAAGGCGAAGGGTTCGCCTTGAGATGAGGCGTGTGTCACGAATTGGTTGTCGGACTGTTTTTGGAGTATAGATGTGCAAACTTCTAATAAGAACGCACATATAAGCCCGTCCATCATGCAAAAAAACATCACCTCCCTCGGTTCGCTGAACTGGGACGACCTCAAGTTTTTCCTCGAAGTCGCCCGCACCCGCAAGGCCAGCACCGCGGCCAAACGGCTGGCTGTCGACTACACCACGGTGTCGCGGCGGATCAGTTCGCTGGAAGCGGCATTGGGCACTTTGCTGTTCGAGAAATCGCGGACCAGCGGCTTCGTCCTGACCAGCGAAGGCCAGCGCTTGCTCGGTTATGCCGAGTCGATTGAAAGCACATTGCACATGGCCTGCGAGCAGGTATCCGGCTCTGGCGTGGCACTCTCCGGGCACGTGCGCATGGGTTGCACCGAAGGCTTCGGCAGTTTTTTCATCACCCCGCAGCTGAGCCATTTCGTCGACGCCTACCCGGCGATCTCGGTGGACATCCTGCCGCTGCCGCACTTCATCAGCCTGTCCAAGCGCGAGGCCGATATCGTCATTGCTCTGGAACGCCCGGAGCATGGACCGTACGTCTGCTGCAAACTCTGCGACTACCGTTTGCAGCTCTACGCAACCCAGGACTATCTGGACCAACACCCACCAATCCGCCGCCCGGCCGATTTGAGCAAGCATCAATTCATCAGTTATGTGGATGACCTGGCGTTCAGCTCGGAGCTGCTGTACCTGGCGAACGTGTTGCCGGGCGCCAGCGCGCATTTGCGCAGCACCAGCGTGATCGCGCAGTTCGTCGCCGCACAGCAGGGGCGTTCTCTGGCGATTCTGCCGTGCTTCCTCGCCGCACAGGATCCGCGCCTGCTGCCGGTATTGCCGGAGGACATCGACATCACCCGGCAGTTCTGGATGTACTGCCGCGAGGATCTGCGCAAGTTGAAACGGATCACCCTGTTGTGGGATTACATCCGTGAGGTGACTGAGCGAAATCAGGATCTGTTGATGGGCAAGACGCGCGAAATGCAGTTCGCCGATTAGTCGGCGCTGACCACAATCGAGACCCGGCGGTTTTCCGTGCGACCGGCTGCCGTATCGTTGGATGCCACCGGCTCTTTGCTGCCCAGGCCCTGCAGCTGGATGTTCTCGTCCTTCATGCCGACTGTGCGCAGGACGTTGGCAACACTTTTCGCACGGCGCAGGGACAGTTGCTGGTTGTAGGTTTCCTTGCCCGATGCATCGGTGTGACCATCGACGCGCACGCGCTCGATACCGACGCCCAGCAATGCCTTGCCGATGCGTTCGACGATCTCGGTGCTTTGCGTGTTCAGGCTTTCGACGTCGCTGCCAAACAGCACTTTGCCGGACAGGCCAAACTCCCAGCCCTCGTCGGTCAGTTCAAAGCCCTGTTGTTTGAGGACCGCAACTTGCGCCGGGGTCAGGCCTTTTTGCGGCGCGGTCTGGCAACCGGTCAGGGCCAGTACGGCGATCAACAGCACAGCGTAAAAAGATCGAATGGTCAGTGTGGACACGAGAGTCAGCTCCTGGTTTGCACGGAATCGACCGGGTGCTCCGCCCCGGCCGTGAATTGGGCGCCGCGCGACAGGCGCTTGGCTTGATACATCGCCGCATCGGCGGCATCGAGCAAGGCCCCCGGCGTGGCACCATGATCGGGAAAAACCGCAATGCCGATACTGAGCGAGGTCACCACACTGGTGTCGCCCGGCAACGCGATGGGCATGTCCATGCTGGCGAGGATCTTGTCGGCAATCCGCTCGGCATCTTCGACCTTGTGCAGCGGCGTGAGCAGCACAGCGAACTCGTCACCGCCCAGCCGCGCCACCAGATCCTCTTCGCGCAACTGCGCACGAACGCGGTTGGCTACGGCCACCAACACCGCATCACCGGCGGCGTGGCCGAAGTTGTCGTTGATGCCTTTGAAACGGTCACTGTCGAGAAACAACACGGCCACGCGCTCATCGTGTTTGCCAGCATTGCGCAACGCGCGGATCAACCGCCCTTCGAAAAAGGCGCGGTTTGGCAAACCGGTCAGGCTGTCGTGACTGGCTTGGTGAGCGAGGGTTTCATTTTCGTTTTGCAGATGGGTTTGCCACGACTCCAGTTCGTCGAGCAAGGCGTTGAAGTCATTGCCGAGGTTATCGAGTTCGGCGATCTGCGCCGGCGGCACGCGGCGGTCCAGCGCACGTTCACTGCGTGCGGCGTGGGCGACGGCGGCCAGGCTGCGCAGGGGGCCGGTGATGCCGCGTAACTGGCGCCGCGCCAGGTAGAGCGCGACCCAGGCGCTGATCGCGGTACAGAGGATGATCCCCGCCAGACCACTGAGCAGAAAGCGCATCAGGCTACCGCCATGACCAGTGAGCAATACGCGACCGATTTCACGGTCCTGATGCTCGATCGGCAGGCTGATGGGTTTTTCCAGGACGGCGCGGGTGATCTGCATTTCCAGCTCAGAGAACAAGCCGTTTTCCGGTCGCTGCCAATGCGCGAGCAGTTGTCCCTGGCTGTCCAGCACCTGGGCATCAGCGACCTCTTCGGCGGAAGCAATCAGCGCCAGCGATTCGTTGGCGGCCGTCTTGTCGTTGAACACCACCGCAGCTTCCACGGTGTAGCTGATCGAACGGGCGATCAAGTGCAGGTTGTGATCGGCGTACACCCGTAAAGCCAGTACGCCGAGCAACGTCAGCGAAACACTGGCCATCGCCACGCCCACCAGCGCAACAATCAAATGCCCTCGGCCGATGACCGACCCCAACGTCGGGCGTTTTTCCGCTCGGAACAGTTTCATGGCGCCGCCGGTTTGCGACGCGACAATTGCAGCACGCTTGGATGAATACGCACGCCGCTGCGGGCAACAGAGTCGAGGTTGACCTCGAAAGACACCTGTTCATCGCCAACGCGTAGACAGAACAGACTGCCGACCGTGCACTGATCGCCGCCTTCGCTGATGCTCAGCACCGGATGACCGATCAGCGAAGCGAACAAGCGAGCGCGTTCATCCACCGTGAGTTTGCCGATGTACACCGCATCGCAGTCGCTGACGATGGCCGGGTTGTCGGCCAGCAGGCGACGTACGGTCACCGGCCGGCCGGTGGCTTGAGTGGTGCCTTTGACCAGATCATCGGTGTATTCGGTGGGGCCGACGATGCACAAGCGCAATTGCGCCGGTTCCACCGGCCAGCGCGCGTAGCTGAGAATGCCAAGAACAACCTGAGTGACAGATTTGGCCCGTTGTTCGGCCATGCCCGTCGGCGCTTGCGACTGTGCGACAGCCGCACCCGTCAACAACCAGAGCAGACCGACAAGCAACGCGTGCTTGCAGACAACTACGCGCTCTGTCGCCCAGACAGACACCTTCATGCAGGGATTCTCTTGGATCGTAGCGAAATGATGCCGCAACGATAGCACAGCACTGGAACGCCAGCGAGACAGCGCCCCCCTGACCGGTCGGTCAGTAATCGCCGTCAATCGTCTGGATTTTCACCCCCGAGGCACGGCGCCCTCTTCCAGTTCCAGCATCAGCCCACTCAGGCGTTTGACCTTGCGCTGCACTGCTTCCTCGAACACCCCCGGGCGGGATTCGATCAGGGTGAACCAGTGCTTGGCGCGGGTGATACCGGTGTAGATCAATTCTTTGGTCAGCACCGGGTTCAAGGCATCCGGCAGGATCAGCGCCGTGTGGGCAAACTCCGAGCCCTGGGACTTGTGTACCGTCATGGCGTAGACGGTTTCAACGTCGTTCAGGCGGCTGGGCAGTACAAAGCGCACGCCGCCCTGGCCGTCGTTGCGCGGGAACGCCACGCGCAATACCGGTTTTCCCGCGTCCGGCCCTTCGCGCTCGGGCAGCTTGAGGGCGATACCGATGTCGCCGTTCATCAAGCCCAGACCGTAATC
>NZ_JBFUIR010000041.1:0-62917 GCF_056401755.1 Pseudomonas sp. P4_D7 | reverse complement strand
CGTCGTGCACCGCGCGGGTGACGATGCGGTGCTTGAGCGCTTCTTCCTCGGTGGTCAGCTTGGCCGCCCCGGAGTACACGCCGCCCTCGTCGTTCGGGCCGATACCGCCAGTAACCATCAGGCCAACGCCGCCCCGGGCACGTTCGGCGAAGTACGCCGCCATGCGCTCGAAACCGCCCGGTTTTTCTTCCAAACCGGTGTGCATCGAACCCATCAGGGTGCGGTTGCGCAGCGTGGTGAATCCCAGGTCCAGCGGGGCCAACAGGTGCGGGTAGTGAGCGGCGGTCATCGGTAACTCCACAACGAGCAATCACGGAAAAGTTGCGGGCGCTCTGCGGCTCCCGTCAGTCATGTTCGACAGACTAAGAGTCGCATCGCTGTCACTCAATGACCGTAACTGACAACTTATTGATCCAAATGCGCAGCGCCCCTTGGCAATCAGCTCCATGGGCCCTACCCTAGTCGCCATACCCTGTACCCGGTAGCTGTTGGTTTTCATGCGCAAACTTTTGTACCTGTTTTTCTCCATGGCCCTCGTCGCCGCCCTGACCACCTACGCCATGTGGGCGGCGGACCGGCCGGCGGGCCATTACCTGTCGGACTTACGCATTAAAGTGGCGGTCGATCAGGGCATCCCCGCCGATCGTGGCAATCTGCTGGGCATCCAGCCCGAGCTGTTTCCCACCGATTATCAAAGCACCGAGCGCTTGCACCGCAAACTCGCAGCCTATCTGCAGCAAGCCCAGGATCAAGGCCTGCTGAACGATAAAACCGTCGTGGTGCTGCCGGAGAACGTCGGCACCTGGCTGCTGCTCAGCGGCGAAAAAGACGAGCTGTATCAGGCCCCGACCCTCGCCGAGGCGATGAACTGGCTGGCGGCGAGCAATCCCTTGCTGTTCGCCCGCGCCTGGCTCAGCGCCAACGGCAGCGACCGCCTCAACGACGCGTATCTGCGGATGAAAGCCAAGGCGATGGCCAAGGATTACCAGGCGCTGTTCGGTGGTCTGGCCAAAGAATTTCACGTGACCCTGGTGGCTGGCTCGATCGTGTTACCGGAACCCAGCGTTCGCGATGGCCAGCTCAAACCCGGTAACGGTGCCCTGTTCAACAGCAGCGTGGTGTTCGGCCGCGATGGCGTGCCGCTGGGCCAGCCGCAACGGCAGATGCACCCGGTATTCGATCAGCGCGAAGTGCTCGAAAGCGCAGACAAACACGCGCTCAACGTGGTCGACACCCCGGCCGGACGCCTTGGCGTATTGATTGGCAGCGACAGTTGGTACCCCGACAATTACCGCAAACTCGACGAGCAAAACGCGCAATTGATCGCGGTACCGGCGCAGGTATTCGGTCAAGGTGCGTGGAATCAGCCATGGCGCGGTTACAAAGGTTCAAGCACACCGGGGTCGGTCAGCCTAAAACCCGGAGAAGTCACCGAAGGACAAGCCTGGCATCGACTGACACTGACCGCGCAACCACCGAGCAGTCGAGCGATTGCCGGCATCAGTGTGTTCCTGCGCGGGCAGTTCTGGGACAAGGCCAGTGCCGGTCAGAGTTTCCTCAGCAGCAACGGTCAGCAGTTCGCCGATGGCGATGCCCGGGGCGCGCGTTTGTTGAACATCTGGTTGTAAGCCATGAAGCCCCTGCCGATGCGCCTCGGGGACCTGTCGGTGGGCTTTGTTCACAGCCTCGCCGACGCCGTGCGCAGTCATGGGGCGGATCCGCAGTCGTTGCTGGAGCAATATGGTCTGGACGCCGCGCGACTGGCCGAGGCCGGGGCGCGTTTGTCGATTCCGCGCTATATGCGCCTGGGCCACGCGGCGATTCAGTTGACCGGCGATTCGGCGCTGGGCCTGCGCATGGGCCAGCTCAGTCGCCTGAGTCAGGCGGGGCTGGCCGGCGTTACCGCCGCACAGGCGCCAACCGTGCGCGAAGCCGCGCGCTGTCTGATCCGTTTCGAGGCGTTGTACGGTTCCAATTATCGCGGTCAGTCCAGTTTCCATGAAGATGCCCATGGCGCGTGGCTGCGTTTCTATTCGATCAGCCCGTACAACGCCTATAACCGTTTTGTCGTGGACTCGATCATTGCCGGATGGCTGCATCAGCTCTCCAGTGTCAGCCGCGAACCGCTGCGCGCCGAACGCATTGAAATCGAATTCGATGAGCCGGATTACCGCGAGGCGTACGACTTGCTGGGGGATTGCCCGATCCAGTTCGGTGCCGAGGGCAATCAACTGCGCCTGAGCCTGAACAGCCTCGCACAGCGCAATCCCGAGCATTGCCCGAGTACCTGGCGGCATCTGCTGCAACTGTGTGAACGCGAGCTGGAGCAATTGACTCGCACCCGCAGCCTGCGTGAACGCATCACTCAACTGTTGGGGCCATTGCTCAATGGTGGCCGGGAACCCGACCTGGAAGAAGTGGCGGCACGCCTGAAGCTGCCGACCTGGACGTTGCGGCGCAAACTGGCCGAGGAAGGCACGCAGTTTCGCGCAATCCTCAATGACACTCGCCGGGACCTGGCGATGACTTACATCCGCGATACCGAACTGGCATTCGGTGAAATCGCCTACCTGCTGGGTTTTGCCTCAGCCGAAGCCTTCCAGCGCGCCTTCAAACGCTGGAGCGGTCAGACGCCCGGCGAATTCCGCCGCAGTCACCGCAAAACGGCCTGAAAGCAGCTGCGAGCTATAAGCTGCAATCTGCAAGTTAAAGCTCGGTGGCGTCTTCGGCTGGCTCGGGTTGGTCCAGTTCAAAGGCCTGGTATTCGAGCAGCTCTTCTTGATATTCATCCATCGTGTAATCCCCCTGCTGCTCTCTTGAATGGGCCTGCGCAAATGCCCAGTGCCTCGAGCTTAACGTGCTCGTATGAAGGAAAAGTGAAACCCGGCCTTCATGAATAAAACGTAGCAGGTGGTCAGGAATTTATCGCAGGATTTTTGTCAGGGGAATGTAACGAGATTTTAAGCCACCCCAAAAGCTACTGTGGGAGCGAGCTTGCTCGCGAAGGCGGCCAGTCAGTCACATGCGTGCTGAATGTTCCGACGCTTTCGCGAGCAAGCTCGCTCCCACAGGGGTTGCTGTGAGGCTGGATTATTGGCCGGACGCTGGCATCGCCGGAATCGGCTCGGATGGCGGGGGGATATCCGGGTTGGCCGGTGGCGTGATGGTTTCGGTCGCCGGTGCAGATTCTGCACTCGGCGCCGGAGTGATCGGCGCGGCCTCTGCCGGTGGCGCAACCGGTTCAGACGTCACGGGTGCGGTCTCGGCAGGTGCGGGAGCGGGCTCCGCTGCAGGCGCCGGGGTTGCGGCGGGCGCAGGCGTTGGAGTCGGCGCTGGCACCAGCGCTGCCGGAGCAGGCTTCGCCTCAGGCACGCCGAGGTCAGTCTTCGGTTTCTCTTCAATGTGCGCAGCTTTCTTCGCATCCGTCGGCAGGAACTGCTCGACCAGGGTAAAGAAACGCTCGTAGAACTTCTGTGCCGTCACCGTCTCGCTGGCGACTTTGACCATCGAATCGTCGGACGAGCCGATCGGCATCGACACCGAGCCCAACACACCCACGCCGAGGCTGGCCGAGTTGTTGGTCTTCTTCAGCGCATAACGATCCTGCAAAGCGTTGGCGAACATCGTCGCATGGTGCCCGACACTGCCGTCATCGGCGCAGACCACGTTGAAGCTGATCTCCATGTGGGTGTCGCCGGTTTGCTGGAAGCTCTTGTGGCCACTGACCAGTTTCGGGTCACTGCTGGTGATGATGTAGCCCTGGCTAAGCAATGCACGGCGCGCCGCTTCGCAACTGACCGCGTCGGTCACCGGGTAATTGCGCGAAAACGTACCGGAGTCATCGAAGTTCTCATGCTCATACATCGGCTTGTCTTTCGAACAGCCGGCAACAGCGGTCAACAACAGCGCCAACCCGACAACACGCATGGGAGTGGAAATCAACATTGAACATCCTGAGAGAAAACAGTCCGGGGCGTATTGTGCAACAGATCACGCCCCGGCGGCGCATGGATTAGTGTCTTAAAGCAGTTACAACTCTATCGACCTTCAGTTGCGGGAAAAAGTCGCAATGCCAGATGATCGATGAACACGCGCAACTTTGCCGTGGCGTGGCGACTGGATGGCCATAGGACCCAGAACTGTCCGGTGTGTTCCAGATGCGTATCAAGCACGCGACGCAAACGGCCTTGAGCCTCGTCAACTCTGCACATGGATGCCGGCTCATGAACGACGGAAAATGGGTCGATTGGCAGACCGCTATCGCGAGCAGGCTCACTCCTACAATTGGAATGAGTACATCCGCAAAAAACAGCTCGGCTGTCAGGCCGCCTTCGCGAGCAAGCTCGCACACAGAAGAGCAACAGCAGAACGCATGCTGCTTCTGCTCCTCACCACTCAACAGGATGAGCGTTAGCTCGGCTGCAGCTTTTGATCTTGATCTGAAGGCCCGTCGGCAGGCTGAGTGGAGGGCTTGATCCGGGCGTGGGAGCGCAGCGACCGTTTGGCGAAGCCAAACACAGCGGGAGTAGGTGCAGCGAAGCAAACCGGAGACGCTGCGCCCGGAGCAATCCCGCAGCGAAGGAACCCCGAGCTTTAGCGAGTGGGCCGAACGTCAGGGCAAAGACCTTTGGTTCCTTTGGGGCGTTTGCCGAAGGGACTCGCCGTAGGGCGAAACCGCCAGCCGCAACACCCGCAGCAACGGATATTCACCCAAAACCCCAAGAACATGGTCGGCCCAAAGGCCGCCACTACCCAAAGCCCAAAAAAAAGCCCCGACCTATCAGGCCGGGGCTCTCATCACATCTCAGTCAACCATCAAAACCGCTTGATGTCCGCCTGAGCTTCCAACTGCTTGCGATAAGCAGCAAAGTCCTGCTGCCCCTCACGCGAAGCAAGGAAACGACGGTACTGAACCTTCTCTTCATCCGTCGGCGCCGCCGCTTCGTTAACACCATTCAGCCGCACGATCATCAGACTGCCATCCGGCAACGTCACGCTGGTGAACGTCGGCTTGTCCTTGGCAGCCGGCTTCGGCATACGGAACAACGCTTGCAGCACCGCCGGATCAACACCTTCCTGACCACGGGTGGCCGCTTCAGTGGCTTTCCAGTTCTGACCCTCAACCGCCTTGTCCAACGGCGCCTTGCCATCGCGCAGGTCCGCGATCAGCTGCTCGGCCTTGGTCTTGGCAGCCGCGCTGGCGTGCTCTTTGGTCAACTGGGTGCGGATCGCCGCACTCACGTTTTCCAGCGGCAGTTGCGCAGGCTTGAGGTGTTCCTTGGAACGCAGCACGATCACGGTTTCCGGATCCAGCTCGATGGCAGTGCTGTTGGCACCCTCGTCGATTACTTCGGTGCTGAACGCTGCGGTGACCACGGCACGGTTGGCCGCAACACCTTCGCCACCTTCACGGCCGAATGGCTTGGAGGTATGCACGGTCAGCTTCAGATCCGCCGCTGGCTGGGCCAGGTCAGACGCTTCGAATGCGGAGTCTTCCAGTTGCTTGGTCGCCTCGACAAAACGCTGCTCGACCTGAGCGGCTTTCAGCTCGCGGGTGAGCTTGTCTTTCAGGCTGGCCAGGGTCGGCACTTCAGGCGCTTCCACACCCAACAGCTTGATCAAGTGATAACCGAAGTCGGTACGAATCGGCTCGGACACCTGGTCTTTCGACAAGGAGTACAAGGCTTTTTCGAACGCTGGATCGTAAACGCCAGGGCCTGCATAACCGAGGTCGCCGCCATTGTTGGCCGAACCCGGATCCTGCGAGAACTCTTTGGCCAGCGCTTCAAACTTCTCGCCCTTGGCCAGACGCGCCTGAACGTCTTCGATCTTCGCCTTGGCCTGCGCCTCGGTGGTCTTGTCGTTCACTTCGATCAGGATGTGCGCGGCACGACGCTGTTCCGACAGGTTGGCGATCTCTTTCTGATACGCCGCCTGCAGGTCTTCGTCCTTGACGGCAACCTGATCGAAGAACGAAGACTTCTTCAGTTCTACGTAATCGATGATCACTTGATCCGGAGTCATGAACTCCTTGGCGTGCTCGTCGTAGTAAGCCTTGACCTCGTCGTCGGTCAGTTTGACCGCCGCCGGGTCAGCCTTGACGTTCAGGGTCGCGAAATCGCGGGTCTGTTTTTCCAGACGGGCGAATGCCAGCACTTCGGCGTCAGTGACGAAACCGCTGCCTGCCACACCGGCACGCAGTTGGCCGATCAGCATTTCCTGAGCCAGCATCTGACGGAATTGCATACGGCTGTAACCCAGTTGACGGATCACCTGGTCGAAACGGTCGGAGCTGAACTTGCCGTCCACCTGGAATTCAGGTGTCTGCAGGATCACTTGGTCCAGTGCGCCTTCGGAGAAAGCGAATTTCGCTTGTTCTGCACCTTGCAGCAGCAGCTTGCGATCGATCAGACCCTTGAGGGCCGATTCGCGCAGCATTTTCTCGTCGAGCAAGGAAGCATCGAAGTCCTTGCCCAGCTGTTGCATCAGCTGACGGCGTTGCATATCAACGGCCTGGCTCAGCTCGTTCTGGCTGATTTCATCACCGTTGACCTTGGCCGCCTCATTCTTGTGAGTCGTGGCCTGGAAAATGGCGTCGAAACCGGTCAGAGCCATCAGTGCAACGATGACCCCGATAATGGTCTTGGCAATCCAGCCTTGTGAATTGTCCCTGATATTCTGCAGCATGCGTCCCCCAGAAACGGTTGAACTTCAAAATTAGGCAACCGTGGAGCGTGGGTAGAATCCGGATAGAAGAAAGGCGCATCCGAGGATGCGCCTTCTCGTAACTGGCGGAGCGGACAGGGCTCGAACCCTCGATCCCGGCGTTACAGGCCACTGTTTCAGCGACCTGCTCTACCGCTCCGCTGCCAAGTCAGGCATGACCCCGACCCGGATGGGTAAAAACCTGAAAACTTAGTTAACAGCTTCTTTCAGTGCTTTACCGGCTTTGAAACCTGGCTTCTTGGCAGCCGGGATTTCCAGAGTCTTGCCGGTTTGAGGGTTACGACCGGTACGAGCCGGACGGTCCGTCACGGAGAAAGTACCGAAACCAACCAGAACAACGGAGTCGCCAGCCTTCAGAGCGCCAGTGACGGATTCGATTACAGCGTCCAGCGCACGGCCAGCAGCAGCTTTCGGGATATCAGCGGATGCAGCGATAGCATCAATCAGTTCCGACTTGTTCACTCTAAGTCCCCTTATATCTATTTTGAGATGATTCTAAGTTTTTTGGTGAAAGCAAAAACGAGTGCTGAATGGCCTACAGACACTTAAGAGCCGCTTTATAACAAGGGCTCTAAAAAACTGTCAAGGAAGCCCCCCAGGCAAAAGCGTATTAATGCGTGCTAATTCTTTCCTTAGAGTCAGACTCACGTTTTTCGTCCTTGGCAACTATCTCCGGAGCCACATCCGGCAAGGGCTCCGGCGCGTATTGCAGCGCAATTTGCAGGACCTCGTCAATCCATTTAACCGGTTTAATCTGCAGATCCTGCTTGATATTGTCAGGAATCTCCTTCAGATCGCGCACGTTCTCTTCAGGAATAATCACGATCTTGATTCCGCCGCGGTGAGCCGCCAGCAGTTTTTCCTTCAGACCGCCAATCRCCAGCACTTGACCACGCAGCGTGATTTCACCGGTCATGGCGACATCGGCGCGCACCGGAATGCCGGTCAAGGCCGACACCAGCGCCGTACACATGCCTACGCCAGCGCTAGGGCCGTCTTTCGGCGTCGCCCCTTCCGGCATGTGGATGTGCGTGTCACGCTTCTCGTGGAAGTCCAGAGGAATGCCCAGACTTTTGGCCCGGCTGCGCACTACAGTGAGCGCGGCAGTGATCGATTCGACCATCACGTCGCCCAGCGAACCGGTCTTGATCAGTTGACCTTTACCCGGCACAACCGCGGCTTCGATGGTCAGCAATTCACCACCCACCTGAGTCCAGGCAAGCCCCGTGACCTGACCGATCTGATCCTGTTGCTCAGCCAGACCGTAGCGGAATTTGCGCACCCCGAGGAAGTGCTCCAGCAGGTCAGCTGTCACTTTCACCGAGAAGCGTTTTTCCATTGCGTGCTCTTTAACGGCCTTGCGGCAGACCTTGGCGATCTGACGTTCGAGGCCACGCACACCGGCTTCACGGGTGTAGTAACGGATGATGTCGCGGATCGCTTCAGCGTCGAATTCCAGCTCGCCCTTTTTCAGACCGTTAGCGGCGATCTGCTTTGGCGAGAGGTATTTGACGGCGATGTTGATCTTTTCGTCTTCGGTGTAGCCCGGCAGACGGATCACTTCCATCCGGTCGAGCAGCGCCGGCGGGATGTTCATCGAGTTCGAGGTGCACAGGAACATCACATCCGAGAGATCGTAATCGACTTCCAGATAATGGTCGTTGAAGTTGTGGTTCTGCTCCGGATCGAGCACTTCCAGCAACGCCGACGCCGGGTCGCCACGCATGTCGCTGCCCATTTTGTCGATTTCATCGAGCAGGAACAGCGGGTTGCGCACCCCCACTTTTGTCATCTTTTGAATCAATCTTCCTGGCATCGAACCGATGTAAGTCCGACGGTGACCGCGAATTTCCGCTTCATCACGCACGCCACCGAGGGCCATGCGCACGAATTTGCGGTTGGTGGCGTGAGCGATCGACTCCGCCAGCGAGGTTTTACCCACGCCCGGAGGACCGACCAGGCACAACACCGGGCCACGGATTTTCTTCACGCGTTTTTGCACGGCGAGGTATTCAAGGATACGTTCCTTGACCTCTTCGAGACCGTAGTGATCGGCATCGAGAATGTCTTCTGCGCGCGCCAGGTCCAGACGTACCTTGCTCTGCGCTTTCCACGGCACTTGCACCAGCCAGTCGATGTACGAGCGCACCACGGTGGCCTCAGCGGACATCGGCGACATCTGCTTGAGCTTGTTGAGCTCGGCAGTGGCTTTGGCCAACGCGTCTTTCGGCAGACCGGCAGCGTCGATACGCTTTTTCAGGTCTTCGATTTCGTTGTGGCCTTCGTCGCTGTCACCGAGCTCTTTCTGAATGGCCTTCATCTGCTCATTCAAGTAGTACTCGCGCTGACTGCGCTCCATTTGCTTTTTGACGCGGCCACGAATGCGTTTTTCGACTTGCAGCAGATCGATCTCGGCATCCAGCAACGCCAGAACGTGCTCGACCCGAGCCGACAAATCGATGATTTCGAGGATTTCCTGCTTCTGCTCGATTTTCAGCGCCATATGCGCCGCCATGGTGTCGACCAGGCGACCCGGCTCATCGATGCTGTTGAGCGACGACAGGACTTCAGCCGGGACCTTCTTGCCCAACTGTACGTATTGTTCGAACTGCGACAGCAGTGTGCGCACGAACACTTCGGATTCGCGCTCGGCGGCGTCGACCTCTTCGATCAACGAGACTTCGGCACGGCAGTGGCCGTCAACTTCGCTGAAGCGCTCGACGGTGCCACGCTGCTCACCCTCGACCAGAACCTTGACGGTGCCGTCAGGCAGCTTGAGCAGCTGTAGAACAGTGGCGATGGTACCTACGCGATAGAGAGCGTCTTCACCGGGATCATCGTCAGCCGGGTTTCTCTGGGCCAGCAGCAGGATCTGCTTGTCGCCCGTCATCGCGGCCTCGAGGGCTTCGATGGATTTCTCGCGCCCCACGAACAGCGGGATAACCATGTGCGGATAAACCACGACATCACGCAATGGCAGGAGAGGCAATTCGATGGTTGTCTTCATGATTTCGCCTCTACGGCGGCCATATGGCCGTAATCAGATGGAATTGAGCTTGAAACCAAGATGGGGGCTGCCTTGAAAAAAAACAAGCACAAAGCGGATGTAAAAAATGACATAAAAAAAAAGAGGCCCGAAGGCCCCTTCTTTATTCCAGCAGACTGGACGCTTAAGCGTCCGGCGCTGCCTTGGCCGTCGGCTCACTGTTTTCGTAGATATACAGTGGCTTGGACTTGCCTTCGATCACGCTTTCATCGATCACGACTTTGCTCACCTCGGACTGCGAGGGGATTTCATACATCGTGTCGAGCAGTACACCTTCGAGAATCGAGCGCAAACCACGAGCACCGGTTTTACGTTCCAGGGCACGCTTGGCGACCGATTTCAGTGCGTCGGTCCGGAATTCCAGATCCACGCCTTCCATCTCGAACAGCTTGGCATACTGTTTGGTCAGAGCATTTTTCGGCTCGGTGAGGATCTGCATCAGCGCAGCCTCGTCAAGCTCGTCCAGCGTCGCGAGGACCGGCAGACGACCGACGAATTCCGGGATCAGACCGAACTTGACCAGATCGTCAGGCTCGACTTCACGCAGGGATTCACCGACTTTCTTGCCTTCTTCCTTGCTGCGCACTTCTGCGTTGAAGCCGATGCCGCCCTTGGTGGAACGGTTTTGAATAACCTTTTCCAGACCGGAGAACGCACCACCGCAGATGAACAGGATGTTACGGGTGTCGACTTGCAGGAATTCCTGCTGCGGGTGCTTGCGGCCACCTTGCGGTGGTACGGAAGCGACCGTGCCTTCGATCAACTTCAGCAAGGCCTGCTGCACGCCTTCACCGGATACGTCCCGGGTGATCGACGGGTTGTCGGACTTGCGGGAAATCTTGTCGATTTCGTCGATGTAGACAATACCCATCTGGGCCTTCTCTACGTCGTAATCGCACTTCTGCAGCAGCTTCTGAATGATGTTCTCGACATCTTCACCCACGTAACCCGCCTCGGTGAGGGTGGTTGCGTCGGCAATGGTGAACGGAACGTTCAGCAAGCGGGCCAGTGTTTCGGCCAGCAGGGTTTTACCGGAGCCTGTCGGGCCGATCAGCAGGATGTTGCTCTTGCCGAGTTCGACGTCGTCAGCCTTTTTGTCACGCTGGTTCAGGCGTTTGTAGTGGTTGTACACCGCTACGGCCAAAACCTTTTTCGCACGCTCCTGACCAATGACGTACTGGTCAAGGATGCCGCTGATTTCTTTAGGCGAAGGCAATTTATGCGCGCTGCTCTCGGCCTGGGCTTCCTGCACCTCCTCGCGGATGATGTCATTGCACAGGTCGACGCACTCGTCGCAGATAAAGACCGAGGGGCCGGCAATCAATTTGCGCACTTCATGCTGGCTTTTGCCACAGAAGGAGCAATAGAGCAGCTTGCCGTTGTCCTCGCCGTTGCGGGTGTCAGTCATTCGTTCGATCCAAATCCGATAGGCTTGCAACACAAGATGAAGGCTATTGCGGGCTTTTTCAAGCCCGCCGCTGATCAGACAAGCCGACCAAGCCTATTTTGAGCTGCTTATTTTAAGCTGGGCGCTGGTTGATCACTTCGTCGATCAGGCCATATTCCTTCGCAGCTTCTGCACTCATGAAGTTGTCGCGATTGGTATCGCGCTCAATTTCTTCCAGAGTACGCCCGCTGTGTTTGGCCATCAGCGTGTTCAGACGCTCGCGAATGAAGAGGATTTCCTTGGCGTGGATTTCGATGTCCGACGCCTGGCCCTGGAAACCGCCCAGTGGCTGGTGAATCATCACGCGCGAGTTCGGCAGGCAGAAACGCTTGCCCGGGGCACCTGCGGTCAGCAGGAATGCGCCCATGCTGCAGGCCTGGCCGATGCAGGTGGTCGACACGTTCGGCTTGATGAACTGCATGGTGTCGTAGATCGACATGCCTGCAGTCACCGAACCGCCCGGGGAGTTGATGTAGAGATGGATGTCCTTGTCCGGGTTTTCCGCTTCAAGGAACAGCAGTTGCGCACAGATCAGGTTGGCCATGTAGTCCTCTACCGGACCAACCAGAAAGATCACTCGCTCCTTGAGCAGGCGCGAATAGATGTCATAGGCGCGTTCGCCACGAGCAGATTGCTCGACAACCATCGGGACCAGGCCGCCGGCGGCCTGGATATCAGAGTTCTGCTGAATATAAGAATTACGGAACATGCTCTGCAGTCGCTCCCAAATAGTTATGTCTTGAATACGCATAAGCCAGCTCGAGAGCTGGCTTATGGTGTGTACTTCTTAACGCGGAATCAATCAATCGGCTTTTGGAGCTTCTACCGGCTTGACTGCTTCTTCGTAAGAGACCGCTTTATCGGTCACACTAGCTTTCTGCAGAACAGTATCCACAACTTGCTCTTCCAGCACAACCGAACGCACTTCGTTCAGCTGCTGCTCGTTTTTGTAGTACCACGACACAACCTGCTCAGGCTCCTGGTAAGCGGAAGCCATTTCCTGAATCATTTCGCGAACGCGAGCTTCGTCAGGCTTCAGATCGAATTGCTTGACCACTTCAGCAACGATCAGGCCCAGCACGACGCGGCGCTTGGCTTGCTCTTCGAACAGCTCGGCCGGCAGTTGATCAGGCTTGATGTTGCCACCGAACTGCTGAACAGCCTGCACACGCAGACGGTCAACTTCGTTGGACAGCAGCGCCTTAGGCACTTCGATCGGGTTGGTGGCCAGCAGACCGTCCATTACCTGATTCTTGACCTTGGATTTGATCGCCTGACGCAGTTCACGCTCCATGTTCTTGCGAACTTCGGTGCGGAAACCGTCGATGCCGCTTTCCTTGATGCCGAATTGAGCGAAAAACTCTTCGTTCAGCTCTGGCAGCTTAGGCTCGGAAACAGTGTTGACGGTCACGGTGAACTCGGCGGTTTTGCCAGCCAGGTCCAGGTTCTGATAGTCCTCTGGGAAGGTCAGGTTCAGAACGCGCTCTTCGCCCGCTTTAGCGCCAACCAGGCCTTCTTCGAAGCCCGGGATCATGCGGCCGGAACCCAGTACCAGCTGAGTACCCTTGGCGGAACCGCCAGCGAATACTTCGCCGTCAACCTTGCCAACGAAATCGATGTTCAGTTGGTCTTCGTTCTGGGCAGCGCGATCGGCCACTTCAAAACGAGTGTTCTGCTTGCGCAGGATGTCGAGCATTTTGTCCAGGTCAGCGTCAGCCACGTCAGCGCTCAGGCGCTCAACGGTGATGCCGTCGAAACCGGCAACGGTGAACTCAGGGAACACTTCGAATACAGCAACGTATTCCAGGTCCTTGCCAGCTTCGAGCGACTTAGGCTCGATCGATGGCGAACCAGCAGGGTTCAGCTTCTGCTCAACCACAGCTTCGTAGAAGGAGGACTGGATCACGTCGCCTACAGCTTCCTGACGAGCATCAGCACCGAAACGGCGCTTGATTTCGCTCATTGGCACTTTGCCTGGACGGAAGCCAGCAATCTTGGCCTTTTGGGCAGTCTGCTGCAGACGCTTGTTGACCTGAGTCTCGATGCGCTCAGCCGGCACGGTGACGCTCATGCGGCGCTCGAGAGCAGTAGTATTTTCAACAGAAACTTGCATGGATATTCCTCGTTGCACAGACGTTAGCCGGCCGTTTCCGACCCCAGAATCAAGGGCATGCATTCTAGTGGGTCAAACTCAAGAAGTCACCCTACTGAAAACGGGTAAAAAAACAGCAGGCAATTTATAGGGATCGATGCACGGATGCAGCGCGTCCCACAGGCGAATACAACCAATCTCGCCAGGGCTCTGCGCCAACCGCTTCTATATATAGAAGAGGCTGCCAATCAGTCCCTGACGGCCGAACCTGCAAGCAAGCCCGGCGAGCAGCGCAGCATCATCGAGCAACATAAATACGACGAAGCGCCCTGCCCCTGCGCCCCGAAACCGGCAATTGCCGCCTTTCAGAACCGCTAAAACAAAAAAGGCGCCAGACTGTTAAATCTGGCGCCTTTCGAAATATGGGGTGGACGATGGGGATCGAACCCACGACAACGGGAGTCACAATCCCGTGCTCTACCAACTGAGCTACGCCCACCATATTGCGTAACAAAAAAGCCAAACAACTTCTTTGTTGGAACCTCACCAGCCCGAAGACATGAATGAAGCTTTAATTGGTGCGGATGAAGAGACTCGAACTCTTACGCCTCGCGGCGCTGGAACCTAAATCCAGTGTGTCTACCAATTCCACCACATCCGCGATGAAGCTTTTAAAGCAAAGGCGCCAGACTGTTACATCTGGCGCCTTTCGAAATATGGGGTGGACGATGGGGATCGAACCCACGACAACGGGAGTCACAATCCCGTGCTCTACCAACTGAGCTACGCCCACCATATTGCGCTACTTGTGCCAAAGCTGCCTAATGGCGCACCCGGCAGGACTCGAACCTGCGACCATCCGCTTAGAAGGCGGATGCTCTATCCAGCTGAGCTACGGGCGCCTTATTAATCTGTACTCTTAAAGGACTACAAACTAAGTGCTTTCCAGTGTCGCAGAACCTTGATTCCGCTTCACCTTCTTAACCAGTGCTAGGCTGTGCCCGACAAGTGCGACGAATAGTATAGAGCGCTCCGAAGGTCGTCAAATCCTTTTTGAAAAAAATTCATTTAATTAAAGGAGTTAGAGGAATTTGCTGACCAAGCGCCTTTGCCCTCACCGCTCGACATGCGAGAATGCGTTCTCATTTTTTCCCCTCTCGATGGTTAATCACGCGCAATGACTGCACAACTAATCGACGGCAAATCGATCGCCGCCAGCCTGCGCCAGCAGATCGCCCAACGAGTTGCCGAGCGTCGCCAGCAAGGCCTGCGCACTCCCGGCCTCGCGGTGATCCTGGTCGGCAGCGATCCTGCCTCTCAGGTTTATGTCTCGCACAAGCGTAAAGACTGTGAAGAGGTTGGCTTCCTCTCTCAAGCCTACGACCTGCCCTCCGACACCACGCAAGACGCGTTGACCGATCTGATCGATCGCCTCAACGACGACCCTGCAATCGACGGCATCCTGCTTCAGCTGCCGCTGCCCGAGCACCTGGATGCCTCCAAATTGCTGGAGCGCATTCGCCCGGACAAAGACGTCGACGGCTTCCATCCTTATAACGTCGGCCGCCTGGCCCAGCGCATTCCGCTGCTGCGTCCCTGCACACCTAAAGGCATCATGACGCTGCTGGAAAGCACTGGCGCCGACCTTTATGGCATGGACGCAGTGGTCGTCGGCGCCTCCAACATCGTCGGTCGCCCGATGGCGATGGAGTTGTTGTTGGCCGGCTGCACCGTGACCGTGACTCACCGTTTCACCAAGGATCTGGCCGGCCACGTTGGTCGTGCTGATCTGGTGGTGGTGGCCGCCGGCAAGCCGGGCCTGGTCAAAGGCGAGTGGATCAAGGAAGGCGCGATCGTGATCGACGTCGGCATCAACCGTCAGGACGACGGCAAACTGGTCGGCGACGTCGTCTACGAAACCGCCCTGCCCCGCGCTGGCTGGATCACTCCAGTGCCGGGTGGCGTAGGTCCGATGACCCGCGCCTGCCTGCTGGAAAACACCCTTTATGCGGCAGAAACCCTGCACGCCTGATCGGTACTTTCAGCAATAAGAAAAACCCGCCTTGTGCGGGTTTTTTCATGCCTGAGAAAAAACTGTAACCGTTCGCCGGAAACCCCTCTTTTTACAGGCCTTTTCACGAGTTTTTCAGGTCATTCAAACAACCATCGACAGATCTTCAGCCATACTCCTAGAATGCGACGCTTTGAAGAAATAACCCGTTACAAACTAACGGAATATCCAACCTTTATGAGTTCGCCCGCGTGAAAATTCGTCTTTCGATTCTGAGCCTGTTTTTTGCTTTTACAGGCACATTCATCACGCCAACGATCAACGCTGCGGAAACCACCGCTGCCCCACGTGACGCTTCGAGCCTGAAGATCGCCTCCGGCAGCGCACTGCTCATGGATATGCAGACCAACAAAGTCATCTACTCCAGCAACCCTGACGTGATCGTGCCGATCGCCTCTGTCAGCAAGCTCATGACTGGATTGGTAGTGGTTGAAGCCCGGCAGAACATGGACGAATGGATCAATGTCGATATCAGCAACACACCGGAAATGAGGGGTGTGTTCTCCCGAGTCAAACTCAAGAGTGAGCTGCCGCGTCGCGAGATGCTGCTGATCGCCTTGATGTCTTCGGAGAACCGCGCGGCCGCCAGCCTCGCTCACCACTATCCGGGAGGTTATGCGGCCTTTATCGCGGCCATGAACGCGAAAGCCAAGGCACTGGGCATGACCAGTACGCACTTTGTCGAACCGACAGGCCTGTCGGAACGTAACGTTTCCACCGCCCGCGACCTGAGCAAGCTGCTGGTGGCCGCGCATAAGTACCCGCTCCTCAGCGAACTCACCACCACCAAGGAAAAGACCGTGTCTTTCCGCAAACCCAACTACACCCTGGGTTTCCGCAATACCGACCACTTGGTGAACAAGGCCGACTGGGACATCAAGATCACCAAAACCGGTTTCACCAACCCTGCCGGTCATTGCCTGGTTCTGGTAACGAAAATGGCTAACCGCCCGGTCGCGCTGGTGATTCTCGATGCCTTCGGCAAATACACCCACTTTGCCGATGCCAGCCGTATTCGCAGCTGGGTGGAAACCGGCAAGAGCGCCAACGTCCCTGCGGTGGCGCAACAATACAAGGCCGAGAAAAACCTTAAGTCACGCCAGAGCGGTGTGGTTGAAGCGTCCAAGTAACCCGGGGCCGTAAGAAAAAGCCCCGAATCCTCGGGGCTTTTTTTCGCCTGCATTCCTGCATTTCAGTCATTGGGCAGCGGCATCTTGTCGTCATCAGGAATGCCATCACCTGCACTTGGATCCCGCGAAGGTTCCGGCGTCATGACATTAGGCCGGGCCATCGGATCGCGCAGCGGGCTGTCCGGATTCAGCACCGGATCAATCTCCGGCTCCGGCGTCGTGGGCACGCTGTCCGGTTTTTGCTCATCGAAGCTTGAGTCAGTACTCATACGCACCTCACATCAAGGTTTCAGATTGGCTAACGGGTCATAAGGTTTGGCCGGCGTCTTGTCGTCTTCACCGGGTTTCACGTCTTTCGGCGCCTTGGCCGGGCCAACCGGATCGACTTGCGGATCATCAAGGTCCGGCGAATCGGGGTCGAAACCCAGATCATGACCCGACGAATGCTCGGTCGAATGCGGCCCTTTCGGGGATGGGGAATCTGCCATGTTCGCCTCCTGAGTCACCCGCAGAAAACGGGTTCTATTCGTAGGAGGCTTGCCGGGCGCAGTCGTGCCCGGCAAATGACGAACGGGAACTCAGTGGGCTGCCAGCGCCTTGCGCGCCTGCGCCGCTTCGTTTTCCTGACCGGCCTGGGCCAGTTCATCGGCCGCTTTGAGCCAGCGCTGACGGTCAACGGCTGCCGGGATCTGCGACGGTTTCTGGATCAGCACGGCCCAGCCACCGGATTTCTCCAGTGCCGACTCAAAGGAGCTGAAACTCATCAGTTCGCGACGGTTCATGCCGGCACGCAGCAAGACCTTCTGTTTGTTGCGGTCGTAGCCGGACAGGATCGCGTAACGCGGCTCGGCCCAGAATGCCGCCCCCTCGCTGAAGCGCACCATCACCGGATAGCCTGCCGCCACTTGGGTCAACAGTGCGGGCAGGTTGCTGTCCAGCGGGTAAACCACCATGCCGTACTCGCGGGCGAGGTTTTGCAGGTTCTGCTGCAATTTGTCTTCGGCACCCGGCAAGTGCAGAGGTTTCTCGAGCAAGCCCGGGGTGATCACGATGCCCTGCTGCGACAACAGGCTGGCCAACACTTGCGGCCCACTCTGATTGGCTTCGCCGCGATAGAACGTGCCACTGAGTTCGACCCGCTCCGGCAGACGCTTGACCTCAGGCGCCACAGTACCTGCACATCCGGCCAACACGGCCGCACAACCTGCCACCAGTAGCGCCGCACGAATTCGAGAAAATACCTGCACCATCATCACTCTCTGTTCAGACGCCGGTCATCGTGTTCCGGCAACGCCTGCGATCATAGGGCCGCGCCCGGCTGCGGTATAGCCTTAAGCGGCAGACCCATTGATTGCATAGAGCAAAGTGATTGGTCGCAATCGACCTTTGGTCAATAGTCTGAAACACCCCATTGTCTAGACTGTCACTGAAACAGAGCGAATTGAAAAAGTGTGGGCCCGATGCAGGGCGAAGAGGAGGCACTGATGAGCCTGACCATGACCATCGTAATGTTGATTGCCGGCTGGCTGGCCGTGGCCGCTGCCATGTTGTGGGGGGTGCTGCGGGTTTCGCGGCGCCATCATCACCATCCGGTTCAGCCTGCTGCGGTTGAGAAAGCCGAGGAACACCGAGTGCGTCACGCGACTGCGCACTGAGGGTTGAACGGCAAAGGCAAAAGCCCCTCATCGGAACGCCGCCCGCCTAGCCCTCTCCCAGAGGGAGAGGGGACTGACCGAGTCGCTATTCAGAAGTACATCGACCTGAGATATCGAGCCGAACTCAGGTTTAAAAACCACGCAGATCGGCTCCCTCTCCCTCGGGAGAGGGCTGGGGTGAGGGGCTGGCTCTATCCCACACTGAAAATCTCGAATCGAAAAAAAGCCGCCTGACCTCAAAGAGTTCAGGCGGCTTTTCACTTTCAGCGGTTACACCTGCTCAGCCAGCTTCTTCTGCTTCGCCCGGCGCGACATCATGTTCAGCACTTCAATCGAAGCCGAGAACGCCATGGCCGCATACACATAACCTTTCGGTACATGGGCGCCGAAGCCTTCAGCGATCAATGTCATACCGATCATGATCAGGAAGCCCAGAGCCAGCATCACCACCGTCGGGTTGTCGTTGATGAACTTGGCCAGCGGTTCAGCAGCAAACAGCATCACCAGCACCGACACCACCACCGCGATGATCATGATCGGCAAGTGTTCGGTCATGCCGACCGCAGTGATGATGCTGTCGATCGAGAACACCATGTCGAGCATCAGGATCTGGCCGATAGCCGCGGCGAAACCCAAAGTGACTGTCGAGGTCGCCGACTTCGGATCTTCCGGCGCCGGGTCCATGCTGTGATGGATCTCGGTCGTAGCCTTCCAGACCAGGAACAGACCACCGGCGATCAGGATCATGTCCTTCCAGGAGAACGCCTGGCCCAGGATCTCGATCACAGGTGCGGTCAACTGCACGATGAAGGCGATGGTGCTCAACAGTGCCAGACGCAGGATCAACGCCATGCCGATACCGATACGGCGTGCTTTCTGCTGGTACTGCTTGGGCAATTTGTTGGTCAGGATCGAGATAAAGATCAGGTTATCGATGCCGAGCACGATTTCCATCACCACCAGTGTGGCCAAAGCAACCCAAGCGGTGGGGCTGGCGGCGAGCTGTAACAGATATTCCATGGGTCAGTCCTGACTCTGTGTAAGACGAATTAGATGGTCTTGGAGGAAGATTCGGATTTTTCCGCATCTTTTTCCGGAGTTTCTTTCTTCTCGATCAACCCGCCGGTGGCATCACTGAGTGCCTGCTCAGCGGCTTTATGGGTGTCGTCAATCGCTTGCTTGGCGCTTTCGGCCGCTTTGCCCATCAGTTGCTGGGCGCTTTTCTCGGCCTGATCGCAACCGGCCATAAGCAGTAAAGACGTAAACATCAATGCCGGGATTGTGTATTTCATAAGGTTTCCTTCGAATGAACAGACAGGCTCACAGACCGGCCGTCGATGGCTGGGCATTCTAGGGAGACAAACACTTCAGGAAAATTCGTATTTTTATTGGCTATACTTCGGTTTTCACGAACTGTAGAACGTCATGCTCAATTACCGACAACTGCATTACTTCTGGGTCGTAGCCAAGACCGGCAGCATCGTGCGCGCCTGCGAGCAACTGAACCTGACGCCACAGACCATCAGCGGGCAGATATCACTGCTCGAACAGACGTATGGCATCGAGTTATTCAGACGCGTCGGCCGGCAACTCGAATTGACCGAAGCCGGGCGACAAGCCCTGCCCTACGCCGAGCAGATGTTCCAGCTCGGCGGCGAGCTGGAACTGATGCTGCGTGCCCAGCCCAACGAGCAGCAGATCCTGTTCCGCGTCGGCGTGGCTGACGTGGTGCCTAAATCCATTGTCTATCGCCTGATCGCGCCAACCATGGAGCTGAACGAACCCCTGCGCATTACCTGCCGCGAAGACAAACTCGAACGTTTGCTCGCCGATCTGGCGATCCAGCGCCTCGACCTGGTGATTTCCGACAGCCCGATGCCCTCGCACCTCGACATCAAGGGCTACAGCCAGAAGCTCGGTGAGTGCGGAATCAGTTTCTTCGCCACCCCGGAACTGGCAGCCAGATACGGTCAGGATTTCCCGCGCAGCCTGCACGGTGGGCCACTGTTGATTCCCGGACCGGAAACCGTGGTGCGCAGCCGCTTGCAGCGCTGGTTTGCCGAGCAGCAGATCCAGCCGCAAATCGTCGGCGAGTTTGATGACAGTGCGTTGATGCAGGCTTTCGGCCAATCCGGCAGCGGGATTTTTATCGGTCCGAGCGTGATTGCCGATGAAGTGAAGCGCCAGTGCGGCGTCGAGCTGATTGGCCAGACCGACGCAGTGACCGAGTCGTTCTATGCCATTTCGGTAGAGCGCAAGGTCAAGCACCCCGGCATCGTTGCGATTACCGAAGGTGCCCGACGCGAACTGTTTACCGCGTTATGAGGCCTCGGCGCACATCTCGCGCGGCTTGAGCGTCATCAGCACCATGGCGAGGAACACCGACAGCAAAATGAACCCGGCGGCGGCAAACCCGAGGAAGCCCAGACCCGCGCTGTCGATCACCCGGCCACCGACGATGGCCCCCAGGCCGATCCCCAGATTGGCCCCGGCGATATTCAACGAAGCAGCAAACGCTGGCGCTTCCGGCGCGGCTTTCATCAGGCGCACATGGCTGACCAGGAACAACGCAGCCTGAGTCACGCCCCAGATCCCCATCGCCACCGCCAGCCCCAGCGGCGAATGAATGTTCGGTACCAGCGAGACCATGCCGGCAATCATGAACGCACAGAACAACACCGACGCGCCCAGCGGATGGCGATCCACCGCACGACCGCCCAGGGAGTTGCCGATCAGCCCGACCGCACCAAAAGCCATCAGGCACCAACCGACCACGGTGCCGTTGAACCCGGCGAGGCGCTCAAGAATGTCGGCCAGATACGTGTAAGCGGTAAACATGCCGCTGAACACCAGGATCGACAGGAAGATGTGGCCGATCATCAACGGGCTGCGCAGAATCTTGAACTGCGAGCGGAAGCTGACCTGATGTTGGTGCAGGCTGGTTTTCGGCAGATAAACAAACAGCAACAAGGCTTTGGCAAAAGCGATCACCGCCAGAATGCCAAAGGCGCTGCGCCAGCCGAACGCATCGGAAATCAGCGTGCCAACCGGGATGCCGAACACCGTGGCGCAGACAATGCCGAAACCGATCTTGGCGATCGCGCGACCGGCGAAATCCGGGCCAACGATGTCCACTGCGGTCTCACTGGCCAAGGCCCAGAACACCGGCAGACCGAGCGCCGGGATCAACCGAGCAATCGCCATCACCCAGATATTCGGCGCCAGCGCCGCCACGGTATTGGCCAGACCAAACATGATCAGGATGCTGATAAACAGCTTGCGCCGCTCAAAGCGGGCGAAATACGCGGTCAGGAAAGGCCCGAACATCGCCACGGTAAAAGCGAATAAAGTCACCAGCAACCCGGCCTGCGGGATGGTGACTTCGAGGTCTCGGGCAATCGCCGGCAACAGGCCGACGATGACGAATTCCGTGGTCAGCACCGTGAACCCGGCGGCGGACAACAGAAGAATGGGCAACAGCATGCGCAACTCCAGCAAAACGACGACACCAGCGTTGACCCGAAGGCCCGCTGGCGAAATTTGAAAATAAGGATGCGCAATCTTAACAGAGTGTGTCCGGGCTGACTTGCACAAACCTGCCGACTTTGTTGCCTGATCCGGTGGCAGATCGTCACATGCCTGAAGGATAAGGCCTACGCTGTGATAAAGTCCTCGCCCTGAAAAACGTACAACCTGCTCAACGACCGGTTTATTGGCGTTGATGTCGCGTCAACACTTTCGGTTCGTGGCGGTGGTCTGCCCCTGCTTTGCCATCGCTTTACGCAACCTTGCACCCTATAAAAAATCAGAGATGCCGCTATGACCGCTTCATCCCCTTCTCTACTGCAACGCCTGAAAAACCTCAGCCTGGTCACGCAGATCGTCATCGGCCTGATCGCCGGTATCGCCCTGGCGATGTTCGCCCCGGAAGCGGCGAAAGGCACGGCGTTCATCGGCAAAGTGTTTGTATCGGCGTTAAAGGCCGTCGCACCGATTCTGGTGTTCGTGCTGGTGATGGCCTCGATTGCCAACCACAAGCACGGCCAGGAAACTCATATCCGCCCAATTCTGTTCCTCTATCTGCTGGGCACTTTTGCGGCGGCGGTCGTGGCCGTGGTTGCGAGCATGGCGTTCCCATCGCACCTTGTGCTGTCGACCGACAACGTTTCGGTGACGGCGCCGGGCGGTATCGGCGAAGTGCTGCAAAGCCTGCTGTTGAGCGTGGTCGACAACCCGGTCAGCGCACTGATGAACGCCAACTTCATCGGTATCCTGGCGTGGGCGATCGGCATGGGCATCGCAATTCGCCATGCCGGCGACACCACCCGTGAAGTGCTGGGTGATCTGTCCAATGGCGTGACGGTGATCGTGCGCGTGGTGATTCGTTTCGCCCCGCTGGGCATTTTCGGTCTGGTGGCCTCGACGCTGGCCACCTCCGGTTTCGGCGCATTGATCGGTTATGCGCACCTGCTGGCCGTGCTGCTCGGCTGCATGCTGTTCGTGGCGCTGGTGATGAACCCGCTGATCGTGTTCTGGAAACTGCGTCGCAACCCGTATCCGCTGACTCTCAAATGCCTGCGTGAAAGTGGCATCACCGCATTCTTCACCCGCAGCTCGGCGGCAAACATTCCGGTCAATCTGGAATTGAGCAAGCGTCTGGGTCTGCATGAAGACACCTATTCGGTGTCGATTCCGCTGGGCGCGACCATTAACATGGCCGGTGCAGCGATCACCATTACGGTGCTGAGCCTGGCGGCCGTGCACACATTGGGTATTGCCGTGGATATTCCAACGGCGATTCTGCTCAGCGTTGTCGCCGCCATTTGCGCCTGTGGCGCGTCGGGTGTGGCGGGTGGATCGCTGTTGCTGATTCCGTTGGCGTGCAGCCTGTTCGGGATTCCGAGCGAGATTGCCATGCAGGTGGTGGCGGTCGGTTTCATTATTGGCGTGTTGCAGGATTCGGCAGAGACGGCGCTGAACTCGTCGACTGATGTGCTGTTTACCGCTGCGGCGTGCCTGGGTGAGGAAGCAAAAGCCCAACGTACGGCGTAACAGACGCTGTAATGAAAAGCCCGCCACGGTGTGAACCTTGGCGGGCTTTTTTGTGGCTGAGATCTTTTCCCCCTCACCCCAACCCTCTCCCCCAAGGGGGCGAGGGGGAAAGGGGGCAGACCGAGTGGTGTTCAAACCTGAATTCGACTCGATAGATCAGGTCGGCGTATCTCGAACAAACAACTCGGTCAGTCCCCTCTCCCTCCGGGAGAGGGCTAGGCGGGCGGCGTTCCGATGAGGGGCTTCTGGCGGTTTAGAACGCGCCCATGTAATCGCGTTTACCCACTTCCACACCGTTATGACGCAGCAGCGCATAAGTGGTAGTGACGTGGAAGAAGAACTGCGGCAGACCGTAAGTCAGCAGGTAAGCCTGACCGCTGAAGCGCTTCTCTTTCGGCGTGCCCGGACGAGTAACGATTTCGATGCCTTCCTTGCCATCGATCTGCTCCGGCTTGATCTCGCCGATGTAGGCCAGAACCTTGGCGATCAGGGCTTGCAGCTCGGCGAAGGTGGTTTCGGTATCGTCGTACTTAGGCACTTCGACTTCAGCCAGACGCGAGGAAACGCCTTTAGCGAAGTCCACGGCGATCTGCACCTGGCGGGTCAGCGGGAACATGTCCGGGTACAGACGGGCCTGCAGGAAAGCGTTCGGATCGATGTTTTTCTCGGTGGCGTGGGCTTCAGCCTTTTTCAGGACATCGCTCAGCGCGTTGAGCATTTGTTGAAAAACCGGGACGGATGCGGCGTACAGGGAAATGGTCATGGCAGTCTCGTGTGGTGGCTGGGTGGAACAGGAGGCGATTATAGCCATGCTTGATGACCACACGGCTTGCCTTTTGTTTGGCAAGGATTAGGCTAGGCGCCTTCGACTGCAGAGGGAACGCGCGATGACCACAGAGACAGAATCCAGCTTCGACGAACCACGGCTCAATGCCACGGAAATCCGCATCCTTGGTTCGTTGATCGAGAAACAGGCGACCAGTCCAGAAACCTACCCGCTGACCCTTAATGCGCTGGTCACGGCGTGTAATCAGAAAACCAGCCGCGAACCGGTGATGAACCTGACTCAGGGTCAGGTCGGCCAGAGTTTGCGGGCGCTGGAAGGTCGCGGTTTCGCCAAACTGGTGATGGGCAGCCGTGCCGACCGCTGGGAGCACAAGGTCGACAAGGCGCTGGAACTGGTGCCGGCGCAGGTGATTCTTAGCGGACTGATGTTTCTGCGCGGCCCGCAAACCGTCAATGAGCTGCTGACCCGCAGCGGGCGCATGCATGATTTCGAAGACGCCGAACAAGTTGTGCATCAGCTTGAGCGCTTGATTGCGCGGGGGCTGGCGGTGTTGATTCCGCGTCAGGCCGGGCAGCGCGAAGACCGTTATACCCATGCGCTGGGTGATCCGGCGGATAGCGAGGCAATTATGGCAGCGCGGCAGAGTCCGCAGGATCGCGGTGCAAGCAGTGGCGTTTCGGTTGAGCGTATCGAAGAGCTAGAAGCGCGAATCGCCGCGCTGGAAGAACGCCTGGCCCGCCTCGAATAACCACACAAAACCAATGTAGGAGTGAGCCTGCTCGCGATAGCGGTGTATCAGTCACATCATTTTTGGATGACACACCGCTATCGCGAGCAGGCTCACTCCTACAAGGGATCTGCGTGTTATTCACCGTCCCAGTAATCCACGCCATCCGCCTGCCGTGCCACCGCGACAAAGCCTGAGGCATTGCCCTCGGCATCCAACTTGAAGTTATCCATCACCACGTACTTGTTCGAATCCGGGTATTCGCAAATATCGGGCTGCTGCTGGGTGCTCACCGCCAGATAGCGCAATTCGCCCGAGCTGGTATTGATGATCTGATGCGCCTTCTCCGGCCCACCCGGCGGGCAAGCGATCACGTCGCCTTCGCGGATCGGGAAACGCTCGGCGCCCAGACGCACCTCGCCCTCCCCGGCCACCACGTAAAACATCTCTTCGTTGACCCGATGGCTGTGAAACGGGCTGCCACGCATGCCCGGTGGCAAGGCATACAGGCGATAACCGAGTTTTTGCGACCCCAATTGCTGGCCAATCCGCGCCATGCGCTGTTGATAGCGCCCGGCGGTTTCGCCTTCCGGGGCCAGGGCTTCGGGCAGGGGTTCGAGTTCGACCTGATGCAGGTTGAGGATAGGCGGATGCATAGGAGCCTCGGTCACGGTTTTTATGGTGGGCAAGTCTGGGCTTGCTGAGGAGGCAGTATAGGCATTGATGGCCGGCGTGAAACCGCGTCGCCTCCTTCGCGAGCAAGCTCGCTCCCACAGGGGATCTACAGCGAACACACAACTTGTGTATGACAAAAATTCAACTGTGTGCGAGCCTGCTCGCGAAGAGGCCCGCCCAGCCACCACAATACTCAATCAGCTCCGGGCGAACGCCACCGCCGCCGCAAACTGCTCTTCAGTCGGCCGCACGCCGGTGTACAGCACAAACTGCTCCAGCGCCTGAATCGCAATCACCTCAAGTCCGGTGATCACCCGCTTGCCCTCTGCTCGACCGCGCACAATCAACGGCGTCTCCGACGGGATCGCGACCACATCAAACACCGTATCTGCAGCCTTGATCGCCTCCGGTTCAAACGCCAACTGCCCCGCCTCCGGCCCGCCGTCCATGCCCACTGGCGTCACATTGATCAGCATCTGCGGGCGTTCATCGCCCAGTTCAGCCTGCCAGCGATAGCCCAGCGAATCCGCCAATGCACGCCCGGCACGTTCGTTGCGGGCGATGATCAAGCCGTTTTTGTAACCACCGTCACGCAGGGCGCTGGCCACCGCTTTGGCCATGCCGCCACTGCCTCGCAAAGCAAAGGTCGATTCCTTGGGCACCGCGTGGGTTTCCAGTAACTGCGCCACAGCGATGTAATCAGTGTTGTAAGCCTTGAGATGGCCGTGGGTGTTGACGATGGTATTGATCGACTGGATCGCCGCTGCCGATGCATCCAGTTCATCGACCAGTGCAATACACGCCTCCTTGAACGGCATCGACACGCCGCAACCACGGATGCCCAAGGCGCGAATGCCGCCCACCGCGCCGGTCAGGTCCTGGCTGCTGAAAGCCTTGTAATAGAAGTTCAGGCCCAACTGCTCATACAAATGGTTATGAAAACGCAGACCGAAGTTCCCCGGGCGCCCGGACAGGGACATGCACAGTTGGGTGTCTTTGTTCGGGTTCATCTGCATGAAACTTCTCCTTCAAACGCACTTTCGGATAAACGGGATTAGCCAGCCCATCGGCTTCTGAACGATCATAGAGGCCTGTTTTAAACGTCTTCCGCGGCCATCACACCGCCCGGTAAATAAACCGGTACAGACCTTACACAAAATTTACCCAGTGGCTGTGCTGATTTTCCAAAATTCGCTGTCTTAGAAGTATCCCCGCGACAACTGTGGGCCTGGTGCAGGCCCCGATGCCGGGTCGAAGAACCGAGGAATTATCATGATTCGTAAACTCCCTATCGTCGCCCTGCTGATCGGTGCTTTTGCTGTCACAGGGCAAGCAGAAGCCCACGGCGGTGGCTGGCAGGGTCCGGCGGTGTTTGGCGCAATCGTCGGCTCGGCCATCATCGGTTCGGCGCTTATCAACCAGGATCGTCCGGTTTATGTGCAACAGGCGCCGGTGTACGCCCCGCCACCGGTCTATGTGCAGCAGCCACCGCCACCGGTCTACTACCAGCCCGCGCCGGTGTATGTRCAACAACCGGTCTACGTGCAACCGGCCCCGGTGTATTACGGCCCGCCGCGCGGCTACTACGGTCGTCCGCACTACTACGGCGGCCCACGCTGGTAACCGAAACACAAAGCCCTGCTTGTATAGCGGGGCTTTTTTATGACCGTTGGTCGGCCAGCGTCTGAAAAAATCTCGCCAAGGTCGCTGTGAGGACAGTTTCACCGGCTAAAGTCGGCATGATTGATTGACCGTTATGTACTTTTCCATAAAACGGTCATTTATTTGTCATGACGGAGCCGCAATCTGAATCCGTCCGTAAACAACAGGTTGATAACAACAAGGACGACTGTATGCCAACACAAAACCCGCACCGCATCGTCGGCCTGTGCACCTCCAGCAAGGTGTACAGCGCGCTGACCGAGCTCAAGCACCTGGAAGGCCATCGTTGCGCCAAGTTCCTTTCGCTGCTGGCGGAAAACCTCGTGCACAAAGGTTTGCTCAACGAGCGTGAAGTCATGCACATGCTTGATCAAGTGGTCGACTGAAGCCTCAACGGCATCAATGACCACTATCGAAAGCGTTGATTGTCCGTAGAACCGGCGAATCTTTAAGGTAGCTCCATTGATAGATGGAGGTACTCGTCATGGCTCAGGTTCAAATCATGTCCGTTATCGGCAGCGCCGTCCCCGCTTCGCTCAGGGCCACGGGCCTGCTTGCCTGCTGGTATCTGATGCGCGACGGCGAAGCGATCAGTGGCCCGCTGACTTCCTTGCCCGCTGCGCAGGCACTGTCGCAGAAGCTTGTCAGCGAGCCGTTTCACGCTTAAGGCAGTTGCACTTTGGGCTTGGTCTCGGCGAACAGCGCCCAGCTCGACATGAACAATGCCGCGATCAGCGGCCCGATCACAAAGCCGTTGAGACCGAAGACTGCGAGGCCGCCAAGGGTCGAGATCAGAATCATGTAATCGGGCATTTTAGTGTCCTTGCCCACCAGAATCGGCCGCAGCACGTTGTCCACCAAACCGATCACGAATACCCCGAACAAGCCCAGCACCACGCCTTGCCAGATCATCCCGCTGAGCAGGAAATACACCGCCACCGGCGCCCAGACAATCCCCGCGCCGACCGCTGGCAGCAACGACAAAAACCCCATCAACACCGCCCACAGCAGCGCGCTGGGGATGTCGAGAAACCAGAAAATCGCCCCGCCCAATGCGCCCTGCGTCACCGCGACCACCAGATTGCCCTTCACCGTCGCCCGTACCACACGGTTGAACTTCAACTGCAAGCGCCGCTTGTGGCCTTCCTCCAGTGGCACAGCGGTGCGCACCTTGCGCGCCAGCTCGGCGCCGTCACGCAGAAAGAAAAACAGCAGATACAGCATGATGAAAAAACTCACCACGAATTCGAATGTGCCCTGGCCAAAACTGAACGCCTGACTGGCCAGCACCTGGCTGCCCTGCATCGCCGATTTGACGATTTTCTCGCGCAAGCCGTTGAGCTCGCCCATGCCAAACCGGTCGAGCAAGTGCTGAAAGTACGGCGGCAGGCTGTGCTTGAATTGCGCCAGATACGCAGCGATGTCCAGCTCGCCGCTTTCGATGTTCTTGTAGACCGCTGCGCCTTCCTGCACCAACAGCACACTGAGGATGATCACCGGCAGAATCGCGATCACCAGGCAGACCGACAAGGTACACAGGGACGTCAGGTTGCGCTGCCAGCCGAATTTCGCCTGCAGCCGGCGTTGCATCGGCGCAAACACAATTCCGAGAATCACCGCCCAGAACACCGCACCGTAGAACGGCAAGAGGATCCAGATAAACGCCACCGTGACCAGCAACAGCAGCACGGTGAGGGATTTGAATTGAAGGCTTTTTTCGTTCATGTCCGATCCATGTCAGTCAGGCGTCATGCACGCCCCGATGCTTAGTCAACCGCGACCTGCACGAGTGCCATCTTTATTCATGGAGCATAGATCCAGATCAACAAACCCTCGCCGCATCTGACTTACCCTGCCGCGCTTTTGCGACCGACACCGCCATGACCCCTACCCTCGCCGCCCCCGAACTGCTCGCCCCCGCTGGCACCCTGAAAAACATGCGTTACGCCTTCGCTTACGGCGCCGATGCGGTCTACGCCGGCCAGCCGCGTTACAGTCTGCGGGTGCGCAACAACGAGTTCGATCACGCCAATCTGGCACTGGGTATTCGTGAAGCGCAGGCGCAAGGCAAACGCTTTTACGTGGTGGTCAACATCGCGCCGCACAACGCCAAGTTGAAGACCTTCCTCAAAGATCTGGCACCAGTCATCGACATGGCCCCCGACGCGCTGATCATGTCCGACCCGGGACTGATCATGCTCGTGCGGCGACATTTCCCGCAGATGCCGATTCACCTGTCAGTGCAGGCCAATACGGTGAACTGGGCGAGCGTCGAGTTCTGGCAGCAGATGGGTTTGAGCCGGATCATCCTGTCGCGAGAATTGTCGCTGGAGGAAATCGGCGAAATCCGTGAGCAGGTGCCGGGCATGGAACTGGAAGTGTTCGTCCACGGCGCGCTGTGCATGGCCTATTCCGGGCGCTGTTTGTTGTCGGGTTACATGAATAAGCGCGATGCCAATCAGGGCACCTGCACCAATGCTTGTCGCTGGAAATACTCAGCGCAAGAAGCCACCGAAAACCACCTCGGCGAGATCGTCCAGACCTTCCAGCCAGAGCCAACGCTGGGGCTGGGCACGCCCACCGATCAGGTGTTCCTGCTGCAGGAAGCCAATCGCCCCGATGAATTGATGCCAGCATTCGAGGACGAACACGGCACCTACATCATGAACGCCAAGGACCTGCGCGCGGTGCAGCATGTCGAGCGCCTGACGCGCATGGGCGTGCATTCCCTGAAAATCGAAGGCCGGACCAAATCGCACTTCTATTGCGCGCGCACCACCCAGGTGTATCGCCGCGCGATTGATGATGCGGTGGCCGGGCGTGAATTTGACCGTAGCCTGATGACCGATCTGGAGTCACTCGCACAGCGTGGCTACACCGAAGGATTTCTGCGTCGGCATGTACATGACGAGTACCAGAATTATCAGCACGGCAGCTCGGTGTCGGAGCGTCAGCAGTTCGTTGGCGAGTTGACCGGCGAGCGGCGTGGGCGGTTGGCAGAGGTCAAGGTGAAGAACCGCTTTGCCTTGGGTAATCATCTGGAGTTGATGACGCCGAAGGGCAATTTCCATTTTGATCTGCATGAGCTGCAGAACGCTAAAGAAGAAGCGATCGAGGTGGCACCGGGGGATGGGCACACGGTGTATCTGCCGATTCCGGATGCGGTGGATTTGCGGTTTGGGTTGTTGATGCGGGATCTGCGTGATGACTGAGAAGGCCCTCACCCTAGCCCTCTCCCAGAGGGAGAGGGGACCGATTGGGGGAAATTGGAGAAATCCGCCGACCTGAAATTACGCCGGTGAATCCACAATCGACTCTTCTGATCAAGAAAACTGGACTTGGCCGAGTCCATAATCGACTCGGTTGTTCAGGTCGATATATAACGCAAGACATCTCGGTCGGCCCCCTCTACCTCCGGGAGAGGGCTGGGGTGAGGGAAGCTTACGAAAACAGACTCTTCCCGCAACATCGCCAGGCTCGCTCCCACATTGGGACGCGCTTCCCTGCTCGCGAAGGGGACGGTAAATCCAGCACAACAACCAGGATTCAGCGCCGATCATCGGAAAGAGGCGTCGGCTCATCCGCCGGCGGCACATCTTCATCCGCCCCCGGATCTTTCCAGTCGTTGGGTCGGTCGGCATCGCTCAAGGGATCGCGCCCCGGGGGCATCCCCATTGGAGAATCATGATCAGCCAGTGTCGGTTCATCGGTACCGGGCAGCGGCCGGGTCGAATCGGTGGGCAGCACGCCACCCTGAAACAGCAAATCGTTAGCCATGACGCACCTCACTCAGGAGGTCCGGAATACCCGGGCCGTACAACTTGGAATCAGCCCTGTGCACGGCGTGCTACCGAACAGACCAACGGCCATCAGCCCCGCGCGGAAAACCGGTCGCGGCTGTTGGTCAGATGCAGCCACATGGCCGCGCGCGCGGCGTCCGCATCCTGACGCTTGATCGCATTCAGAATCGCCTCATGTTCCAGATGGGCCAGTTGCCCGAGCTTGCTCAAATCCGCCGCGCCACGTTCAGCAGCATTGAGGCGATGACGCGGAATCATCGCGCTGCCCAAGTGCTGCATGATCTCGCTGAAGCAAACATTGCCGGTGGCCTCGGCGATCAGCAGATGAAAACGCCGATCCGCTTCGACGCAACTGTCGTTGTTGTCGAGCAGCAGCTGATAGTCATCCAGCGCCTGACGCATCTGCAGCACTTGCGCCTCCGTGCGCCGCTGCGCCGCCAGCGCCGCCGCTTGGGTTTCCAGGCCCAGACGCAGTTCGAGAATGCTGCGCACACCGAGCGCCGTGTCGACATTCAGGCGTAAGCCCTGCTCCGCAACACGCTCGATGACAAAGGTACCGATGCCGTGGCGCGTCTCCACCAGCCCGGAGGCCTGCAACTTGGAAATCGCCTCGCGCACCACCGTGCGGCTGACACCGTGTTCCTGAACGATGGAATTCTCTGACGGCAGCTTGTCGCCGGGCGACAGTTGGCCGAGCAGGATGCTTTGCGTGAGCTTCTCCACCAGGTCATGGGCGAGGTTGTGCGCACGTTTACGGGCGGGAGCGTCGAGGTCTTCTTGCATGATCGGTTCCGGTGATCGGGGCTTGTGGATCGTAGCATCCTGCGGGGATGACGAAATTGAGTCTAGCGGCTCAACTTGTATGAAAACACTCAAATAAACGGAAATACCTTCAAACACTCCTGACAAACAGAACCGTGTCTCCCTGGGGGTGACGCGATGTTCTACGCCTTAGAAAACCCAGAAAACATTGGTCATTAACGCAAAAAAGCATAAAAAACCGGCATCCCAGAGAAAAATAATCGGCCAACCCTACTTGTAGGACAAAATTTCTCAGTTGTATGATGTCTAGCAACAACGCAGCACCTGCCCTACCCCGCATAAAAATAATCAGTGGGAGAAAAACAAGTGAAAACCTCCGTCTCCGGGATGAACGAGGGCGTCGATTCGACACTCGCGTCGGCCATCTCGAAAGTGAAACGCCACGTCCTGCCGCTTTTCGTGATCATGTTCATCGTCAATTACATTGACCGAGTGAACATCGGTTTCGTCCGCACTCACATGGAACATGACCTCGGTATTGGTGCCGCCGCTTATGGCTTCGGCGCCGGCCTGTTCTTCATCGGTTACGCGCTGTTCGAAGTTCCCTCCAACATGCTGCTGCAGAAAGTCGGCGCACGCATCTGGCTGACCCGCATCATGTTCACCTGGGGCCTGGTCGCCGCCGGCATGGCCTTCATCCAGAACGAAACCCACTTCTATGTGTTGCGCTTTTTGCTCGGCGTGGCCGAGGCCGGGTTCTTTCCCGGGGTGATCTACTACTTCACCCGCTGGTTGCCCGGCGCCGAACGCGGCAAGGCGATTGCGATCTTCCTCAGTGGCTCCGCCGTGGCCTCGTTGATCTCCGGCCCGTTGTCCGGTCTGCTCCTGCAAATCAACGGGCTGGGCATGCACGGCTGGCAATGGATGTACTTCATTGAAGGGATGTTTTCCGTGTGCCTGTGCGTGTTCGTCTGGTTCTGGCTCGACGCCAAACCCCACGACGCGAAATGGCTGACCCGCGCCGAACAGGATGCATTGGTCAACGCCATCGATGCTGAACAGAAGGCCCGCGAAGCCGCGACGCCGATCCGGCCATCGATGGGCAAACTGCTCAAGGACCGCCAGATCATCCTGTTCTGCCTGATCTACTTCTTCATTCAGTTGACCATTTACGCGGCAACCTTCTGGCTGCCGAGCATCATCAAGAAAATGGGCGAGATGAGCGACTTCCAGGTCGGCCTGTTCAACTCGATTCCGTGGTTGCTGTCGATCATCGGCATGTACGCCTTCGCCTCGTTCTCGGCCAAGTGGAAACACCAACAGGCGTGGGTCGCCACCGCCCTGTTGATCGCCGCTGCGGGGATGTTCATGTCCACCACCGGCGGGCCGATCTTCGCTTTCGTCGCGATCTGTTTTGCCGCGCTGGGGTTCAAATCCGCCTCATCGCTGTTCTGGCCGATTCCGCAGGCGTACCTGGATGCGCGCATCGCCGCAGCGGTGATCGCACTGATCAACTCGGTGGGCAACCTTGGCGGCTTCGTCGCGCCAACCACGTTCGGCCTGCTCGAAGAACACACCGGCTCGATTCAGGGCGGCCTCTATGGGCTGGCCGCGACCTCGATCATCGCCGCGATCATCGTCTTCTTCGCGCGCACCACACCGAAACCTGCTGCCGACATCGCCGTGGTCGAGACCGCGCCGAAACACGCCTGACGTCCATTGTTAAAGATTGCGTATTAAAAGGATAAGAACATGACCGCACACGACACCGCCAAAGCCCCGATCATCACCGACATGCAAGTCATCCCGGTGGCCGGCCACGACGGCATGCTGCTCAATCTGAGCGGCGCCCACGGGCCGTTTTTCACCCGCAATATCGTCATCCTCAAGGACAACGCCGGCCACACCGGCGTCGGTGAAGTACCCGGTGGCGAGCGCATTCGCCAGACCCTGGAAGACGCGCGCAGCCTGGTGGTCGGCAGCCCGATCGGCACGTATCAGAAGATCCTCAATCAAGTGCGCCAGACCTTCGCCGACCGCGATGCCGGTGGCCGTGGCCTGCAGACGTTTGACCTGCGCATCACCATCCACGCGGTGACGGGCCTCGAAGCCGCACTGCTCGATCTGCTCGGTCAGCATCTCGATGTACCGGTGGCGGCGCTGCTCGGCGAAGGTCAGCAACGCGATGAAGTGAAGATGCTCGGTTATCTTTTTTACGTCGGTGATCAGCGCGAAACCGACCTCGCCTACCGCAGCGAACCGGACGCCGACAACGACTGGTTCCGCGTGCGTCACGAGAAGGCCATGACTGCCGAAGCCGTGGTCCGCCTCGCCGAAGCGGCCCACGCGAAATACGGTTTCAAGGACTTCAAACTCAAGGGCGGCGTGCTCAGTGGCGATGCCGAAATCGAAGCGGTCACAGCGCTGGCCGAACGCTTTCCTGATGCGCGCATCACCCTCGATCCGAACGGCGCGTGGTCACTGAAAGAAGCCATTCGCTTGTGCCGCGATCAGCATCAGGTGCTCGCCTACGCCGAAGACCCGTGCGGTGCGGAAAACGGTTATTCCGGTCGAGAGGTGATGGCCGAGTTTCGTCGTGCCACGGGGCTGAAAACCGCCACCAACATGATCGCCACTGACTGGCGCGAAATGGGTCATGCGATTCAGTTGCAGTCGGTGGACATTCCCCTGGCTGACCCGCATTTCTGGACCATGCAAGGTTCGGTGCGCGTGGCGCAGATGTGCCATGAATGGGGGCTGACCTGGGGCTCGCATTCCAACAACCACTTCGATATCTCGCTGGCGATGTTCACCCATGTCGCTGCCGCCGCACCGGGCGAGATCACCGCGATCGACACCCACTGGATCTGGCAGGACGGCCAGCGGTTGACCAAGGCGCCGCTGCAAATCGTCGATGGTCTGGTGCAGGTGCCGAAAAAACCGGGGCTGGGTGTCGAGCTGGACATGGACCAGGTGGCCAAGGCTCATGAGCTATATAAAGGCATGGGCCTCGGCGCGCGGGATGACAGCGTGGCGATGCAGTTTCTGATTCCGGGGTGGAAGTTCGATAACAAGCGGCCGTGTCTGGTGCGCTAACCTGATCTCCAATCCACCACTGCCCCTGTGGGAGCGAGCTTGCTCGCGAATGCGGTGTGTCATAAACAGTAATGTTGACTGACCTGCCCCTTTCGCGAGCAAGCTCGCTCCCACAGGGTTTACGCTAGACGGAAGCCTGTAACAGCCACTCCTTGAACGCTGTCATCGCCGCCGTTTCGGGACGCGACTGCAACCGCGTCAACCAGTAACTCCCCGTCGTAATCTCAATCGCAAACGGCTGACAAATCGCCTCCGCCGCCAGTTGCCGGGCGAACATCATTGGTGGCGCCAACGCCACCCCACTGCCCTGCAACGCAGCCTCCATCATCGCCAGCGACGAATCGAACACGATGCTCTGCGGCGGAGCAGCCTGGGTCGCCAAACCGGCAGCCTGAAACCACTCCGGCCATTCATCGGTGCGATAGGAACGCAGCAGCGTTTGTTGCAGCAAATCCCCCGGCGATTGCAATTGCCGAGCGATCTCCGGCACGCACAACACCGACAGCGGCGCATCGAGCAAACGCGTCGCCTCAATGCCATGCCACGCCCCGGCACCGAAGCGAATGGCGTAATCCAAACCCTCAGCGGCGACATCCACGCGATTGTTGTTGGTCGACAGCCGCAAATCTATGAGCGGATGTTTCGTCCGGAAGTCCGCCAGCCTCGGCAACAACCAACCCACGGCGAACGTACCCACCGCGCCAACGGTCAACATTTCGCGGTACTGTCCGCCAGCGAGGCGTTCCAGAATCTGCGCGATGTGATCGAACGAGGTGCTCAGCACCGGCAGCAAGGTTTCACCCTCACTGGTCAGCATCAGCCCACGGGGCAGGCGTTTGAACAGGGTGACGTTGAGTTGCGCCTCGAGGCTTTTCACCTGATGGCTGACAGCCGCTTGCGTGACGCACAGCTCCACGGCCGCGCGAGTGAAACTCAAATGACGCGCGGACGCTTCAAAGGCACGCAGCGCGTTGAGCGGCAATTGCGGTCGAATCATGCCCAGTCCCAAATTTTTCTAATGGCTCGTGCGAGTTTTCATCGTTTGTAGATTAGGGTCGCGCTGAATAAATTGGCGGCGCTGATCAGTCGCCAAACACAGAAATCGCCCGCAGTGTAGCGGGATACCGTCATCAACACTCATGGAGAGTGGTTCATTCATGTCATCCATTCAATCGAGCAAAGTCATTTCCTGCGCCGCTTTCGGTCTGCTCTTCGGCACCAGTGCCTGCTTCGCCGCCGTGCCCGACGATGCGCAACTGTCAGCGCTGGTCAACGCAGCGGTGACGCCGGTGATGCAGCAACAGAACGTTCCCGGCCTGACCGTAGCACTGACCATCAACGGCAAGGCGCATTACTTTAACTACGGCGTCGCCAGTAAAGACACCGGGCAGAAAGTCAGCGAAAACACCCTGTTCGAAATCGGCTCGGTGAGCAAAACCTTCACCGCCACCCTCGCCGGTTACGCCCTGGCGACGGGCAAACTCGATCTGTCGACCAAGGCCAGTCAGCTCTGGCCTGAGCTGAAAGGCAGCGCCTTCGATAACATCAGCGTGCTGCAACTGGGCACCTACAGCGCCGGCGGTTTGCCGCTGCAATTCCCGGACAGTGCGGATTCGTCTGACAAGATGCTCGGCTATTTCCAACAGTGGAAACCGGTATATCCCGCCGGCAGCCATCGCCAGTACTCCAATCCGAGTCTGGGCCTGTTCGGTTATCTGGCCGCTCAAAGCCTCGGCCAGCCGTTTGATCAGGCGATGACCCAAACCCTGCTGCCTAAACTCGGTTTGCAGCACACCTACCTCAGCGTGCCGGCCGCGCAAATGGACCTGTATGCGCAGGGCTATGACAAGAACGGCAAACCGGTGCGCGTCACCCCCGGCGCCCTGGATTCGCAGGCCTACGGGGTGAAAACCAGCGCGGTGGACATGCTGCGTTACGTGCAGGCCAACCTGAAACCTGAAGCGCTGGAAGCCTCCCTGCAAAAAACCATCGCCAACACCCACACCGGGTACTACACGGTAGGCGATATGACTCAAGGTTTGGGTTGGGAGATGTACCGTTATCCGATCAGTCTCGAGCATTTGCTCGCCGGCAATTCGACGGAAATGGCCATGGAGGCGCACAAGGTGCAGTGGCTGAACCCGCCGCAACCGCAGCCGCATGACGTGCTGATCAACAAGACCGGCTCGACGGGTGGCTTCGGGGCTTATGTGGCGTTTGTGCCGAGCAAGGATGTTGGCATCGTGATCATGGCCAACAAGAACTTCCCGATTCCTGAGCGGGTGAAGATCGCCCATAAGATTCTCAGTGCTGTCGCCGATTAAAAGTTTCGCGTCAGGCAATAAAAATGGGCGACCTTTCGAGGTCGCCCTTTTTCGTTTCAGCCTTTAAAGCTGCGCCTGCAACTTCCAGCCGATGACATCCATCAAGTCGCAACTGTCCCGCAACGGGATCGCCATCACCCGGGCGAAATCCTGTAGCAGTAATGCGTCGTGGCCCTTGCCGTCTCCCAGCGCCAAGGTCTCCATTAATTGCGTCACACAGCGCAAACGGTAAGCCGCTGTGCCGTGCAGCACATCCACCGGTGCTTCGCTGTCGATCAACAGACTGGGAATCTTGCAGTCGATCCCGGTAATTGGAATGTATCGCGCCATGTTTGAACCTCCCTGTTCAATGTTGCGTCGCCGCCGGTGGATCGAGATTGTCCAGCGCTCGGTTGACCAGCAACTCGCCGAGTACGGCCAACTGCTGAATCGACAAGGCAAGGCTACGCGGCGAACCTTGCAGTTCAGCGGCCAGATCAGTGGTCAGTACGTTCAATGAAGCGAGGGTTTCGCAAGCGTGGCAGAGCAGCGTGGGGGTATCGATATCGGGGAGGATGGTGAAGAGGTGGCTGATGGGATCGGGGTGACGGGGGTTGCGTAAGCGGGGGTTGTTGGCGTCGAAGGATCCTGAATCCATGGGGGATTCGGGGGGATTTGGCGTTGGTTTTTTCATGTATGAAGTACCGTAGTGAATTGTAGGAAAAACTACCTTTCTCACTTCCACATGAGGGTGGCAGCTGTACGCAGGTGTGGAAGACCAGGCCAATCCACCAAAACCCGGCGCACTCGAAAGTGCCCCTGCGCACAGCCGCCAAAAACGCGGCGATGTTGACATAAATAACGTCGACATGCGCTTTTGAGACATTGATGGATGTAACCGACAACCGGACTTCCACGTCCGACCACTGTGTTTTGCAGCGGCCAAAGAAGACTATCCCTCCTATCCCAACCCCACCAGTTCACCACCGCCGCCGCGACTTGCAGGAAAAATCCACGGGGGTTGAAGGGGGTTTGCGTCAGACATTTCCGCCGGCACATGCTGCAACGACTTTGGGTTAGCGAATGAATTTGTTGTATCTACACTGCATCGAGTCAATCTCTGGACGAGGATGGCGTCGGGCAAAGAAACAGTCATTTGAAGGGCGCAGTGATGGAAATAAAAAGTTTGAAGCTTGCGGATGTCGGACACTTTGGCGACATGGATATTCAGTTTGCCCCTACCCCGACACATCGTTCGAACATCACGGTGCTGGTGGGAAACAACGGCAGCGGAAAAACCACCATTCTCAAATCCCTGAATATTTGTCTGAGCTGGCTGATCGCAAAAATTCGCTCCAATAAAGGCAATGGCAAATACCTTGTCGATGAAGATATTCGCAACGGCGCCTCAGGAGCCGTCCTCTCGATTGGCATCACCGACGTTTCACATCCGCGCGCAGCTGAGAGTGGTGCGGGTTCCGAAAACGAATTGTTCGTATGGGGCGCTGCCCGAAGTCGCCAAGAAGGTGCTGTTTCGGGCCGTGGATATTTAAACGAAGTCAGACTGCTTGCAGACCACTACCGCACTCAACTCACCGCCGACGATAGTGCCTCACTCCCGCTGATCGCTTATTACCCGGCCGAACGTTGCGTTTTAGAAGTCCCGCTGAAAATCAGCGGCAAACAAGCCTTCGATCAACTCGACGGCTACGACACCAGTTTTCACGGGGGTGCCGATTTTGGCAGTTTTTTCGAATGGTTCCGCGAACGCGAAGACAGCGAAAACGAAGACGGGATTTCCGATACCGCACTGGCCGAAATCGCGGAAAAATTCGGTACTGACAGCGACGCCTGGAAAACGCTGGCCAATGTGAAAGCCTCCACTCGCGATCGCCAATTGACTGCCGTTCGTTCGGCCCTCACCGCATTCATGCCGGATTTCACTAACCTGCGCGTGCAACGCAAACCGCACTTGCATATGGCTATCGACAAGCATGGCGCGACATTCAATGTCACTCAGCTCTCGCTTGGCGAAAAGTCGATGATTGCGTTGGTGGGTGACATGGCCAGGCGTCTGGCGATGATGAATCCATCGATGGACAACCCGCTGCACGGTGGCGGCATTGTTCTGATCGACGATGTGGAATTGCGCATGGATCCGCAATGGCAGCTCGGTCTGATAGCGCAATTAAGCACGACCTTTCCCAATTGCCAGTTCGTGTTGACCACGCATTCTCCACTGGTCGTAGGTGATACCAAAGGTGTGCTGGTTTACCTGCTTGATGAGGGCGATAGCCGTGGGTAGACAGGTTGCAGTGAGGGCTTCGGTGTCCGCAAATATGTAGGAGTGAGCCTGCTCGCGATAGCGGTGTATCAGTCAACGCTGATGGTGACTGATACACCGCTATCGCGAGCAGGCTCACTCCTACAGGGGACGCGTTTTATTCAGTGACTGTGCGATCAATCATCCGGCATTTCCGGCGGCTTGGTCGGCTTCGCGTTCTTCGCGCCTTTGGCAGGTTCCGGCGTAGCAGCAACTGGCGCCTGAGCCGCAGCGGCTGCTTCCTTCTCAGCCATCGGCATGGCATCGATGGTGTCAAAGATCTTCTTCAAATCCACCGACTTCGATTCGTCCCCGGAGCTTTCCAGTTTCTTCTCGCCATCCTTGCCCACCAAAATCACTTTGGGTAACTCGCCGGCGCCAAGTTTCAATGCGCGGATCAGTGCCATGGTGTCTTGCTGGCCCATGTCCTTGCCGTCTAGCTGGCCGGACATGCTGAGGATGGTGTAGACCTTGATGTTGCGGTCGGTGACGCCCTTTTTGTTGGCGGGATCCTCCAGCGACTTTTTAAGGCCTACCCACACGGGGTCGACCGTGCTTTGTGCGATCACGATCAGCGGTCGGGCGCGGCCCATATCTCCGGCAATGGGCGAATCGTTGTCAGCGGCGAACAAGGGGCCGGCAATCGCCAGCAAGAGTGTCAGGGTCAATGACCTGATGAGCATGCGCATCTCCTTTTGATATCCACGCTCTAATGATTGCGCATCGTGGCGATTGTTCCGGGACAACCCGGCAAATATCTTCCGCCTAGTCAGAAGCTTAGGACAGGCGCGACATTGCGCAACATATCCGAGGTGATCGCAACGCGGATTTGATTACCTTTTATGACCGCATTAGGGTGGCGGTTCTGCCAATGGAATGGAGTTCCCCCCCTATGCACATCGATTACCTGTGCGATCACCCCGAATTGATCAAAGAACTGGCCACGCTCAACTTCGAGGAGTGGGGCGAGTTTCGTCCCGGGCAAACCGTCGAGGACCGTATCGAACACATGCGCGAATCCTGCGGCAAAGGCGCAGTGCCCAGCGTGGTGGTGGCGCTTGAGGGTTCACGTTTGCTGGGCGGCGCGCTGCTGATCGAAAGCGATCTGAAGCTGCGACCGAACCTGACGCCGTGGCTGGCAGGCGTTTATGTGAAGGCTGAGGAACGCGGTCGCGGGATTGCTTCGCAACTGGTCAATCGAGTGGTTGCAGAAGCGGCGGCGCTGGGTGTGCCTGAGTTGTATCTGTACACCGACACGTCGCAGTCGCTGTATGCGCGGCTGGGTTGGGAAGTGGTTGAAGAGCTGGTGTACGACGGTTTGCCGGTGACGGTGATGAAATACGCCATCCGCCGGTAAGAACCCCCGTAGGAGCTGCCGCAGGCTGCGATCTTTTGATCTTTAAAAACAACATCAAGAGATCGCAGCCTGCGGCAACTCCTACATGAGACCGTATTTGGCGGGGCCGGATCAGAACGCCAGTTTGTAGCCGATCAGCACCAGCATCGTCGCCAGGCACGGGCGCAGCACTTCATCGGAGATGCGTCCGGTCAGATGGCTGCCGAGCCAGATGCCCGGCAACGAGCCGACCAGCAAGAAGCCCAGCACACCCCAATCCATATTGCCCATGCTCGCGTGGCCGAGGCCTGCAACCAGGGTCAGCGGCACGGCGTGGGCGATTTCTGTGCCGACCAGACGGCGGGTCGGCAGTAGCGGATAGAGGATGAACAGCGCAACGGTGCCCAGGGCGCCCGCGCCGATCGAGGTCAGGGCGACCATGGTGCCGAGAATCAGACCGGTGATCACAGTCATCACGTTCAGGCGCGAACCGCTCGGGTTGTAGTTGCCGCCGGCGCGTTTGTGGGCGAAGTCGAGCAAGCGTTTCTTGAAGAAGATCGCCAGCGCCGTGGCGAACAGGACGAAGCCCAGCGCCTGCTTGATGATGGCGTTCATCGCTTCCGGCGCGGTGTGCAGGGTGCTGAGGAACCACAAGGTCATGGCCACCGCCGGCACACTGCCGAGGGTCAGCCAACCGGTGATGGCCCAGTCGATGTTCTTGTTTTTGCGATGGACGAGGACGCCACTGGATTTGGTAATGGCGGCGTACAGCAGGTCAGTGCCCACCGCCGTTGCCGGGTTGATGCCGAACCACAGCAGGATCGGCGTCATCAACGAACCACCGCCGACACCGGTCATGCCGACAATAAAACCCACCACCAGCCCGGCACCGCTTTCGCGAGCAAGCTCGCTCCCACAGGGTGAAGCGGTGCTTTCCAGAGTTAATGCACCCTTCGACCCGGTTTGAAGCTGTGGTGTTTGTTGACCCACACCGTGGCCAGCGCGATCAGCGACAAAATCAGCAACGCCCACGGAAACGACATCGCCCCGGCCCGATCGAGCAACAAGCCACCAAACAACCCGCCCCCGGCGATCGCCACGTTCCAAGAGGTTGTGAGCATCGCCTGCACCACGTCGACGTGATCACCGGCCGAGTCCGCCGCCGAGGTCAGCAGCAACGTGGCCGAGCCACCAAACGACAGGCCCCACACCGCCATGCAGGCATAAATGATCAGCGGTGACGGCGCTGCCACTGCCAACACCAGCGCGGTCAGCGCAAACACCGCGAGGCTGATCAACGTCAGCCAGCGCAGCCAGCGATCCACCAGCAGACCGATGATCCAGATCCCGCCCAGCGAACACAGGCCAAACACCAACAACACCAGATCAACCCTGTCAGCTAGTCCGGCCTGCATCAGAAACGGCGCGATGTAGGTGTAGAGAATGTTGTGTCCGAGCATCCACGTCAGCACCACGAACAACACCGGTCGCACACCCGGCAGGCGCAGCGATTCGAGCAGCGGCAGACGCTCGTCACTGGCCTGCCCCGGACGATCCGGCACCGCGATCACGATCCACGCGGCCAGCACCAGAGCCAGCGCCGACATGATCCCGAACGACGCACGCCAGCCGATCAGATTGCCCAGCCACGTCCCCGCCGGCGTGCCCAGTGAAAGCGCCACCGGGGTGCCAAGCATGGCAATCGCCAGTGCTCGACCCTGTTGATGCACCGGCACAATGCCGCGCGCATACCCGGCCATGATCCCCCACGACAGCCCCGCCGCCATCCCGGCGAGAAACCGCGAAGCCAAGGTCAGACCGTAATGGCTGGAAAACGTGGTGACGGTGTTGAATATCAGAAACCCGCCGACCGTCATCAATAAAACCCGGCGCCGAGGCCAGCCGCGTGTGGCGACGGTCAGCGGAATCGCGGCGACGATCGAGCCGAGTGCATACAGCGTCACCAGTTGCCCGGCCAACACTTCGCTGACGTTGAGCCCGGCACCGATTTGCGGCAGCAGTCCGGCAGGCAGGGTCTCGGTGAGAATGGCGATGAAGCCGGTCATGGCGAACGCCAGCAACGCGGCATAGGGCAGTTTGTCCGCACGGGCGGTGCGGTCGACGCGGCTGAAATCGGCGCTGGCGGGGTCGGTCATGACGGGTGCGGCTCCATTTTGATCAATAGCGGTGACGGATTGTATACAAAAACAACCTTCACTATTCGATCAATGTGGGAGYGAGCCTGCTCGCGAATGCGCTCTTTCAGGCACTGAAGTGTTGATTGATCCACCGCGTTCGCGAGCAGGCTCGCTCCCACATTGGATCTCTGCACTCCCCAGGTTCTCGTGGAACTCACTGCACCGGCAGGAAATTCAGGAAGAGCAGACTTTGCGCGTAGTTGAGGCCGATCCGCCGGTAACGCTCATCAAGCATCTGCGTGATCAGATCCAGTCGCGCAACGATTTTGCCGAACTCGGTGGCGAAGCTCAGGTTGCTGCCCTCCTCCGAGATCTCATTGGAAAACAGCAGCGGCTGCCCTTCCTTGTTCTGCCGCTGGGACAAAATCCACGTGGCTTTTTCGATATTGCGTGCAGCGTTGTGAACGAACGTCGGGTTGATCGCATCGGTCATGTAGAACTCAGTGCGATTGCCATGAGCGGTGACCAGCATGCTGCCGATGGCATAGATGAACGCGCCGACACGGTCGCCGAGAAACTCCGGACTCATCGCATAGCTGAGCGCCGCCAGATCTTTTCGACCGCCAAGCACCGGCAACGGCTGTTGCTGCTCGACGGCCATCCGCACCTGCTTCACAGCGGCATGGATGTTGAGAAACCCTGACTTGCGCAGCTCGTCCGGGTTGCGCAGGTACAGCTTGGCTTGCAAGCGATAGAGGCTGCTGAGGTTGTCGCGCATCGCCAACGTGGCCATGCGGTCGACGCTGGTCTGCAGGAACTCCTGCGGCTGCCCTTCACGCATCTGATTGAAGAAGCCGTTGCCGTCCTGGTGACTGCAACCGCTGAACAGCAGCGACGACAAACACACCAGCAACAGGCACGGGCGGCGGAAAAAAGCAGCGATCAGGGCAAAAGCTCTCGGCATGAAATCTCGAACAGGCACATTCCTGTGCGGCGGGAGTCACCGCATCCTGGCCATGGATAGAGCCGCCGATTGCGAAAAAGTGCAGTGCACCGAATGCCCGGTCGTCCTTGCACCTACTACGACTTGCAATTTAGTCTGTCTTTATTGTTGAAATAAACGATTAATCAGCTATAAATTTTCACCTGATGAGTATTTAGTATGACTACTTTGTTTTTTCGGTGATCAACATACCGATAGAACGCCGCTTTCAAAAACAACAACAAAAAGGAAGGTCAACCATGCTTCAATCCCGTCACCTGCTCTCCGGCCTCGGACTGTCCCTGATGATCGCCACCCTCTCCGCCAACGCGGCCGGCCTCAGCGCCGAACACAAAGCTTTCGGCAAAACCAATGACGGCACGCCCGTCGAGCAATACATCCTGCGCAACAGCCACGGCATGCAAGCCACCGTCATCACCTACGGCGCGACCCTGCAATCGCTGAAAGTCGCCGACAAGCACGGCAAGTTCGACGACGTCGTGCTCGGCTTCGATGATGTCCAGGGTTACCAGAAAGGCACCGCCTACTTCGGCGCAACCATCGGCCGCTTCGGCAATCGCCTCGCCGAAGGTGCCTTCGAACTCGACGGCAAGCGCTATCAAGTGCCGCAGAACGATAAGACCAACGCGCTGCACGGCGGCCCGCAGGGCTTCGACAAGAAAGTCTGGAAGGCACAGGAAACCAAGGACAAGGATTCCGTCGGCGTGACCCTGACCTATCTGTCGGCGGACGGTGAAATGGGCTTCCCCGGCAACCTCACCACCGAGGTGACCTATCGCCTCACCGACAACAACGAGCTGCGCATCGACTACAAGGCCAGCACCGACAAACCGACCGTGCTCAACCTGACCAACCACAGCTATTTCAACCTCGCCGGCGCTGGCAATGGCGACATCCTCAAACAGGTCGCCACCCTGCACGCCAGCCATTACACCCCGGTCACCGCCAAACTGATCCCGACCGGCGAACTGGCGCCCGTGGCCGGCACACCGATGGACTTCAGCAAACCGACGGCGATTGGCACGCACATCAAGGCTGATCATCCGCAGCTGAAATTCGCTGAGCCGAAACAGGGTGGGTTTGACTTCAACTGGGCGCTGGATACCAAGGGTGATATCGGCAAAGTTGCGACTGAGGTGAGTGATCCGCAGTCCGGTCGTGTTCTGCAGTTGTTCACCACGGAACCGGGTGTGCAGTTCTATACCAGCAACTTCCTCGACGGTACGGTCAAGGGCAAGGGTGGCAAGGTGTATCCGCACTGGGGCGCGTTTACCCTGGAGACTCAACACTATCCGGATTCACCGAATCAGCCGGACTTCCCGAGTACTCGGCTTGATCCGGGGCAGGCTTACAGCCACAGCGTGGTGTTGAAGTTCTCCGCAAAATAACTCGCCCCGCCGTACCTGATCGTTCCCACGCGCAGCAAAGGAATGCCTCAAGGGACGCTCCGCGTTCCAGCTCGCGAAGGGACGCGGAGCGTCCCGGGCTGCATTCCCACGCAGAGCGTGGGAACGATCTGGTCTATCCTGCTGCCCACTAAAAGGTATCGACACATTCAGCAAGGAGGTTTGCATGCGTACCCTCGAACTGGCCGGCGTCCAGGTTCCGATCATTGGCCAGGGCACCTGGCGCATGGGCGAAGACCGCTCGGCGCACAAGCGTGAAGTGGCAGCACTGCGCAGCGGTATCGAGCTGGGCATGACCCTGATCGACAGCGCCGAAATGTACGCCGAGGGCGGCGCCGAAAGCGTGGTTGGCGAAGCCATTGCCGGCCTGCGCGATCAGGTGTTTCTGGTGAGCAAGGTCTACCCGCACAACGCCAGCCGCAAGGGCATCCCGCAAGCTTGCGAGCGCAGCCTGCGCCGGCTCGACACCGATTACATCGACCTCTATCTGTTGCACTGGCGCGGCCAGTATCCGCTGGAAGAAACCGTCGAGGCCTTCGAACGCCTGCGCGAGGACGGCAAGATCGGCCGTTGGGGCGTGTCGAATTTCGATGTCGACGATCTCGAAGAACTCTCCAGTTCCGCCTGCGCGACCAATCAGGTGCTGTACAACCTGGAAGAGCGCGGTATCGAATTCGATCTGCTGCCGTGGTGCCAACACCAGCGCCTGCCGCTGATGGCCTACTGTCCGATCGGCCAGGGCGGCGCGATGCTGGCTGAACCGCTGCTGAATGAGATTGCCGCTCGTCATGGTGTAACCCCCGCACAGGTTTCGCTGGCGTGGATTCTGCGTCAGGATGGTGTGATTGCGATTCCCAAGGCTGTGCGACCGGAACACGTGCAACTCAATGCACAAGCCGCGCAACTGCAACTGGAGGCCGGGGATCTGGCGGCGCTGGACCAGGCGTTTCAAGCGCCACAACGCAAGCAGCGGCTGGCCATGGTTTGAGCCAGCGGCTGGCGAGGGCTTCGCGATGAGAAGCACTGATCAGTACGACCCGTTCAACCTGCAACGTTTTGTCCAGGCTCAGGACCCGGTGTTCGAGCGCGTGCAACGCGAGCTCGATGAGGGCCGCAAGCGCAGCCACTGGATGTGGTTTGTCTTCCCGCAGTTCGCCGGCCTGGGCGGCAGTGAAATGTCCCGGCGCTACGCCATCGGTTCAGCCGAGGAAGCCCGGGCCTATCTGTCCCACGAGCTGCTCGGCGCCCGACTACGCACCTGCACGCAGCTTGTGCTTAATGTGCCACAGCGCTCGATCGCGGAGATTTTCGGCCATCCCGATGACCTGAAATTTCATTCCTCGATGACCCTGTTCGCTCAATTTGCCGCTGAAGACAGCGTGTTCAATCAGGCGCTGGAGCGCTACTTCCACGGCATTCTCGATGAATGGACGCTGCAGTTGCTCGACTCAAAACAGACCCAGCTGCCCCCCGATCAGGGTTGAGAAATCGTCGTCGACAAACGGCAGAATCGCATCCGCCACCGGTTGTAGTTGCCGGGTGATGTAGTGGTCGTAGTCGATGGCGGCGCGGCGCACTTCCAAAGGCTCCGGGCCGGCCAGGGTGATGACGTAACTGATCCAGCCGCCGTTCTGGTATTGCCGTGGGCGCCCGTGCTGCGCGTTGTAGTCGTCGGCCAGCCGCGCCGCACGCACATGCGGCGGTACGTTGCGTTCGTAATCGTCGAGGGTGCGGCGCAGGCGCTTGCGGTAAACCAGTCGATCATCGAATTCGCCCGCTAGGGTTTTGCGCACATAGTCGCGCACGTAATCCTGATAGGGCTTGCGCTGGAAAATCCGCTCGTAGAGTTCCTGCTGGAATTGCCGGGCCAGCAGCGACCAGTCGGTACGCACGGTTTCCAGACCTTTGTAGACCATTTCATCGCTGCCGTCGGCACGGGTGACCAGACCGGCATAACGTTTCTTGCTGCCCTCCTCGGCGCCGCGAATGGTCGGCATCAGGAAACGTTTGTAGTGAATTTCGAATTGCAGTTCGAGGGCGCTTTCCAGGCCATATTCATCACGCACATGCGCGCGCCACCAGTCGTTGACGTGCTTGACCAGCGCATGACCGATGCTGGCCGCCTCCTCCTGTCCGTGCGGGCGACGCAGCCAGACGAACGTCGAGTCGGTGTCGCCATAGATCACTGCATGGCCCTGCTCTTCGATCAGCTTGCGCGTGCGCAGCATGATCTCGTGACCGCGCAGGGTGATCGATGACGCCAGCCGCGTATCGAAGAAGCGGCAGCCGCTGGAGCCGAGCACGCCGTAGAAGGCGTTCATGATGATCTTCAGTGCCTGCGATAGCGGCGCGTTGTGCTCACGTTTCGCGGTCTCACGACCTTCGGCCACGCGCGAGACGATCGACGGCAGGCAATGGCGGGTGCGTGAGAACCGCGCACCACGGAAGCCCGGCACCGAGTCGGCGTCATCCGGGTGTTGCAAGCCTTCGATCAGGCCGACCGGGTCGATCAAAAAGGTGCGGATGATCGACGGATACAGGCTCTTGTAATCGAGCACCAGCACCGATTCGTACAAGCCCGGTTGCGAGTCCATGACAAACCCGCCGGGGCTGGCCTGCGGCGGATTGGTGCCGAGGTTCGGCGCAACAAAACCCTGGCGGTGCATCAACGGCATGTACAGATGCGTGAATGCTGCCACCGAGCCGCCACTGCGATCGGCCGGCAGGCCGGTGACACTGGCACGTTCCAGCAAAAAGGTCAGCAATTCAGTCTTGGCGAAGATCCGCGTGACCAGTTCGCAGTCCTTGAGGTTGTACTTGGCCAGCGCCGGTTTGTCCTCGGCGAACATGCGGTTGATTTCGTCCATGCGCTGGTACGGGTTGTCGATGGACTTGCCTTCGCCGAGCAGGGTCTGTGCGACGTTTTCCAGACTGAACGACGGGAAGCTCCAGGTCGCTGAACGCAGCGACTCGATGCCATCGATGATCAGCCGCCCCGCCGCCGAGGCGAAGTAGTGATTGCGGCTGCCGTGTTCGCGCCATTGCATTTCTTCGCCGCCACGGCCGATCTTCAGCGGCACGCCGAGGCGCCGTGCGTGTTCGTGGAGGATGCGTAGATCGAACTGCACGACGTTCCAGCCAATGATCGCGTCGGGGTCGTGGCGCGCGAACCAGTCATTGAGCTTCTTCAGAATGATGGTGCGCGAGTCGCAGTATTCGAGGTCGAAATCGACGATGCGGTTATCGCCGTTCGGCGCGCCGAGCATGTATACCTGACGTTCGCCGCAACCTTCGAGGGCGATCGAATACAACTCACCGGTTTCGGTGGTTTCGATGTCGAGCGAGACCAGGCGCAGCTTCGGTCGATAATCGGGGTCAGGTTTGAGCTGGGCGTTGAGCAATACGCCGTTGGCATCGGGCGTGCCGCTGAACTGCACCGGTGCGGTGATAAAGCGCTCCATCAGATAGCGCTCCGGCGGGCGCACGTCGGCTTCGTAGACGTCGACCCCGTTGCGGTTGAGCGCGGTTTCCAGGCGCATCAACTGGCCGTGTTGCTGGCAATACAGACCGAGTACCGGGCGATGTTCGAAATCCTGCAAGGCCAGCGGGCGCAGTTCGACATTCTTCTCGTCGTGCAGCAGACGTTCGGCCGCTGCGCGCTGCTCGGCGGGAATAAACGCCACCGACGGCTGATGTGGCAGGCGCACACGGCGCGGCCCGGCGTCGGTCGCCAGCCAGAACTCGACTTCGGTGCCGGCCGCGGTATCGCGCCAATGCCGGGTCAGGACGAAGCCCTGCGGTAAATCCACCACTGCAACCTCAGAAATTGAAACAGAGGGGCATTCTACGCGGCATTGCACGGGATGACCCTGGCGATAAATCGGCGCCAACCATGGAAAAAACCGGCGAATGACGTTTTTTGCGTGTTATCTGCCGCTTTGCCACCTTGCCCTGCGCGCTTGCGTCTACGATGCTTGGAGAACAACGACAACACCTGAGTAACCGCCATGAAGACCGTCGCCCAACTGCTCAAGCTCAAAGATCAGAAAAATCAGGAAGTGCACCAGATCAAGCCTGATCACATGGTGCTCGAAGCGCTGATGAAGATGGCCGAAAAAAACGTCGGCGCCTTGCTGGTGGTCGAAGACGATAAGGTGGTCGGCATCATCAGTGAACGCGATTACGCGCGCAAACTGGTGCTGCATGGCCGCTCATCCGTGGGCACGCCGGTGCGCGATATCATGGTGGCGAACGTGATCACCGTCGACACCCATCAAACCGTCGACACCTGCCTGGGCATCATGTCGGACAAACGCCTGCGCCACTTGCCAGTGGTGGAGAACGGCAAGTTGATCGGCTTGCTGTCGATCGGTGACCTGGTCAAGGAAGCGATTGCCGAACAGGCGGAACTGATCAAGCAGTTGGAGAAGTACATTCGCGGGGAATAACCCTTCAGGATCATCCCCTACCCCTGTGGGAGCAAGCTTGCTCGCGAAGGCGGAGTATCAGTCGACGCTTGTTTTTCTGACCCACCGCTTTCGCGAGCAAGCTCGCTCCCACAGGGTTCTTTAGCGGTCAGGACGGCCAATGCCGGGCAAACACCGGCGCCAGCACCGGATGCCGGTCAATTCGCTGCAACCACGCATAAAACCCCGGTCGCGTCTGGCGCAAATGCTCGCGACTGCCCGCCCAGCGTGTCACCACCGCCGCCAGCACATCCAGCGCCCCCGGCGTTTCGTCATCGAGATACAGCTCGGCGGAAAACTGATCGGCAAACACCTCCCAACTCCAGTGCAAACGCTCGCGCGCGCCGGCGACCAGATTCTGCCGCGAGGCTTCGTCGGGCATCAGCAGCCAGCGCTCCGGATAATCGATGACGCCGATCGCCGCGTAGCAGTTGCTGACGATATAGACCAGGCCGCGAATCGCCTGATCACGATCATTCGCCTTGGCTGGCAGCAGGCCGGACTTGGGAAATGTCAGGCCCAGATGAATCAGGATCGCCGCGCTCTCGGTGATGGCGCTGCCATCGGGCAGTTGCAAGGTCGGTATCTGCTTGAGTGGATTGAGCTGCGCCAACGCCTCGGCAGCTTCGGTGCTGGCCTCGACATCAATGAAACGGTAAGCGATCTGGCACAGTTCCAGCGCCGCTTCGATGGCCGCCGCGCCTGAATTTCTGTGCCCATAGAGCTGGTACATATCCAATCCCCCCGAAAAGACCATTGCCACAGGGTAGATGGCTGTAGCGTGGATGTAGAAATAATCTGCCTGTGTATCGGCTTTGGCACGGTTTTCCCATGCACTCGCGACTTGCGAATTCAAACCTCGCAAAACAGCGCTGGCGGTGCCCATCCCGCACCAAGAGCATTCATCGAACGCTATCCGCGTTCTTGTAAGGTGCGATACCGAACCAAAAGTTCGCGTATCCGAGCTGGCAACAAGGAGTTCACCGCGTGAATCTTCAAACGCTCTGCCGCATCACAGCCTATTTGCATTTATCCGTTCGCCGCCGAGTTCATCCGAACAGTCCCGGCTGCCTTCACACTTACTTTATTACCTGACACCTCGACAGCGCACTGCGTTCGCCAATGAGTTATTGGCCGACGGCAGCGTGCTATTTATTTTTTAAATAAGACTCGGACATTTACTACGCAAACGCAGTGCGCATTGAACGACAGCAGGATTGTCGAACAATAACTTTCAGCGCCACTTCAAGTGCACCAAAACTGCTCCACGGATTTGAACTATTCAATACTTTAAACAGTGATTTCATTTAACCAACAACAAGGAACATGCCCCGTGAGCCGCTAAAACATTGACCCGCACCAATTCGGTCCGCCGCGCACCAGCAAGTGCCCTGGCCGCAAGCCAAGCCGCCGCTCTATCCCGCCGATCAGCGTGATATGGCGCACAACCTGACTCGCCTGTGAAAAAGCTCCCTCGACCGGAGTAACGGCAATCTGCGCGCCATGGAAAAACCACGACAAGGTTAAAACTTATATAAATGCGACATGGGTAACACTCATGAAATACGCACTCTACATTTCAGCAATATCTGGCACAGCGGTTGCTATGTGTAACAAGCATGAGACACCGACCGTTGTCTTACGCAATAGAAGAACAACCAGGGAATGGCCAATGAACACTCAAAGTCGATGACGCCAAGCCAGTAAGTTTGCACAAGCCTTGTTAACCGGATAGTTCAACTATCGGCTTCTGCTCACCTTGAAGAAAGTTGCACCCACCCACTCGAACATCTCCTGGATGTTCGGACGGCACCTTATTGCCCTTCATCAACCCGAGGGAGCTTTAATGAACGATGCGGTAAAGCACAGAACCCTGCCGGGGTCGTTGCGGGAAGCGCCAATTCCGCCGCCTCCGGGCAGGCCGGCGTTTAAAGCCAACACTTCGCAACCCGGCGGTCTGAATAAACAGCAGATGGTGTTGCTGGTGGCTGTGTCGGCGCTGATACACGGCGGCGCCTGGTGGTTTCTCCAGCAATCCAAAACAGAGCCATTGCCAACGCCACCGCAGATTCCGGAAATGACCGTCGAGCTGACCAGCCCGACGCCACCGGCACCGCCCACACCGGAACCACCACCACCGCCTCCTCCGCCACCACCGCCGGAACCGGAACAACCGGTGGAAGACGAGGACGCGGTCAAGCCACCACCGAAACCGGTGGAGAAACCCAAGCCGATCGAAAAACCGAAACCGGTCGAAAAGCCGAAACCGGTGAAAAAGGTCGAGCCACCGAAAGCGCCGCCCGCTCCGGCACAACCTGCCGCGCCTGCTGCACCGGCCACCCCGAGCGCACCGCCAGCCCCTGCTGCCGCGCCGGGTCCGGTCAAGGAGTCGGCAGCGATTTCCGGTCTCGCCAGCCTTGGCAATCCGCCGCCGGAATACCCGTCGCTGGCACTGCGTCGCAACTGGGAGGGCAGCGTGGTGCTGCGCATTCAGGTACTCGCCAACGGTCGCGCCGGCACGGTGACGGTGACCAAATCCAGCGGCAAACCGCAACTGGATGACGCCGCCGTCGCCGCCGTGAAGAACTGGAAGTTTATTCCGGCCAAACGCGGTGATACGCCGATCGACGGCTTCGCCACCCAGACCATCGATTTCAAATTGCCGCAATAACCGAACGCTCAATCAACGCACAACCGAATAACGCAAGCGAGGTGTCACCATGAACGATTTGTCTTCGATGATTGTCCCCGGCGTGCTCTGGGGTCTGGTGCTGTTTTCCGTGGTCAGCTGGGCGATCCTGCTGGTCAAGTCGGCGCAGTACCTGCGGCAGAAAGCGCAGAACAAACAATTCAGCAAAGCCTTCTGGGGCGCGCCGGATCTGCTCACCGCCGCCGAACACGCCAGCCAGTATCCGGGCTCGCTGGCGCGTATCGCCAGCAGCGGTTTCGAAGCGCTGCTGGTGGAAGATTCGCCGCGTACCACCCAGCAATTGGCGCACACCATCAACCGTTCGGATCGCCTGGAACGCAATCTGCGCCAGCAGATCCAGAAGGAACGCCGCTCGCTGGAAAACGGCCAGGCGATCCTCGCCAGTATCGGCAGCACCGCGCCGTTCATTGGTTTGTTCGGCACCGTGTGGGGAATCATGGAAGCGCTGAAAAGCATCGGCGAAACCGGTTCGGCCAGCCTGGAAGCGGTCGCCGGTCCCATCGGTCACGCGTTGATCGCCACCGGCGTCGGTATCGCTGTCGCCGTACCGGCGGTGCTGATTTACAACTTCTTCCTGCGTCGTTTGAAACTCGCTTCGGCAGACATGGACGACTTCGCCCATGACTTCGACGCCCTCGCCTCGCGCAGTGCGTTTTCCATCAGCCGTCAGGCCATCGCCAGCAAAACCACGGCCGCCGTGCGGGAGGCCAGCTGATGTCCTTTTCCACTCAAGACAGCGATGAAGTGCTCAGCGAAATGAACGTCACGCCACTGGTCGACGTGATGCTCGTGCTGCTGGTGGTGTTCATCGTCACCGCACCGCTGATGACCAACGCGATCAAGGTCAACCTTCCGAAAACCGACGCCGTCGCCCCCGCCGAGAAGAAGGATCCGGTGGTGGTCAGCGTCGATCAGGACGGCAAGTTCTATCTGGCGAAAACCGAGCTGGCCCCGGAATCGCTGGAAGCCAGCCTCAAGGAGGTCAAGGCCAAGGACAGCGAAGTGCGCGTGCAGTTGCAGGCCGACTCTGCCGTCAATTACGGCCAGGTGGCGAAAGCCATGGCGTCGATCGAACGCTCGGGCATCACCAAAATATCGGTGATGACCACCCACTGAGTGCGGTGGCGGCCGCGTACTGAAAACACGCGTCCGGCACCGCTGACCGAATCCCGTCGCAACCAGCCGACCGAAAAAACGCCACGCGTCTTCGGAGGGGATCGGCTTGCTTGAAGAAAGTGGTTTTCCGCACGCGGTATCACCGATAGCGGAGCAATGAGGGGCTCACAAGGCCAATTCGATAACGTCTAAAAAGTCGGAAATAACCATGCTGATGAACACTCCACGCTTCACGCTCAAACCCTTGGTGGCAACGATTTCTCGTCACCGTTTTGTTCCGTTGTATCTGGTGGCCATGGGGATGGGCGCCGGGACTGTGCAGGCGGCCGAGGACGACAACGCTAACGTCCCGGCGGCTGCGGCGGTGGTTGCGCCGACCACGCAACTGCAACGGGTGGAAGTGACCGGTTCGGCGATTCGCCGGGTCGATGCGGAAACGGCGGTGCCGATCACCATTCTCAAGGCCGATGAGCTGCGCAAACAGGGCGTGACCACCACCGCCGAACTGGTGCAGCGCATCACCGGCAGCCAGTCGATCAACAACAGCGCCGGCTCCGTGGGCGCAGCCACTGGCGGCGCCTCATTCGCCGACATGCGCGGCATCGGCGCAAACAAGACGCTGGTGCTGCTCAACGGTCGACGCCTGGCCAACAACGCCTTGTCGGGGACCAACTCGGCCGGCGGCGCGGTGGATCTGAACATGATCCCGTTTGCCGCCATCGAGCGCGTGGAAGTCCTGCGTGACGGCGCCTCGGCCTTGTACGGCACCGACGCCATCGGCGGCGTGATCAACTTCATCACCAAGAAATCCCTGACCGACGGCCAATTGACCCTCGGCGGCGAAACCCCGACCCACAGCGGTGGCGGCCAAACCAAAGACATGAGCGCCAGTTGGGGCTACGGCGATCTGGAAGAAGACCGCTTCAACGTTCTCGGCGTGTTCAACTACAACAAGCAGCAGAACCTCGACGCCAACGACCGCTCCTTCGCCACCGACTACGCCCCCGGTCGCGGCCTCGATCAGACCTCCGGCACTGCGTTCCCCGGCAACTACAGCCAGAACGGCAACGCCACCAACCCGCTGGCCAACAGCAATTGCAACGGGCCGAACCTGGTCGCCCGCGACGGCTTGTGCCGCTTCAGCACCCGCGAATACATCGACCTGGTGCCACAGACCGAGAAGACCTCGTTCTTCGGCAAAACCACCGGCAAACTCGGCGACGATCACAACGTCAATCTCGAGTACTTCTGGTCGCGCAACAACAACGCCACGGCGATTGGCCCTGCGCCGTTGACCGGCCTGAGCCTCGACGGCTCGTCGCCCTACTACCCCGGCAACGGCATCACCCCAGCGCCGACCGATTTCGCTCTCGACCCGACCCAACCGGTCGACGTCAACTGGCGTGAAACTGCGGCCGGCCCGCGTGAATCGAAAGACCAGAACACCAGCCAGCGCTTCCTGCTCAGTTTCGATGGTCTGGTTGGCGGCTGGGATTACAACGTCGGCGCCTCGTACAACCAGAACAAAATCGTCTCCAGCGTCACCAATGGCTTTGTCAGCGACCAGGCGATGATCAATGGTCTGGCCAGTGGTTTGCTCAACCCGTTCGGCCCGCAGTCCGCCGCCGGTCAGCAGTACATCGACAACGCGGCCTACCACGGCGCCTACTCCACTGCTGTGGGCCGTGTAGCCGGTTTCGATGGTCGTATCAGCCGTGAAATCGGCGACTGGTTCGGCGCTGGCCCGTCCGGTCTGGCACTGGGTGGCGAATACCGCAAAGAGAAATTCCATCAGGACTTCGAGTCGTTCGCCGGCGACATCCAGAGCCTCGGCATCGACCCCAACGGCAGTGTCGAGGGCGACCGCAGCGTCAAAGCCGCCTACGCGGAAATCAACGTGCCGGTGCTCGACAGCCTCGAACTGTCCGCCGCCGTGCGTCACGACAAATACAGCGACTTCGGCAGCACCACCAACCCGAAATACTCGTTCCGTTATCAGCCGTTGAAAGAGCTGGTGGTGCGTGGCGCCTACAGTGAAGGCTTCCGGGCGCCGTCGCTGTACGAGCTGTATTCGCCGCGCAGCATCACTTTCACTCAGGGTTACTACAACGACCCGGTGCTGTGTACTGGCGGCGTGGTGCAACCGGGCGGTAACGGCGGCCGTGATTGCGGTCAGCAGTTCCTCAATCAGATTGGCGGCAACGAAGATCTGGCCCCGGAAAAGGCCCGTAACGTGACCCTCGGCTTCGTCTATCAGCCGATCAACAACCTCTCGGTGGGTCTGGATTTCTGGTGGATTCACATCTCCAACCAGATCCAGCCGTTCCCGGAATCCACCGTGTTTGATCAGGCCGGTTCCTACCCGGACCGCTTCGTGCGCAACGCCGACGGCACGCTCAACTACATCGTCACCGGCAACGCCAACCTTGGCATCGTCGAAACCAACGGTGTCGATGTGTCGCTGGATTATCGCTTTCCGAACACGCCGTACGGTCAGTTCGGTCTGGGCCTGCAAGGCACTTACGTTGACGAGTACGACTTCCAGAGCACCATCAAAGGCCCGTTCACCGATAAGGTCGGCGACTTCCAGGGTGACGGCGTGATCGCACGCTGGAAGCACAACCTCACCGGCAGCTGGACCTTCGGCGCGGCGCGGGCGGCACTGACCAACCGCTTCACCACGGGTTACAACGACTACGACCGCGACACCCACGCGCGCGTGGCGTCGTATTCGGTGTGGGACCTGTCGGCCGGCTACACCTTCAACAAGGTGCTGGATGTCGATGCCGGGATGAAGAACGTGTTCGACCGCAACCCGCCGTTCTCCAACCAGGCCTACAACTTCCAGAGCGGCTATGACCCGCGCTACACCGACCCGCTGGGCCGCACCTTGTTTGCGCGCATGACTTACCACTTCTAACCAAGAGCACCGCAAACCCAATGTGGGAGCGAGCTTGCTCGCGAATGCGGTGTATCAGTCAACACATCCTTCACTGATACACAGCATTCGCGAGCAAGCTCGCTCCCACAGGGGGGGTCGGGTTCCTTCAGGGATTTTGAGGAGTGATTGCATGAGTTTTTTGCGCAACATGGCTGGCTTGCTGCTCGGCAGTGCGCTGCTGTGCACCGGCACTTCGGCGCTGGCCGCTGGCAGCTATGCGCTGACGGTGTACGGCGAGGCGCCGAAGTATCCGGCGAACTTCCGGCACTTTGATTTTGTCGATCCCAAGGCGCCCAAGGGCGGCTCGCTGAGCCGCGCGTCGATGGAAATCGGCCAGTACAACTACATCAGTCCGTATGCCGATCAGGGCATTTCCGTGGTGCAGGTCAACGACTGGGTGTACTCGCCGCTGGCGTTCCGTTCACTCGACGAGCCGTACACCGTTTACGCACTGGTCGCGCAGCAGATCGAGCGCGATCCCGATGGACTCTGGGTGCGCTTCACCCTCAATCCAAAAGCACGTTTCGCCGACGGCACGCCGATCACCGCCGAAGACGTGCGCTACACCTTCAACCTGTTGATGACCAAAGGCAGCCTGAGTTATCGCCAGCAATACGCCGATGTGCAGGACGTGCTGATCGAAGGCCCACGGCAGGTGCGCTTCACCTTCAAGAACAACCTCAACCGCACCTTGGCGCTGGATCTGGCGACGATGCGCGTGGTCCCCGAGCACTGGTGGAAAACTCGCGACTTCGCCAATGGCGGCGGTTTCGAGCCACCGCTGGGCAGCGGCCCGTACCGGGTCAGCAAGGTCGACGCCGGGCGCAGCATCAGTTTCGAGCGCGATCCGGACTGGTGGGGCAAAGACCTGCCGGTCAGTCGCGGGATGTACAACTTCGACACGCTCACGGTGAATTTCTACGGTGACACCGACGTCGCCCGCCAACTGCTGCAGGCCGGCGCGTTCGACTACAACCGCGAGTTCTCCTCGTCCGGTTACGTGGTCGGCTATGACAGCCCGGCATTGCGCGACGGTCGTTTGCAACAGTCGATCCTCGCCCCGGACAAACCCACCGCCGCTCAGGGCTTCGTGTTCAACCTGCAGAACCCGTTCTTCAAGGATCGCCGCGTGCGTCAGGCGATCAGCCTGCTGTGGGATTTCGAGTGGACCAACAAACAGATGATGCGCGGCTTCTACGTGCGCCAGAACAGCTTCTGGCCGAAGAGCGAAATGGCCGCCACCGCCCTGCCCGACGCCGAAGAATTGAAGATCCTCGAACCGCTGCGTGGGCAGATTCCCGACGAGGTCTTCACCGAGGTTTATCAGGCGCCGAAAACCGATGGCAGCGGCTACATTCGCGACAAGCAACTGCAAGCGTTGCAGCTGCTCGCCGAGGCCGGCTGGACACCGCAACACAATCGCTTGGTCAATGCTGCCGGCGAGCCGCTGGAGTTCACTTTTCTCGACGGTCAGGGCGGCTTCGATCGCATGTTGCTGCCGTTCAAGCGCACCCTCGCGCAGATCGGCATCACCCTCAATTTGCGGCGCATCGATTCAGCGCAATACGTCAACCGCCTCAACGCCCGCGACTACGACATGATCGTCACCAGTTTCCCGCGCAGCGGCGATCCGATCGTCTCCCCCGGCCGCGAGTTGTACAGCCTGTACGCCTCGCAAAGCGCCACGCAAGTCGGCAGCTCGAACTCGATGGTGCTGGCCAATCCGGCGGTCGATCAACTGATTGACGGACTGGTCCAGGCCAACAGCCGCGAAGCCATGGTGCATTACGCCCGCGCCCTCGACCGGGTGCTGCAATGGGGTTACTACATGATTCCCAACTATTACTCCAAAGGCACGCCGACGGTGTATCAGAACCGCTTCGGCATGCCGGCCGTGCAACCGGCCTACGACGAAGGCCTCAACACCTGGTGGGAGATATCGGCCAAGGCGCTGACCACGCAACAAATGCACAGCCAGCTTGCGGGGGGCCAGTGACATGTTGCGTTATCTGAGTCGACGTTTGCTGCTGATCATCCCCACGCTGCTGTGCATTCTGGTGGTGAATTTTCTCATCGTGCAGGCCGCGCCGGGTGGGCCGGTGGAGCAAGCCATCGCGCGCTTGCAAGGGTTCGGCGGGCATAGCATGGGCGGCGGTGGCGAGGTCGCTGCGGTTGGCGGCGCCGGGCGCAGCAGCCGTGGCCTCGATCCGGCGTTGATCGAGGAGATCAAACACCATTACGGCTTCGACAAGCCGATGCACGAACGCCTGTGGTTGATGCTGAAAAACTACGCGCAGCTGGATCTGGGCAGCAGTTTTTTTCGCGGCGCCAAGGTCACTGATCTGATCGTGCAGAAGTTGCCGGTCTCGCTGTCGCTGGGTTTATGGGCGACGCTGATCACCTACCTGATTTCGATCCCGCTGGGCATTCGCAAAGCGATAAGGAACGGCAGCGCGTTTGATGTCTGGAGCAGCACGGCGATCATCATCGGCTATGCGATGCCGGCGTTCCTGTTCGCGATTCTGTTGATCGTGGTGTTTGCCGGTGGCAGCTACGTCAACTGGTTTCCGGTGCAAGGGCTGGTCTCGGACAACTTCGACAGCCTCAGCACATTGGGCAAGGTCGGCGACTACCTCTGGCACCTGGTATTGCCAGTGACGGCGTTGGTGATCGGCGGCTTTGCGACGTTGACGATCCTCACCAAAAACAGCTTCCTCAACGAGATCAGCCGTCAGTACGTGATCACCGCACGGGCCAAGGGTTTGACCGAGAGGCGCGTGCTCTACGGCCATGTGTTTCGCAACGCCATGTTGTTGGTGGTGGCCGGTGTGCCGTCGGCACTGATCGAGGTGTTTTTCGCCGGTTCCCTGCTGATCGAAACCATCTTCAACCTCGACGGCCTCGGGCGCATGAGCTACGAAGCGGCGGTATCGCGCGACTACCCGGTGGTGTTCGGCGCGCTGTTTCTGTTCACCCTGTTCGGCCTGTTGATCAAGCTGATCGGCGACCTCTGCTACACCCTGCTCGACCCGCGCATCGACTTCTCGGCGAGGACTGCCTGATGTTCACTCTTTCTCCTCTCGGTCAGCGTCGCGTTGCGCAATTCAAAGCCAATCGGCGCGGACGCTGGTCGTTGTGGCTGTTTATCGGACTGTGCCTGATTTGTCTGGGCGGTGAGTTGATCGCCAACGACAAGCCGCTGGTGATCCGTTATCACGACGCCTTTTACTTCCCGATCCTCAGTGATTACCTGGAAACCGATTTCGGCGGCGAGCTGCCGTTTCAGCCGGATTACGCCAGCAATTATGTGCACAAACTGATCGAGGATCAGGGCGGCTGGATGCTGTTTCCGCCGATCCCGTTCAGTTACGACACGGTCAATTACGACCTCAGCGAACCGGCACCGAGTCCGCCGTCATCGAGCAATTGGCTGGGCACCGATGATCAGGCGCGCGACGTGTTGGCGCGGGTGATTTTCGGCACGCGGATTTCGATTCTGTTTGCGCTGATCCTCACTGGCATCAGTGCGTTGATCGGCATCGTTGCCGGGGCGTTGCAGGGTTATTACGGTGGCTGGGTCGACTTGCTCGGACAACGGCTGCTGGAGATCTGGTCGGGGTTGCCGGTGCTGTACCTGCTGATCATTTTGTCCGGGTTTGTCTCGCCGAGTTTCTGGTGGTTGCTGGGGATCATGGCGTTGTTTTCCTGGCTGGCGCTGGTCGATGTGGTGCGTGCCGAGTTTCTGCGCGGACGCAATCTGGAATACGTCAAAGCCGCGCGAGCGCTGGGCCTGACCGACAACGAACTGATGTGCCGGCACATCCTGCCCAACGCGATGACCTCCACCCTCACCTACCTGCCGTTCATTCTGACCGGCGCCATCGCCACGCTGACCGCACTGGATTTTCTCGGCTTCGGCATGCCGGCCGGCACCGCGTCGCTGGGCGAGTTGATCGGTCAGGCCAAGCGCAATCTGCAAGCGCCGTGGCTGGGGTTGACGGCGTTTTTTGCCTTGGCGCTGATTTTGTCTTTGTTGGTTTTCATCGGTGAGGCTTGCCGTGATGCGTTTGATCCAAGGAGCTGAGATGAACGACAACCTGATTGAAATTCGCGATCTGCGCGTGGCCTTCGCCGGGCAGGAAGTGGTGCACGGTTTGAACCTGGATATCCGCCGCGGCGAGTGTCTGGCACTGGTCGGCGAATCCGGCTCGGGCAAGTCGGTGACCGCGCATTCGATTCTGCGTTTGTTGCCGGGCAAGAACGTCAGCAGCAGCGGCGCGATCCGCTACAACGACGTGGACTTGTTGCACGCCAGCGAGCAGCAGATGCGCGGCCTGCGCGGCAACCGCATTGCGATGATTTTCCAGGAGCCGATGACCTCGCTGAACCCGCTGCACACCGTGGAAAAGCAAGTCAGCGAAGTACTGGAAATTCACAAAGGCCTCAAGGGCCGCGCTGCCCGCGAACGGACTCTGGAGCTGCTGGAACTGGTCGGCATTCGCCAGCCGTTGCAGCGTTTGAAAGCCTATCCACATCAGCTTTCCGGCGGACAACGGCAACGGGTGATGATCGCCATGGCGCTGGCCAACGAGCCGGAACTGTTGATCGCCGATGAGCCGACCACGGCGCTGGATGTCACGGTGCAGCAGAAGATTCTCGAACTGCTGATCGAGTTGCAGCAACGGTTGGGCATGTCGCTGTTGCTGATCAGCCATGACCTCAATCTGGTCCGGCGTATCGCTCAGCGCGTGTGCGTGATGCGTAAAGGCGAGATCGTTGAGCAGGCCGATTGCGAAACGCTGTTTCGCGCGCCGCAGCATCCTTACAGTCGCTTGCTGATCGAGGCCGAACCGAGCGGTGCGCCGGTGCCCAGTGAGTACGACCACAACCTGCTCGAAGTCGATGATTTGAAGGTGTGGTTTCCATTGCCCAAGGCGTTGTTCAGTCGCCAGCAGGATTACATCAAAGCGGTGGACGGCGTGAGTTTCACCCTCCAACGCGGCAAGACTTTGGGGATTGTCGGCGAGTCCGGTTCAGGAAAATCGACGCTGGGTCAGGCGATCCTGCGGCTGGTCGAATCGGAGGGCAATATCCGCTTCGGCAACAAGCAACTGAGCCTGCTCAATCAGCGCTTGATGCGGCCGTTGCGGCGGCAGATTCAAGTGGTGTTCCAGGACCCGTTCGGCAGCCTCAGCCCACGGATGTCAGTGCAGCAGATTATTGCCGAAGGCTTGCTGACTCACGGTATCGGCACTGAGGCTGAGCGGGAAGCGGCGGTGATCCGGGTGCTGGAGGAAGTCGGTCTCGACCCGCAGAGCCGCCATCGTTATCCCCACGAGTTTTCCGGCGGCCAGCGCCAACGCATTTCCATCGCCCGCGCACTGGTGCTGGAGCCGGCGCTGATTCTGTTGGATGAACCGACGTCGGCGCTGGATCGCACGGTGCAGAAACAGGTGGTGGAGTTGTTGCGGCAGTTGCAGATCAGGCATGGGCTGACCTATTTGTTCATCAGCCATGATCTGGCGGTGGTACATGCGCTGGCGCATGACTTGATGGTGATCAAGGATGGCAAGGTGGTGGAGCAGGGTTCGTCGCGGGAGATTTTTGCCGCGCCCAAACACCCTTATACCCAGGAACTCCTGAAAGCCTCCGGCCTCAAGCCCGACACAAAACCCTGTGGGAGCGAGCTTGCTCGCGAAAGCGGTGGATCAGTCACCACCTCTATTAGCTGAAAGGCCGCCTTCGCGAGCAAGCTCGCTCCCACAGGGAAAATCGGTGGGGTTTGAAATTTATTTTCCGGCCACTGCATCCAAACGCCTCCGTCACGGGTAGTCCCTGTAACAGCCCTCTTCGGCTGTCAGCGGTCTACCCTTTTTTGGAGATAACACTGATGAACATCACTCAACTGATTGGCCTCACCGGTTTGCTCGCCCTGTCCTCGACGACCTTCGCCCAAAGCAGTTACCCCGACGCGATCAAAGTGCCGGACGGCCACAAGATCGCCATGGAAACCACCGGCGTCGGCGAGATCACCTACGAGTGCCGCGACAAGCCTAACGCGGCCGGGCAGACCGAGTGGACGTTTGTCGGTCCGAAAGCGGTGCTCAATGATCGCAGCGGCAAGCAGGTCGGCACCTACTTCGGCCCGCCAGCGACCTGGCAGGCCAAGGACGGTTCGAAAGTCACCGGCACACAACTGGCCGTGGCGCCGTCGACTCCTGGCAACCTGCCCTATCAACTGGTCAAGGCCAACCCGGCCGAGGGTAAAGGCGCGATGAGCGGCGTGAGTTACATCCAGCGTGTCGCGCTCAAGGGCGGCGTGGCACCGGGCAGTGAATGCACGACGGCGAACAAGGGCAAGCAGGAAGTGGTGAAGTACCAGGCCGATTACATCTTCTGGGCGGCGAACTGACTTCTGGCACCACTGATAAACCCTGTGGGAGCGGG